>WYEG01000017.1 GCA_009903935.1 Caldimicrobium sp. | reverse complement strand
TGAAACCTAAAAAACCATTCAAGAGGCTTATTTTGGGGAGCCTGCTTTTCCTTCCTTCACTTTCCTTTGCGGAAGAAGTGGTGCTTCTTGAGAAGGTCCAAATCGTAGGACAAAGTCTTCCCTTTCCTTTTGAAAGGACTGCTCAAGAGGTAAGCATCATACCTAAGACTTTCCTTGAAAAAGGAGGGTCCTTACATTCTGCGGTTGATATTAGGGAAAGAGGGGGATTTGGAGTTCAGGAAGATTTATCCATTCGTGGGACAAACTTTGAGCAAAATCTTCTCCTCATAGAGGGTCTTAGGGTCTCAGACTTGCAAACAGGGCATCATCTAATGAACCTCCCCCTCCTTAGCCAAAATTTAAGCTCTATTGAGGTTTTGACAGGAGGGGCAAGTCCAACTTATGGACCTTCTGGCTTTGGCGGAGCCCTAAACTATGTTTTAGAAAAACCCAAAAAACCTCAAGCTTTAGCCTCAGCAAACCTTGGCTCTTACGACTACAAAGATCACACTCTCCAGCTTTCTTATCCCCTGTCCTCTCTTCCCTTTTCCCTTAGCCTTCAACAGAAAAAATCAAACGGCTTCATCTGGAACAGAGATTTTGATATCCGAACGCTAAACCTTTACACTAAGGATGAAAGGAAGCTCCTCTTCTACGGGTTTGTTGAAAAGGATTTCGGAGCAAGAAACTTCTATACACCAAGGGTTGATGGTGAATGGGAAGAGACAAGGACTCAGCTCTTTCTTGCCAAAAAGCTTTTTAGCATAGGAAGCTTTCTTTTTGACCCGGGAATCATTGCCAGAGTAAACCACGACCACTATCTCCTTAACAGGAACAATCCGAACTTCTATCAGAACAAACATACTTCAACGCTCTTAAGGGTGAACCTTCCATTTACTTTAGAAGAAGGAAAAAGCATCTACACCTTTGGTCTTGAAGGAAGCTATGAAACCTTAGATTCAACGAGGCTTGGAAGGTTTTTAAGAAGAGCCATAGGTCTTTATTCTGGGATAAACTTTGAGCTTTTTGATAGAACCTACATAGACCTAAGGGTAAGGTATGATGTCTACGCAGAGGAAAAGGACTTCCTTTCTCTTGGCTTTGGTCTTAGCCATCTACCAAAAAAGGACCTTAAACTCCGAGCTCAAGCAAACCTATCCTACCGCCTTCCCTCAGCAACAGAGCTAAGATACAACTCGATGAGGATAAAAGGTAATCCTGAGCTTTCCCCAGAGAAGGCTCTAAACCTTGAAGGAGGTTTTGATTATTCGATGCCAAAGGGTTTATTCTCCTTTACCCTTTTCCTTAGAAGAGGACAAGATCTCATCGATTGGGTTTCCAATTCTTCTCAAACCTTTGCTGAAAACTTAGATGTTTCTGCCTTTGGAGGGACGATAAACCTTGTTTACAATTCTACTTTTGGTCGCTTCATATTAAGCTATACCTATGTTAACCTTTTTGGCGAAAAGATCAGTCTTTCCCGGTATCATGGAAACTATCTTAGGCATAATTTGCAGTTTGCTCTTTTGAAAAATCTTCCTTTAGAGGTATCTCTTAAACTTCACTTAAACCCGCAAAAAAGATACCACCAGCATGAAGTTTATCTTTTAGGATTTGAGCTTGAAAAAAGGTTTAAGGGTCTATCTATTCGCCTCTGGGGAGAAAATTTACTTGACGAAAAATACTATGAAATATACTACCCCCTCCAGAAAAAAGGAGTTTTGGCTCAGCCTCAAACCATAGGCATTGGTCTTAAATGGGAAGCAATGTGAAATTTTTCATTAATAACTAATAGTTGATTATTTATGATTATTATTAAACAAAATACCTTTTTAAGGAGGGGGATTATGGAGGAAAAGGAGCTTATTAATCGCCTAAGGGCTTTGCATTTTATCGCCGGAGTCCTTGTTAATCAGCAAAACGACCCGAGGTGTTCCGTCTGCAAATCAAGGGCTAAAGTGGTTGAGGATGCCAAAGAAGAGTTAGAAAAGCTTGAAAGTAATCTTGCTAATACCGCTATACCTGAGCCTTTTGAAAGGGTTTACAAAAGAACAAAGGAGCTCTTTTCGGAGATAAAAGTGCCAGAAAATCCCATACCTCAAAGAAAAGAAGGAAGATGCTTTTTTGCCGACCAGGAATGTCTCATAAAAGAATGCTTTGATGTTTATGAAGATTTACTGGGAAAGGATTAGATGTTATAATGCCTTTTAATGCTAAACCTTTTAGTCTCAATAAAACAAGTTCCGGACACCACAAACATAAGGATAAACCCCGAGACCGGGACCCTAATCAGGGAGGGGGTTCCGGCGGTCATCAATCCCTATGATATTTCTGCTTTAGCCCTTGCTTGCAACTTAAAGAAGACTTATGGGGGTAAGATCACTGTTATTACCATGGGACCCCCGCAAGCAAGGCTTGCCTTAAAGGAGGCTATCGAGTATTTTGCTGACCGAATTATTCTACTTACTGATAGAAGGTTTGCCGGCGCAGATACCTTAGCCACAAGCTACACCTTAGCCGAAGCGATAAAATTTTTAGAAAAAACAGACCGTCCTTTTGACCTATATCTTTTTGGGAAGCAAGCCATAGATGGAGACACAGCTCAGGTTGGACCAGGTGTTGCGGCAAGGCTAAATGTTCCGGTTATCACTTATACTATCAAAATAGAAGAGCTTGACCTTGAGAAGAGAAAAATAGTCGTTCAAAGGAAGACGGAAAGAGGAATAGAAATCCTTTCGGCAAGGCTTCCTGTGCTTTTAACCTGTGAAAAAGAGGCTGGACATCCGGTATTTTCACCCCTTTCTGCCATCCTTCAAGCCCAAAAGGCTGAGCCTGAGGTCTTTGGGGCAGACGGGAGAATACCCTATGACCTAAACCGATTAGGACTTAAAGGGTCCCCTACCCGCGTGCATAGGGTCTACACCCCTGAGATAAAAAAACAGGGAAAGATGATAAACCTTGATGAGGTTGGAGTTGAGGCTGCGGTAGAAGAAATTATTAAGCTTTTTAAGGCTAAGGGGGTATTGTGACGGCTGAAACCTCAAAGGAGGTCTGGGTTTACATCGAGCAGGAAGAAAAAGCCATCCATCCTGTGTCCTTTGAGCTTCTTGGTGTAGCAAAAAGGCTTGCTCAAGACTTAGAGGGTATTACAGCAGGAGTCCTACTTGGTCATGAAGTTTCAGACCTAACTTCGGAAATTTTTGCTTATGGTGCAGACAAAGTGTATATTGTTTCCCATCCTGCTTTAGCCTACTATAGACATAGAGCCTATGCTAAGGCTTTATACGAGGTTGCCAAAAGATACAAGCCCGAGATCCTTCTTCTTCCTGCCACTCCTCTTGGAAGAGACCTTGCAGGTGGTGTAGCAACCCTTCTTGAGACGGGTCTTACCGCAGATGTCACCGAGCTTTCTATAGATAAGGCTACGAAGAACCTTCTCATGACTCGTCCTGCCTATGGTGGAAACATCATGGCAACCATCATCTGTCCAGACCATCGCCCCCAGATGGCAAGCGTGCGCCCAAGAATCTTTCCTATGCCAGAAAGAAAGGAAGGGAGAACCGGAGAAATAATAACTGTTGAGGTTGAACTTTCTGAAGAAGAGGTCGGAGTCGAGAGGATAGGTTTTATTCCTAAGGAAAAAACGGTAAAGATTGAGCTTGCCGAGGTGATAGTTGCTGGTGGAAAGGGAATTGGGGGTAAGGAGGGTTTTGCTAAGCTTTTTGAGCTTTCAAAGCTACTTAATGGTGAGGTAGGTGCTTCAAGGCTTGCCGTTGAAGCTGGGTGGATTTCCTATGAGCATCAGGTTGGACAAACGGGAAAAACGGTAAGACCAAAGGTCTACCTTGCGGTAGGAATCTCTGGAGCCATTCAACACCGGGCAGGCATGCAAAACTCAGACTGCATTATAAGCATAAACATCGACCCAAAAGCTGACATCTTTAAAATCTCCGACCTTGGGATTGTTGGCGATTGGAAAAAGATTATCCCAGCCTTGATCGAGAGGATTAAAAAGGAGAAGGGGCTTGGGTAAAGTGAAGGCTGATTTCGAATACGATGTAGTCATTGTTGGCGGTGGTCCGGCCGGGCTTTCTGCAGGGATCTACCTTGGGAGAAAGGGTGTAAAAACCCTTCTCATTGAACGTGGGAGATTCTGCGGGGCAAAGAACCTCTTCGGAGGGGTTGTATACACCGAATCTATTAAGACGCTAGCCCCAGAGTTTCCAAATGTTGAGCCCTTCCCCTGTGAAAGGCAGGTCACTGAAGAGGGGTATCTCATCTTAACAGAAAGGGGCTATGTGAAGCTCACCCATTCAAAAGAAGATAGAACTCATTCTTTTACAGCCTTTAGAGCAAAGTTTGACCCTTTCTTAGCTGATGTTGCTCAAAGGGCTGGAGTTGACCTTGCCCCAAAGACAAAGGTAGTAGATTTTTTAAAGGATGATGATGGGAACATCTCTGGCGTTATCGTTGACCGTCCAAAGTCTTTTTTTGATAGCAGTCCAGCATCCATTTCAGCCAAGGTGGTCATCCTTGCCGAAGGGGTAAACAGGGTCCTATCCCAAAAGGCAGGTCTATACTCCAGAGATTTTCAGCCTGAAGAGGTTGTCCTCTCTGTAAAAGAGGTTTTGCAACTACCAAAGGGCGAGCTTGAAAAAAGACTTGGTCTAAAGGAGGATGAGGGCTTAGCCCTTGAGATCCTTGGGTTTATCACCCAGGGCTATCCTGGCTTAGGCTTTCTCTACACGAACAAAAACAGTATCTCCTTTGGTATCGGAGTTTTTCTTTCTGAGCTTGCCAAAAATAGAGTTAGACCTTACGAGCTTTTAGAAAGAGCAAAGACCCATCCTTTTTTCCAAAGGCTCTTTGAGGGGGCGGAAGTTTTAGAGTATGGAGCTCATCTTATACCCGAGTGGGGTTATAAAGGGTTCCCTAAGTTTTACGGAAATGGGGTCTTAGTTTGCGGGGATGCAGGAGGTTTCGTCAATCCCTTGTTTAAAGAGGGAACAAACCTTGCCATCTACTCCGGTCTTTTGGCAGGAGAAACAGCCTTTTTAGCCTTAGAAAAGGGTGACTTTTCCGAAAAAACACTAAAGGTCTACGAAGAAAAGCTCAAAGAGAGCTACTTTTATAAAGACTTAGCCTTGGCAAAAAACATGAAGGACCTATTCCTACGGAACAAGCATATCTTCTCTACCTACCCTGAGCTTCTCTATGAAGCCATGTCTCTTTTCTTTTCAGCTCAAGGGAAGTTTAAAAGGGAGGTCATAAAAGAAATCATAACGCTTATCAAGAAAAAGCGAGGTTTCTTAGGGGTCCTAAAGGATTTTCTTTCCTTTGCCAGGCTCTTTTGGTAAAATTTAGCTCAAGAATGAGCCTTAAAGAAAGAATTTTAGAGATTCTGGTAAATGCTCCTTCTGAAGTCTCTGGTGAAGCTTTAGCAAAAGAGCTTCATGTTTCGAGGACAGCGGTTTGGAAGGCTATTCAAGGGCTAAAGAAGGAAGGTATTGAAATTCAAGCAACCAAAAAAGGCTATTTTCTTAGGTATAAAGACCTCCTTCTTCCCTCAAGGCTAAATGAGCTTGTCTCAAAGCTAATCCTTTGGGAAAAGGTCGTTTACAGGTTTGAAGTGTCTTCCACGATGGATGTGGCAAAGGAGCTTGCGGAGAGGGGAGATAAGGCGATTGTAATAGCGGAGAAACAGACGGCAGGGCGAGGAAGGCTTAGCAGGGCTTGGAAGTCAGACCTTGGCGGGCTCTGGATAACCCTTATCCTACTTGATAAGCGTCCCCTTAAATCCGCATTTGTTTTCCCCTTCCTTTCAGCATTAGCGGTAGCAAATGCCTTAAAGGAAACTTATGACCTTTCTCCAACTCTCAAATGGCCAAACGATGTGCTGCTTTCCGAGAAAAAAGTTGCGGGCATCCTTCTTGAAGTAAAGGGAGAGGCAGACCTTATGGAGTATGCCTTAATCGGTATTGGCGTAAACTTAAACAACAAAGTATCACAGGAGCCCTTTGAACAAAAGGCAATCTCGGTCTCAGAATACCTGGAGAAAGAGGTTGATAGATTTGCTTTTCTTAGCTCTTTACTTCAAAATTTTGAAACCATATATCTTAACTCTTCTATGCAAGAAATTCTTAGGGAATGGAAGTCTCTTTCCTCTACCCTTGGAAGACCTGTTAGAGTTAGAACTTTAAACGAAACCTTTGAAGGGGTTGCCCTTGACCTTGATGATGACGGAGCCTTGCTTGTTCAGACAGAGGCTGGAATACGCAAAGTTTATTCTGGAGATTGCTTCTACTTAAGATAGTTCAGTTTTAAACTTTTCCAGCGTCTTTACAAAAATTTCATACGCATCATCGGTAAAGAGCACGAACCTTACAAGCTTTGGAGCTTGCTTCTCTTTGAGAAAATCGATCACAGTTTTTAAAGCTATGCTTGATGCCTCTTCTAAAGGATATCCGTAGGCACCGGTGCTTAAAGCTGGAAAAGAAATAGAGTTTAAGCTTAGCTCTAAGGCTTTTTCAAGGGCTGAACGATAAGCGCTTGCCAAAAGCTCTGCCTCTCCGGACTTCCCATCCTTGTAAATTGGCCCGACGGCATGGATTATATACTTAGCTTTTAGGTTTCCTCCTCGAGTAACCACAGCTTGCCCAGTTGGGCAGTGAGTGTATTTTGCCCTAAGTTTTTCTAATATGGCGGGACCGCCCTTTCTGTGGATAGCTCCGTCAACCCCACCGCCAGGGATTAGCCTCTCGTTTGCTGCGTTCACTATGGCCTCTGTGGCCTCTTCTGTAATGTCTCCCTTAACGACCTCAACCTTACACTGCCCAATTTGCCACTCTGCCATAAACCTACCTCCTACTTTGAAATTTTTAAAAATTCTATAAAAATGAGAAACCTTAGTCAAGCAATGCTTTGGGGCTGTATATGGTTAAGAGCTGTCACATCGATCCCTCAAGCAAGGAATCCCTCGCTTTCTCTTTGTTGATAGGATAGGGGTTTTTTTATCAAACAGCACATATTAGGTAAAAGTTTTGAAATTTTTTAGCTTTATAGTAATATTATTAAAAATCATAAATCTTCATTAATCGGAACATTCCATGGGGCTTGAAGAAAAGATAAGACGGCTTGTTGGGAAAGCCATATTTGGCTATGAGCTATTAAAAGATGGGGACCATGTTCTTGTTGCCCTCTCTGGGGGTGAGGATAGTCTTGTTTTGACGCACTTTCTTTCCTTTTGGAAGGATAAAGTAAGGATAAGAGCTAAGCTTACAGCCATCCATCTTGACATGGGCTTTCCCAAAGAGGAAGATAAATACCTAAGCAGAATATCCTTTTTGAGAGCTTTCTGTGAAGAAAGGGGGATAGAGTTTATCTTTGAAAAAACGAATTATGGACTTCAGGCTATCTCAGCTTTTGATGAAGGGAGCGCTAACCCTTGCTTTGTCTGCTCTTGGCACAGAAGAAAGCACTTCTTTAGGGTTGCCGAAAAGCTTGAAGCTAATAAAATAGCCTTTGGTCATCACCAAGACGATGTGCTTACCACTTTCTTCATGAACCTTTTCTTCCATGGAGAGCTATCAGCTTTAATCCCAAGCCAAGAGATGTTTAAGGGCAAACTGTTTATTATTAGACCTCTTTACTTTGTTGAGAAGCATCTAATATCATCCTTTGTTGCTAAAAAAGGCTGGCAAGTTCTTGAAAACCCCTGCCCCTTCTCTAAGGAGACGATGAGAAATGCCGTTAACGAACTTTTACGAGAAAAGGTCTATCCTTTAAACCCAAAGGTCAAAAAGAGCATCTTCAAAGCCCTGTTTAACCCTCGACTTGACTATCTACCAAAGCCACCAAAGAAAAAGTTCGAATAAACCTATGGGGCTGTGCAAAAAGTCCCCCTCTATTTTGTCCTGCCGAGCGTAAGCCGTGCATCCCTCACTTCGTTCGGGACGGCGCTTCGGGATGTCTTCCCGAGGCACGCAAGTGCCGAGGGACCCCTTGCTTCGCTCGGGGCGACAAAAAAGGAAGCTCGGGGCGACAAAAAAGTGGGCTTGCACAAATTTTTAAAACAGCCTCGAATAAACCTGTTGCTTTTAATTTTAGATTTGTTATCTTTTAAGGAAGGAAAATTTTTAAAAAGGAGGTAAATTATGGCTGTTTGGAAGTGTAGTCAATGCGGAGCAACGAAAGAATCAAGGTGTAAACCAAAGAAGTGCCCATCCTGCGGGGCAGAAAACACCATGACCAAAGCTGAAGGACAGGGAGAATCTTCCTCCTCTTGCAAAGGAAGGGGCAAGAAGAGCTGCAAATCTTAAATTTTATCTAATTCCAAACAACGGGGGTGTCTGCCCCCTTACCTCTCTTATATTTTAACCACCGCCTCCGACTACGCCGCCAAGCTGGAAGATAGGGAGATATAGGGCTACAAGTATCCCGCCGATAACACCGCCAAGGATGACAAGCAAGATCGGCTCAATGAGGGTTGAGATGGTAGCAACCGTCCGGTCAACTTCTTCCTCGTAAAAATCTGCAACCTTATTCAACATCTCATCAAGCCGTCCGGACATCTCCCCTACTCTAACCATCTCTATGAGCATGTAGGGAAAGACTCCAGTGTAAAACATCGGGTCAGCAATGGTTTGCCCGGCGGCTACGCTTAACCTCACATCTTCAAGGGCTTTTTCAATCACCTTATTTCCTGATGTTTCTGAAGCAACCGCAATAGCCTGAAGCAACGGAACACCAGCTGAGATTAGACTTCCCAGGGTGCGCGCCATACGGGATACAGCTGCCTTATGGAAAAGCTCCCCAAAGATGGGAATTTTTAAAAGCAACCTATCCGTTTCAAGGCGCCCTTTTTCTGACCGTCTTAGGTATTTAATCAAAACAACAAACCCAATGCTTAAAGCAAGGAATATGCCAAAAATATATTTGAAGTTGTTGCTTATGCTGATTAAAATCTGGGTAGGTAGTGGGAGAGCCTGACCAGCTTCAGCAAAAAGCTGAGCAAACTTGGGGATTACAAATATCATAAGGATAGCTATGACAACTATGGTTACTAAAACAATTACTGAGGGATAGATCATTGCATGCTTTACCTTAGACTTGATGGAGACGATTTTTTCCAAGTAAACAGCAAGCCTCTTTAAAACCTCATCAAGATTACCAGATGCCTCACCAGACCGGACCATGTGAATGTAGAGCCTTCCAAAAACCTTTGAGTACTCAGCCATGGCGTCGCTAAGAGCCGACCCACCCTCTACCTTCTTCTTGATATCATCAAGAATCTTTCTAAAGTAGGGGTTTTTCTGTTGCATGCTAAGCGTTTCTAAAGCCTTAACAATAGGAAGCCCTGCCTCAAGGACGGTAGCAAACTGCCGAGTAAACAGCATGAGCTCCTTTTCCGAAACCCTCTTTAAAGTAAGCCGAAAAGTTGTTTCTTTCTGAGCTTTTATCTCGATGGGTTTGATGTTTAGCCTTCGAAGATAGACCTCAACGACTTGCGGGCTTGGAGCCTCTAAAACCCCTGTCCTTATCTCACCCGAGGCTGACCTTCCCTTCCATTTAAAATAAGCCATTATTTACCCACCCAGTAGTTTGGAGCCTCCCTTAGGATGGCCACATCATGAACATGGCTCTCCCTATATCCTGCAGGAGTAATCTTGATAAACTTAGCCTTCTTCCTAAGCTCCTCTATGGTTGCGCATCCGCAATACCCCATCCCTGACCTTAGCCCACCTATTAGCTGATAAATGATGTGTGATACTGGTCCGCGATAGGGCACCCTACCCTCAACCCCCTCAGGCACAAACTTAGAAATATCTTCAGCCTCTTGACCGTATCTTTCTCGAGCGCCGCTTTTAAACATGGCAGAGAGTGAACCCATTCCCCGGTAAAGCTTGTAAGTTCGCCCCTCGTAAAGGATTACCTCGCCAGGTGCTTCTTCGGTTCCAGCAAAGAGATTACCTATCATCACAGCCCAAGCTCCGGCTGCGATAGCCTTGGTTATATCTCCTGAAAACCTTATACCACCATCGGCGATGATCGGGATACCGTAGCGATCAGCAACTTTAGCTGCATTAGCAATTGCCGTGATCTGAGGAACCCCTGCCCCAGCAACTATCCTTGTTGTGCAGATAGAACCAGGACCAACGCCTACCTTTACTCCGTCTGCTCCTGCTTTGATCAGGGCTTCGCATCCCTCAGCAGTTGCGATGTTCCCTGCGATGAGCTGACAATCGGGGAAATGGTGCTTTATCTCTTTTATAGTCTCTATGACATTTTTGCTATGTCCATGGGCAGAATCGATAAACAGAACATCAGCCCCAGCCTTAAGCAAAGCCTCTGCTTGCTCTAAGCGATTTTTCCCAACCCCAATCGCTGCTCCAACCCTAAGCCTTCCAAGCTCATCCTTGCAGGCATTCGGATACTTCTTTATCTTTTCGATGTCCTTAATAGTTATTAATCCTTTAAGGCAAAAGTCATCATCCACGATGAGGAGCTTTTCTATGCGTCTTTCATGAAGGATTTTTACCGCTTCGTCAAGCGTAATTCCAGGCTTTGCAACCACTAAATTCTCTTTGGTCATTACCTCTTTGACCGGTTTATCAAGCTGGGTTTCAAACCGAAGGTCCCTGTTTGTGACAATACCGACAAGCTTTTTCTTTGGTCCCTCAACTACAGGAATACCAGAGATCTTATACTCCTCCATCAGGGCTAAAACTTTTCGTATGGGGGTGTCAGGGGTTACGGTTATGGGGTCGTAGATCATGCCGCTTTCCGATTTCTTTACCCTTTCAACCTCCCTTACCTGCTCTTCTAAAGTTAAGTTCCGGTGAATGACCCCAAGCCCTCCTTCCCGGGCAATGGCAATAGCCATCCTACTTTCAGTAACCGTATCCATGGCCGCAGAAAGAAGAGGAATGTTGAGCTTAATCTTAGGGGTAATGTAGGTTGAAACATCAACATCCTTCGGTAAAACCTCTGAGTAAGCTGGCACAAGTAAAACATCATCAAAGGTTAAAGCTTCCTCAATTATCTCAAACATATACCCCCTCGACCCTTTTTAATTGTTCTTTAGTGATTTTTAATACTTTATATATTTTACAATCCCCACAAGGAAAGTAAAGTAGCTTCAAGGATGCCAAACTCGCTTATGAGCGCCGAATCAAGCTGAAAGTATGATAAAAGCTCAAGGTATACGCATAAGGCTGGAGCGACGAGGTCTTCCCTTCCTCTTTCCATCCCTTTAACCCTTGAGAGCTGGGATAAAGTCATACTGGTTAGTCTCTGAGCCATCTTAGCAATTCTCTCAAGGGTAATTCGGTGCCCATGTAAGGCTCTTTGATCGTAAATTTTTAGTTTTAGGTCCAAAGACCCAAGAAGAGAGGCCGAACCTCCCGTTATAACCAGCATCTCTGGCTTGGTGTATGGTAACTCCTTTAGTTTGTCACGGATATAGTCTCTCAAAGATTGAAGGGCTTTCGTAGTCAAGGGATAACGAAGACCAAAAAAGTCTCGCAAGGCGACAACTCCAAGGTCTATGCTGTAGATTATCGGCTCAAAGTCTTCTTTATAGTAAATAACCTCCGTTGAACCTCCCCCTACATCAACAACGACAAAAGACTTTGGTTTATAATCAAGCATCTCTAACCCAAACTTTACACCTTTTAAGGTATATTTTGCCTCTTCCTCCGGGCTTAAAATTTCTATCTTTATTCCAAAGCTTTTTTCAACCTCAGCGATAAACTCCAGTGCGTTCTTAGCCTTCCTGAAGACCGCCGTCCCTATGGCTTTGATGTTTTTTACCTCATACCTATCTAAAATCTCTTTAAAATTCTTTAAAGCAGAAAAGCCTCTTTCCTTTGCTGCATCACAAATTAATCCGCTTTCGCAAAGCCCCTCCCCAAGTCTAACATTTGCCCTCTCCCGTAGGAGAAAGGACGGAGTATCCTCGAAGTGCTTTCCAAGAATAAGCCTAAAGGTCTGGGTCCCAAGGTCAAGCCCAGCATCAAAGGGGGTGTTTAATCTTTCAAGGAATTCTGTTCCGGTTCGAAAGACTACCCTTTTCTTTTCTTGCACATAGTAGCGCTGATTGTTTTTTGGGTTTACAAAGATTACCCCTTTGCAAACCCTTGGCTGAAAGGTCCCAAATCCTCGAAGCTCAACGGAATGTCCATCTTTCATCGCGGACTTTAGAGTTTCAAAGAAGGCATTTGTTAAGCTTAAGGCGACCTCGCTCTCAAGGTCAGGAAAGGTCGATAAAAGCTTTTTGGCTAAATCCTTCCCCGTCATAGGTTAAGCTTAATTAGGTAAAAGGGTTGAAAATATAATGATTGGAGGAGCTTTTCCACAGAAAGGCTTGTTTTTTCCTCAAAAAACCTTTCCCAAAATCCCTTTTTTCTCGGCAAAATCAGAATTTTCACTTCTTTTAAATTTATCCTCTTTTTAAGCTCCTCTAAAGCCGTGTAGTAGTTCCCAAGCTCGTCGATAAGCTTTAGCGCCTTTGCCTCCTCTCCGGTGTAGATGCGACCATCGGCAAGGCTTTTAACCTTATCAAAAGGAAGCTTTCTTTCCTCGGCTACAGCTCTAACAAACTGCTCGTGCAACTGATTGACCTTGGCCTTTAGGTATTCTCTTTCCTCTTTAGTCAAACCACGGTAAATGCTCCCTGTATCCTTAAACTCTCCGCTCTTTATGGTTTCGCTTTTAATCCCAAACTTCTCAAACAGTTTTTCAAGGTTTGGGAGCTCGATCACAACTCCAATGCTTCCTGTAATCGTTCCAGGATTTGCAAAGATCTTTTCTCCAGCAAGGGATACATAGTAGCCTCCGGACGCAGAAACACCACCCATGGAAACATAAATAGGCTTTTCTTTCCTAAGCTTTTTAAGCTCCTCAAAGACCTCTTGAGTTGGACCAATGGCTCCGCCAGGAGACTCAACCCTTACCAAAACTGCCTTAACATCCCGCCTGGTTCTAAACTCCTTTATGGCAGAAAGATACTCGTCGGCATCGAGGATAACACCTTTTATCTCCAGAACCCCTATCTTGGGTTTCCCAAGGTCAAAGTGTTTGTAGCCTGCTAAAAGGGCAAAAATAAAGGATAGAAGGATTAGAAAAAGGACAAGACCACCTAAAAAGGCTAATCCGTAAACCAACCAAGGACGCTTCATGAGCCTTCTCTTTCAGTCAAAGATTTCAAAACTTGACCCAGGGTGTGGCTTCCTGAAGGGCTCTGAGAGCTAAGGTATTCCTGGGCTAACATTCTTTCTTCCTCTTCTTTTAAAGCTATGACAGATAGATGCACCCGCTCCTTTTCCCGGTCAAAAAGAATGACCTTACCCTGCACTTTATCCCCTTCTTTAAACTTTTCACCTTGCGGGACCTCCCGAAAGGGCAAAAAACCTAATATTTCCTCAGTTATCTCAACGAGGTAGCCCTTGCCGGGTAAAATCTGTTTGACCTTTCCGGAAATGTTTGTTCCAGGCTTTAAGGTTTCGCTTGCTACATCCCAGGGATTTGGGACCAAAGCCTTGATGCTTAGCTTTAGCCTTTTTTCCGAGGGACTTAGTTCAAGGATCTTTGATGAGACCTCGCTTCCTTCTGAAAAAGCCTCTTTTAGATTTAGGTTTCGCTTCCAGCTTACTTCTGACCGATGGACAAAGCCAACTACACCCTCTCTTACCTCCACAAAAAGCCCAAAATCAACGACTCCCTTAACCTTTCCATGAACTATATCCCCTACCTTATGCTCCCTTGCAAAAACCTCCCAAGGGTCTTCTTCCAGGCGTTTAAGGCTAAGGATCATCCTTCTTTCTTCAGGCTTTACTTCAAGCACCACAACCTCTACCCTATCCCCTTGGCTTAACACATCCTGGGGTTTTAGCCCCCTTTGCCAAGAGACCTCGCTTGCTGGGATTAAGCCTTCAATCCCAGGTTCAAGCTCAACAAAAGCTCCAAAGGGCTTTACCTCAACTACCGTCCCAACATGCCTGCTATCAACAGGATATTTTTCTAAAACCTCTGCCCACGGGTCCTTCTCTAAGGCTTTTAAACTAACTTTTAACTTTCCTTGAATAGGGTCATAGAACAAGACCGAGACCCTAACCTCATCCCCAATTTGAAGGTAGTCTTCAGGGCTTTTTAGCCTCCTATGGGTAAGCTCAGAAAAGGGAAGAAATCCAGCAATGACCCCCTCAAAGTCTACTATAAAACCCCCCTTAACCTTAGCCTTAACCCTTCCTACTAAAGGTATCCCCTCACGGACCTTTTCTTCTATTTCTTTCTTTTTAAGTTCCCTTTCCTTTGCAAGGTAAGCCTTTTGAGAAACAACATAACTATTTTCCTTCTTCTCAAGAGGAAGAACGGTTATCTCCTTTCCTACAAAGTCAGGGTCTTTTTCAGCTTGAGATCCCGGTAAAAAAGCAGAAACCACACCTTTAAAGCTAACAACATAGCCCCCTTTTACCGGAGACATAACCTTTACCCTAAGGGGTAAGCCCTTAGCAAAAAGCTCCTCAAACTCCTCCCTTGTCCTTTTTTCAAAGAGCTTTTTTACCGAAAGAACATAAACCCCTCTTTGTCCTCTTTGAGTAACTATGGCCGATAACTCCTCTCCGAGCTTTATTTCCTCAGGTTCAACCACTTCAGTTTTTGGAAGGATAGCCTCAGCCTTTCCCCCAAGGTCTACAAAGTAGTTTTCTCCATCAAAATGAACAACAACTCCCTTTACCACATCGCCAACCTTTATCGGAGCATCCATCCTTTGAAAGTACTCTTCAAGAAGCGTTTTAAAATTCTCTTCCATGGACAAACCCCTAAAATACTTTCTCAGGAATTATAGTTAAGATGCGGAATAAAGCAAGCTCTTAACAAAGGCTATTTCCTCATCTTTAGTCTTGAGCCTCCCCTCAAGTTTCTCTTCCCTAAGCTTCTTTAAAATCTCACCAAGTTGCTTCCCTGGCTCTATCCCAAGCTCTTTTAAATCTCCACCTTTAAGCTCGGGATAGACCTTGCTATACACAAAAAGGTATCTTTTAATTTCTTTTCTTATCTCTGGTAAATAGAGAGACAGGGCTATAAGCGTTGCCTTGTCTATCTTGTCAAACTTTAAAACTCGCTCGATCAAAGGAAGAGTTAGAACTGCTTGCAAGTTTGTCCTAAACTCTTCATAGAGCTTAACCAAGCGATCAATAACGCTATCTGCGAAAAAGAGACGCTTTAAATTTTCCCGCTTAAACCCGGCTAAAATCAAAAGAAAAGCATCCTCTACCTCCCGAGGACTAAGGATTTCCACAAATTCCTCTAAAGTTTTTATTCCTTCCTCTAACTTTTCCCCATCTACCCCTAAGCCTGAATGAGATAAAAGTTCAAAGTTTTGGCACTCTGATAAGAGCATAGGCAAAGAGGATATACCCTCTCTTTTGACAAAGAGTAAGAGCTCGTTTCTTAACCGGGATGCTGAAAGCTTGAGGAAGGCTTGAGCCTCTATAGCCTGGGAAAGAGCCTGATAGAATTCATCGGCATAGTTTAGCTCAAACCTAACCTTATAGCGTATCCCTCGAAAGACCCTCGTTGGGTCGTCAACGAAGGACCTCAAGTGAAGGGGTCTAAGGAGGCTTCTTTCAAGGTCAGAAATCCCAGAAACTAAATCTACTATCATCTCAGGATAGGGAGGGCTAAGCCCGTAGATGAGGGCGTTTATAGTAAAGTCTCTTCTTAGCACATCCTCTTTGAAGGTTGCTTGATAGACCTTTGGTAAAGCGGCTACATCCTCATAAACCTCACCCCTTGCGGTAACAAGGTCTACTTCAAACCCCGTCTGAGGGAGAAGAATCTTATAGGTCAAAAAGGGTGAAGAAAAAAGGACTTCAAAGACAAACTTTCTTTTTAGCTCCTCCAAAAAATCCGTAGCTGAGCCCTCTATTACAAGGTCAACATCGTAGGACGGTCTTTTAAGAAGGAAATCTCGAACCTCTCCTCCGGCAAGGTAAAGAAATCTTCCCTGCTTCTCGGCAACATCCTTAGCTCTAAGGATGAAGTTTAAAGCCTCGTCAGGAAGTTTTAAATGTTCTAAAAAATCAAAAAGCTTTACTTTAAGAAGCTTAGGCTTAAGCCCTTGGATGGTATTTGTCATAAACATCTCTTAGCCTTTTTACATCCACATGGGTATAGATTTGCGTTGTCGTTATGCTACTATGCCCAAGCAGGAGTTGAATTGACCTAAGGTCTGCCCCTCCTTCTAACAGATGGGTTGCGAAAGAATGCCTAAGCACATGGGGCGAAATCTTCTCAAGAGGGATGCCTGCTTTATTTGCATACTCCTTTATAATCTGCCAAAACCTCTGTCTTGTCATCGGTGACCCAAGGCGGTTTAGAAAGACAAAGTCCTTGCTATTTTTGTTCTCAAGCCTTGGTCTTACCTCGGCTAAATAGAGCTTTAAGAAGTTTAAAGCAGGCTCTCCCAAGGGCACAAGCCGGACCTTTTCTCCTTTCCCTAAAACCCTAACAAGCCCAAGCTCAAGGTTTAGGCTCGAAAGTTTTAAGCTTACAAGCTCAGAGACCCTAACCCCTGTAGCGTAAAGGACTTCCAGCATGCACCTATCCCGAATTCCTAAGGGTGAAGAAAGGTCAGGAGCCGAAAGAAGGGCGTTTACCTCATCAAGGGTAAGAACCTTTGGCAACCGAAAGGGAAGCTTTGGTGTTTCCAAAAGCAAAGGAGGAAGCTCAAGCTGAAGCTCTTCAAGCAAGAACCTAAAAAACCTCCTTAAGCTTGAAAGCTTCCTCGCAATGCTGTAGGGATTAAACCCCCTTTCTCTAAGAATTGCTAAGTAGGCTTCAACGACGCTTAGGTCTAAGTCCTTGAGCTCAACCTTCTTCTCTGATATAAATTCAAGGAAATCTTTTATATCTCCAGCATAGGCATAAAGGGTGTTCAAAGAATAGTTTTTCTGAGAAAGCAAAAAGGTTAGAAATTCTTTAAGGACATCCCCCATCAAAGGGGAAGCTCCTTTAAGACCTTCTCTACCTTAAAAGACACCGCAGGGTCGGTAACCGTATACCTCAGGGTCTTTAGTTTGGTAATCAAGGCTTCTAAATCTTCCTTTGAAAATAAAGAAAAATTCTCCTTTATAAATTGTATAGTCTTAAGAATAAGCTCCTTTTCTTTAGAATCCAAAAAAAGAAGCAAAGTCATAGCATCGGTAGGAAGGCCAAACTTTTCGATGAATTCGAGGGCAAGCTTTTTGAAGTCCCTTTTACCAGCCGATTGATGAAGCTTTTTCAAAGCCTCTTCCATTTCCTTTGAATTTTTCCCTTGAAAAAGCTTTTCAAGCTCCTTGAGGTAGCTTTTTTTCTTTGTTTCGTCAAGCAAAGGGGACTCAGCTCTTTCTGCTTTTTCCCTCTTTTTTCTGAGCTTTGCAAGACCGCTTTGGTCTTTCAGCTTGTCTATCTCCCGCCAAGAGAGCTTTTTCTTGTCATCTGCCATAGCCTCTACCTCCTAAGAATTCATACTTGAAAGACCACTCTATCTGGAAGCATTACCGCCGAAAGCTTCCCCCCATAGACGCATCCGGTATCAATACCGATCCGATCATCAAGCATCAGCACGTCCGGAAAAGGAGTGTGCCCAAACACTACCACCTTGGGGAATGTGCCTTCATAAAGATAAAAGCTTTGTCTAATCCAAAGAAGGTCCATCTCATCCTGTTCTTGAAGGCTTTTGTAAGGGTTTATCCCAGCATGGACAAAGATATAGTCCGGAGTTTCGACATAAAGAGGAAGGCTCCGTAGGAAATCAACATGTTCATCCGGTATTTGAAGACGCCCCTCCTTCATGTAGCAACGTAAGGTCTTATCCCCGCCGTTATAAAGAAAGACCTCTGGGTCTATCCCTTGCAAAAACCTTTCAAACATCCACTCATGGTTCCCTTTTAGGGCTATCACCTTCCCAGGATAGGCTTTAGCCACCTCCATCACTATCTCTAAGGCTCGGCGTGGGTCTTCTCCTCGGTCTATGTAGTCGCCAAGGAAGATCAAATAGTCTTCGTTCCAGCGAATGGGAAGCTTAGAAAGCAAGGCTTCAAGGCTTCTACTACAGCCATGGACATCACCCACGGCAAAGAACTTAGTCCCAGAACCTTGCTCTTCTATCGTCAAGCCTTTTAAGCCCATACTTCTTCGCAAACTCTAAGGCTCTATTCCATTCTTCTTTGGTAATCTTTCTATCAAGGGGCGGATACTTCCAGGCTTCCCCGCAGGGTCTATATTGGTCCATAAGGTTAAAGTAGGTGTTAGGAGATATCTCTTGGGCTATAAACTTTATAACCTCTTCTGTCTGGGAGAGGTCTTCAGGCAAAACAAGATGCCTGATGATAAGCCCCCTTTTAGCTATACCCTTTTCTATCACCAAGTCTCCAACCTGACGATGCATCTCCTTCACCGCAAGCTTAACCACCTCAGGATAGTTTTTAACCTTTGAAAGCCTTAAAGCAACCTTTTCGTCCATATACTTGATATCTGGCATGTAGATGTCGATAATCCCTTCAAGTAGCCGTAAAGTTTCAACCGACTCATAGCCTCCACAGTTGTAAACAATAGGGAGGTCAAGCCCAGATTCAGCCGCAATCTTTATAGCCTTAACTATAAAAGGTATCTGGTGGGTAGGGGTAACAAGGTTTATGTTATGGCAACCCCAGACTTTAAGAATGAGCATGACCTTAGCCAAGGTTTCTTCTGAAACCTCTTCTCCTTCGCCCTCATGGCTTATCTCCCAGTTTTGGCAGTAAACGCAAGCCATGTTACAATAGGTAAAAAATATCGTTCCTGAGCCTCCTTCTCCCACAAGGGGTCTTTCTTCGCCAAAATGGGGTCCATAGCTTGCTATCATTGGCTTATTCCCCACACGACAAAAACCCTTTTCTCCCTTTAGTCTATCTACCCCGCATTCGTGGGGGCAGACCCTACAAGGGCTTAACCTTTCATAAAGAGCCTCAATTCTTCTATCAAGCTCTCCGCTTTCTAAGAGATTTAGATAGGATGGATACTTATCAGCCATGCTGTTTTAGGTTTATAACCTCAAGCCAATGCTTTACTAAAGGAGGAGGCTTCAAAAGGGTGCTAAAATTGTAAAAACAACCAGTGCAGGCTGTTGCCAAAACATCAATGCTTGAGAGTTCCCTTAGCCACGCTCTACGGTATTCCCTCTGAAAGCCTTTGAGCCAAAGGTCAGCTTTACCAGATCCGCAACAAAAATCTTTTATTTTATTATTAAGTCCTAAATTAGATAAAGTCAAGTCTATGTTGACTAATCCTTCGCCTACAAGATGACATGGCTTATGAAAAAGCACCTTCCCAAAGCCTTCAATTTCCACTTTTACCTTAAAGTGACTTACCAAAAAATCCAACACAAAGTATGTTCTTTCAGCTAAACTTCTAAAATCCTCGGAAATAAGCGGGTAAACCTTTCTAAACATCCAAAGACAGGTTGCACAAAAGGTTAGGATAGGTTTTTCCTCAGAGAAGGCTAAAAGGTTATTTTGAGCAAACTCCTTTAGCCTCCCAAAATCCTTCAAGCTTAGGTAAAGTATTCCGCAGCAGTTTGCTTGAGGGACATGAACCTTTAGCCCCTCCTTTTTTAATAGGGCAGAAAAATTAACCAAGGCTTTGGGATACAAATGCTTAAGCCCGCAGGATAGGAAAAGATAAAAATCGCCTTCCTTTGAAGAAAAGCCCCCTTCATCAAGGAAGAAGGCCGGGCTTTTTTGACTAAAATCTTTCCAGAAAAGTAAGTCCTTTAAGGCTGGGAGAAAAGAATTTTGTTCTTTTCCTGTGACTAAGCTTTGAAGGTAGCCTTTTGGGAAGCTTACCCTTAGGGGGCAGACCCTTTCGCACCTTCCACAAAGAAGGCAGTAAGATAAGCCTTCTCCCGCTAAACCTTGACTTAAAAGGACATTTCTTCCACGGGGTGAAAAATCTTCTCTGAGAAAAAATCTATAGGTTGGACAATGGGTTAAGCACTTGCCACATCTTACGCAATCTTCAGGATTCCTTATCTGTGTCAACTTTGATCAACCTCTCAAGCCACCAGGAGCACCATTCCGTCTCTAAGATGGCTTCAGCAAGGCTTTTACTCTCTTCTAAGATAAGCCTTCTTTTTGCATATCTCAACCATCTTTCAGCATAGGGGTTGTTTAGGTCCTTCTGTTCTTTAAGCTGAAGCATCAGGTCAAGGGTATCGGCATCGTGGACGATTTTGGCTTCAAGGGTCTCAAGTGCTCTATACTCTTTAAAAAGGGTAAGGATTTCTTCTCCAAAGGGAAAGGTTCCAACTGCTTCGCTTAAGGCTCTCTCTTCGTCAGCTTGGTTGTAGAGCTTGTTTACGGCGTTAAAGTCCCCTGTCCTTGCCTCTGGAAAGTCGTGGAAAAGAGCCATGGTCAAAACTTTAGCTACATCAACCTTTCCTCGGAAGAACTGACAAAGAATGTAGGCGCAGAAGACGGTGCCGAAGGAATGCTTCGCTACATCTTCTTTACCTGTGCCAAGGTAGCTATAGCCTGTCCTTTCAATCCTCTTTAAAAGGTTTGCCTCAAATAGGAGCTTTGCAAGCTGATGAAAATAGCTCATGGCAAAGACTTTGCTAAATAGGCTGAAATTTTAAGGATCAGCCTCGCCACAAGATATTCTGTTATGGGTAAAGCGGGCATTGGTCGGACCTCGACGATGTCCATCGCTACAGGGTTTGCCTTAACAAAGAGCTTCAAAATTTCTAAAACCTGATACCAGCTTAGACCTCCTGGCTCAGGCGTTCCAACTCCCGGTGCCTGAGATGGGTCAAAGACATCTACATCAAGGCTAAGGTAGCTTGGTCCCTCCCCTAAAAATTCCGAGACCTTCTTAAGAGAAGCCTCCTCATCCTTTATAAAATCCTTGGCAGGAATAATAACCTCTCTTTCATTAAGCAAAATCTCCTTTTCCTCCTCTGATGCTGACCTTATGCCGACGCTTAACACAGGAAGATTAAGCTCTTTTACCCTTCGCATGACCGTAGCATGATTGAGCTTGCTTCCAAGGTATTCGTCCCTTTGGTCAAGATGAGCGTCAAGATGGAGGACTCTAAGGCAAGGATAATACTTTTGGTATACCTTAAGTATAGGAAAGCTTACCGTATGCTCTCCCCCTATGTAGATGGCAAAAAGTCTTTTTTCGGCGTATTTCTTAGCTAATTCTTCAACCTGAGCTAAAGCCCTCTCAAAATCAGTCGAAAATTCAATTATTTCCTCGGTATAGAATCCTAAGACCTCATGCGGAGTGATTAAATCTTCTTCGTCGAAGAATTCAAGGTTTGGGCTTACTTTTAGGATTTCAAGGGGGGCAAACTTCGTTCCTTTAAGCCAGGAGGTTGTAAACTCAAAGGGGAGTGGGACAAGGGCTACCCTAGGATTTGAGGAATCGGGTAGCCCAAGAAAATTGAGCTTCATCCTTTAGAAAGTTAGACCCTTTCTTTCAAGGCGCATGAAGTTTTCAACGGCTCTGATGGACCTTGGAAACTCTAAGCCTCTATCAAGGAGCCTGATCTCGCTCTTTTTAATCTCAAACATCTCGGTTATGTCAACGATGGCTTTATCCACATTGAAGGGTTTGCAAGAAAAGATGTCAACGCTTAAGTAGAGCTTTTCTGGAAAGGTATGGATGCTTATATGGCTTTCGGCGATGATTACAAAGCCGGATATTCCCCAGTCTTCTGGGTTTGGAGCAAAATACTTAAACACATAAGGGGGCATGATCTTCGTCATCTCGATGGTTTCCGGGTATTTATTGAGGAAATCGTAGATGAAATCGATATCCATAAGCTTTGCCTGATTTGCACCGTATCCGTCGATTATCAGGTGCTGACCAAAGCCATACTCCATCTTCTCAAAATTTTTCATCTTTTATCCCCCCTTATAGCAAGATTTCTCCGCTAAATGGACGGGGTATAAAATAACCCCCTTTCAAAAAATGTCAAGATGCTTTAAAAAAATTTAGAAAACCAAGGCAAACAACTTTTATCATAGAATTTTCTGAAAGAAGCCAGATGAACAAGGTTTATTAAGGTTATTTGCGAAAATTAGATGACCATCCGGGTAAGCACCCCATGTAGTTTTGAAGGAGGAAGGTCAAGGAACTTGACAAAATGAGGGCTCATTTGCTTAATAAAGGCATAGACCTTCCAGATAGGGTGCTTGGTCTCAATGTCTTCAAGCCCGTAAAAAACAACCCTTTCATCAATGCCAAGCTCCCTTAAAATATCCTCAACCCTTAAGATCTCCATGTAACCGTAAGCAATCTCTAAGGTTTTAGCCCCAGGGCAGAGCTCTTCTAAGTATCCGATAGTTATCCCGTAGGGCTCATTTTTTCTTATGAGAGAAACGAAAATATTCTCTTCGTATAGGATGCCGTGGAAGAAGATGTTTTCTATCACATAAGGGGGGAAGTGCTCTATATCCCGTATAAAGTATAAAGCTTGCCCTGGTATCTTGGGGTTCTTTGCGTAAAACCGTGTAAACTTATGGACAAACTCTTCTCTACTTAAAAAGTTTATGCTTTTGTATAAGCGTTTCTGACCTTCAGTGTATAGAAGAATGATAGAAAAGGGTATACCAGCAAGAATAATTGCTAAATATCCTCCATGGGGCAGTTTAAACAAGGTTGAGGTAAAGTATATAAAAGTTACTAAAGCAGTAAACACAGCAAGCATGGCAAAGAATAGCTTCCTTTTAAGAAAAAAGATAATAATAAGGAAAATGCCTGTAATTGTCATATTACCAGTAACAGCAAGACCATAAGCTGAGGCTAAACTTGCTGAGGTCTTAAACTCAGACATTATAAAGATTACCGCAAGGAAAAGCAACCAATTTACCGCCCCGATGTATATTTGAGAGTGAAGCTCTGGGGAGGTATACTTTACCTTCATGATGGGAAAGATGCGAGCAAAGATGGCTTGATACACCACGCTAAACATCCCGCTAATTATAGCTTGAGAAGCAATGATCGTCGCAAGAAGGGCTAAAACCAAAAAGGGAACATAAGCTATGGGCAGGGTGTTGAGACACATTTCAAAAAGAACGCTTTTAGCCGAGGGATTAAGCAAGAGAAAGGCTCCTTGACCAAAGTAGTTGATAAGGAGCGCAATCAGGACAAGATACCAAGCCCTTTTAATCGGGCGAGCCCCAAGATGCCCCATGTCGGCATACATGGCTTCTGAACCGGTTGCACAAAGTATCACCTCGCCTAGAACCAGGTAGGCTTTCCAACCGTTCTCTTGGAAAAATTTTAAAGCATAGAGAGGATTTACGGCTTCTATGACCTCAGGGGCTTTTACAATGTTTGCTAAACCAAGGGAAAAGAGGCTTCCAAACCATAGACACATGAGAGGACCAAAAGTAAAGGAAACCCTCTCCGTTCCGCCCTTCTGAAAATAGAAAAGAAAAAGGGCGATGAGCGCTGAGATAATCACAACTTCATCAGGATTAAGAGGTCTTAATCCCGGGATAAAAGAGGCACCCTCAACGGCACTAATGATGCTTATGGCAGGGGTTATAACCCCGTCCCCCATAAGCAGAGAAATCCCTATGAAGGAAAGGATGGTAAAAAAGCCAAGAAGCCTTTTTTTACCCTTTAAAAGGGTGTGTAAAATTTCCCAGAGGATTAAAGTTCCACCCTCACCCCTTAAACTCAGGCTCATGGCTAAGACTGTGTATTGGAGGGTGGGGATGATGATCAGCGTCCAAAAGATGAGAGAGAGCACTCCGAGGATGTTTTCTTTGGTTGGCTTTAAAAGGAGGAAAACTACGCTTAGGGTGTAGATGGGGCTTGTACCGATATCTCCAAAAACAAGCCCCAGAGCTTGGATTACCTTTTTATACGAAGAACCTTTCATTGAAGGCTTAATTTATCACAGTATAAAGAGAAAAAAAGAGAGCCCCTTTCCGTCAAAAGGGGCTTTTATGTGTTATTCTTTTTTACACTCGGGACAGACACCGGTGAAGACAACCTGAAAATCCTCAACTTGGAAATCTCTAAGAGATTCCGGAATAAAGATTTCAAAGGAAGCCTCAACATCTACGATCTTTCCGCAAGCTTTGCAGATAAAATGATGATGAGGATGGGTATAAGGGTCAAACCTCTTTTTGGAGCTATCGATGCTTAGCTCTTTTATCAACCCTTTTTCTACTAAGACCTCGAGGGTGTTATAGACTGTGGCAAAAGACATGCTTGGGAACCTATCTTTTAAGGCGTTGTAGATCTCTTCAGCTGAAGGATGGTTTTTATTACCCTTTAAATATTCTATAATGGCTAACCTTTGAGGAGTAAGCTTAAGCCTAAGTTCCTTTAGTAGATTAAGGTCGTTGTTTTGCATTTTTCTCCCCTCATTTAAATTTTTTCCTTTAAAATAAAACTTTTTTTGCTTTTGTCAATATTATTTTAGGACTATTTCAATACAGCACTCTACCATCCTGATTGTAGCGAGGGACCCCTCGCTTCGCTCGGGGCGACATTTCCCACCCTGTCTTCCCGAGGCACGCAAGCGCCGAGGGACCCCTCGCTTCGCTCGGGGTGACAAAAAAGGGCTCGGGGCGACAAAAAAGGGCTCGGGGCGGCAAAAAAGACGGCTCTGGGTGACACATGGGGGCTTGCACAAATTATTAAAACAGCCTCAATCTCGTTTGCTCCTACATTAATATAGTGATATAATTAAACATAAAAATCCTCAGGGGGGATTTATGTTAGCGAAAGTTTCAACCAAGGACTTAACTAAGGTCTTAAAACTCTGTGAAGCGGTGGCTGACAAAAGGGCTTCCATGGCTGTTCTTTCCATGGTTTTAATAAACATTAACCCCGAGAAAGGAGAGCTTGAATTTTTAGCCACAGACCTTGATCAAGGTTTTAAAGGTAAGGTTCAAGGAGAGGTAGAAGGAGAAAGCCTGACCTTCTGCGTGCCTGCAAGAAAGTTCTATGAAGTAATTAAAAACTTCCCTGAGGATGAAGTCTTACTTGTTAAGGAGGACTCACGCTTAATTGTTCGTGACCTGGCAGAGAGGATCACCTATGAGCTTGCCCTTGGCGACCCTTCAGAATTCCCTGCTCTTCCAGATTTTAACGAAGAACAAGCCATAGACATCCCTGGGCACATCCTTTCTCTTCTCATCGAAAAGACGATCTTTGCAAGCAGTAAAGAAGAAGCAAGGTTTGTCCTTTCTGGCATCTACTTTGAACCCTTGAAAGAGGAGGGCAAGCTCCGTGCGGTAGCCTCGGATGGTCATAGGCTTGCCCTGTTTGAAGCTGAGATCTTAGGTCTCGATAAAACCGAGCTTTCTCCTTTTATCCTTAGTCGCAAGTCGGCAAGAGAAATAGCTGACTTAAGCGAAGATGAATTAACGGTGAAGCTTGCCTACATCAACAACTATGCTGTTCTTTGGACAAGCCTTGGTATCTTCTTTAGCAGGACTATAGAGGGAAGCTTCCCCGATTACCGAGCGGTAATTCCTTCTACCTTTGAAAGGGTAGCTAAGGTTGATAGAAGGCTTTTCATGGATGCCCTACGGAGGGTTTCCCTCTTGGTTACCGAAAAGTTTAAACCTGTTACTCTTACCTTAAACAAGAATGAACTAATCCTTACCAGTCAGGAGACTGAGCTTGGGCGTTCCCAAATAAGACTTGGCTGTAGCTACGAGGGGGAGCCTTTCTCCATCAGCTTCAATTCGGAGTATCTACTTGACCCTCTTGAAGTTATGCAATCCGAAGAGGTTGACCTTAAGTTTAGGGATGAAAGAAGCCCAGCCGGGGTCTTCGGCTACCGGGATGAGGGCTTTCTTTACATTGTGATGCCCATGGTCATTTAAATCAAAAAATCCGTTAAACTGAGGGTCTAACCACTATGAGCGAATATGTAGCCAAAGATATAAAGGTCTTGTCCGGACTTGAAGGGGTCCGGATGAGACCAGCGATGTACATAGGGTCAACTGGTCCGGAAGGCTTCCATCACCTTCTTTGGGAGGTGCTTGACAACGCCGTTGATGAAGCCTTAGCAGGCTATGCAAACGAGATCCGAGTAACCCTTCACAAGGATGGTTCGGCAAGCGTGGAAGATAACGGAAGGGGTATACCCGTTGACATCCATCCTGAAGAGAAGGTCCCAGCCCTTGAGCTTGTGATGACAAGGCTTCATGCTGGAGCAAAGTTTGACCACGGAGTTTACAAGGTTTCGGGTGGTTTGCACGGAGTTGGTGTATCAGTGGTAAACGCCCTCTCAGAATGGCTTATCGTCAATGTCTATCGGGATGGAATGATCTATCAGCAAAAATATTCCCGAGGTAATCCCCTTACCTCCATTGAGGTCATCGGAAAGACCAACAAAAGGGGCACCTTGGTCCGGTTTAAGCCTGACCCTGAGATCTTCGGAGACCTTGAGTTTGACCTTGAGACGGTTAAGAGAAGGATAAGAGAGCTTGCCTTCCTAAACCCTGAAATAACCTTTTATCTTGTTGACGAAAGGGTTGGCTACAGCGAAAAGTTTCATCAAAAGGGAGGGATAGTAGAGTATGTTAAGGTTTTAAACCAGAAGAAGGAGCCCGTTCATTCTAAGGTAATCTACATTTCGGGAGAAAAGGACAAGGTCAAAGTTGAGGTTGCCCTTCAGTATAACACTTCTTCAACGGAGACCATTTTTAGTTATGTCAACAACATCCATACCAAGGAAGGCGGAACGCATGTCGTTGGTTTTAGGACAGCCCTAACAAGAGCCTTAAACCGCTATCTTTCTGAGGACAAATCCTACAAAGGTCCAAAGCTTGAAGGAGAGGATGTCCGGGAAGGGCTTTGTGCCGTCCTCTCCCTTAAGGTGCCTGACCCTCAGTTTGAAGGTCAAACCAAGATGAAGCTTGGAAATAGCGAGGTCAAATCCATTGTGGATTCCATCGTCTACGAGGGTTTACTCAAGTTCTTTGAGAGCAACCCCCAAGAAGCCAAAAAAATCCTGCAGAGGGTTATTCAAACAGCCAAAGAAAGGGAAGCAGCAAGGAAGGCAAGGGAGCTTACCAAAAAGAAGAGCGAGCTTGAGGAGTTTATCACGGCTGGAAAGCTTGCAGATTGCACCGAAAAGAACCCAGAGAAACGAGAGCTCTTTATCGTTGAAGGTGATTCCGCTGGTGGCTCGGCAAAGCAGGCAAGGGACAGGAGATTTCAGGCTATCCTCCCGTTAAGGGGAAAGATTTTGAATGTAGAGAAGGCAAGCCTTGACAAGATGTTAAAATCTGAAGAGATAAAAGGGCTTATCGCCACCCTTGCTTGCGGCATCGGCGATTCCTTCGACCCAGATAAATGCAATTTTAGGCGAATAATCATCATGACCGATGCAGACATTGACGGTGCCCACATAAGGACCCTTCTTCTTACCTTCTTTTATAGGCAAATGGCTCCTATAATCGAGAGGGGCTGGCTCTACATCGCTCAACCCCCTCTCTACCGGGTAGTTGAAGGCAAAAAGGAGTATTATCTCAAGGACGACGAGGAGCTTGACAAATTTCTCCTCAAACGAATTGCTAAAAACTTAAGCTTAAAGCCTGCCCTTTCCGACCCGGAGTCTTTCTTTGCTACCCTTTGCAAGATGGAAAAGCATCTCTTAGCCCTTGCCAAAAAAACCTATCCCCCTGAGGTTGTGCTCCTCCTTCTCACCCTTGGGTATGTTTCCCTTGTAAACTTAGAGAAGGAGAAGGATGTGGAGAAGCTTTCTCAGGAAGTGGTAAAGCGGTCTTTTAAAATTTCTAAGGTAAAACCAAGTAGCTACAATCCAAAGTACTACGAGTTTCATCTCCTCTCGGAGAAGGAAGGAATAAGCTTTTGTAAGGTCGGTCCTGAGTTGATCTTAGAGAAGGATTATCGCGAGCTTGTCAAGCTCTTTGAGGGGCTCAAACCCTATCTTAACCAAGATTTAAAAGTAAAGTTCAAAGATGAAGAAAGGATTTTCCAAGGCTTCCCCTTCTCTCTCTTTGATATGCTTAACTTTCTAAGAGAGGAGGCAAGGAAGGGGCTTTACATTCAGCGCTACAAAGGCTTGGGTGAGATGAACCCGAAACAGCTCTGGGAGACAACTATGGACCCTGAGCGAAGGGTTTTGAAAAAGGTTTCCCTAAAGGATGCCGAGAAGGCAAGCGAGCTCTTTTCCATCCTCATGGGAGAAAATGTGGAACCTCGAAGGGAATTCATCTATCAGCATGCCTTGGAATATCGTGAGCTTGATATATAATTTTAATTCAAATGAACAAAGAAGCCTTAAAACTTCTTATCTCACCTTCTGACATCGCAAGCAAGGTCTCTGAGCTTGCAAAACAGATCCTCAATGACCATGGCGAAGAAGAGCTTATTTTAATAGGCACGCTAAAGGGCTCCTTTATCTTTCTTGCGGACTTAGTTCGGGCTCTTGACAAAAAAGATGTCTTCATAGACTTTGTCCGAGTAAAAAGCTACGGCTACTCTGATACTTCATCAGAAGAGATAGTAATCACCAAAGATATAGAGCTACCCCTTGAGGGGAAGACGGTGATCCTCGTTGAGGATATAGTTGACACAGGTTTAACCGTTAAGTTTCTGCTTGAGCATCTCAAGCTTCACAAGCCTAAAATCGTCAAGGTTTGCGCCCTTATTGATAAAAGGGAGAGGCGAAAGGTTGATGTGCCCATAGAGTATGTGGGTTTTGTGGTGGAAAAAGGGTTTCTCGTTGGCTATGGTCTTGACTATGCGGAAAAATATAGGCATCTACCAGGTGTTTACGAGGTGATAAAATCTTGAGCAAGCCCTCCCTTTGGCAAAGGTATAAAAGCTTTATGATCACCTACCTTAAAGAAAGCCCTTGGTATCTCTGGGTCCTTCGCATATCGGCTGCCCTTTTGATAAGCTATGTTCTCATCAAAGCCTTAAAACTTTAGGAGGAGACCTATGGTTCTGCGTGACCTCTCCCTTGTTATAATCGGGCTTACCATCCTCTCAGCCATAGTGCTTCATCAAAAGGGCTCTCAAGCTGAGACTTTCAAGTGTTTAAAATGTCATAAGGGTAAGGATAGCCTTGAAAACCTTGTCTCTTCCAAAGGCATTAAAACGGCTGATGACCTTAGGCGGTTAGTCAGACAGGGTCCAAAGGCTGGGCTTCATCAGACCTCAACGGATGAGGACCTTGAGCTTGCCATCAAGTATCTAAACCTTAAATAATGAAAAAAAAGAAGAAGAAAAAGGCTAAGCCGTCATATCTCGAAGAAGAAATCTTAAGCCTTTTTGAATCAAAGAAAAAACCTCTCCTTCTTCGGGAGCTTTATCATTTGCTCAACATCCCTAAGCCTGAAAGGCAGGCTTTTCGTGAGCTTGTCCGAAAGCTCTGCGAAGAGGGGAAGCTTGTCCAGATAAGAAAGAGAAAATTCGGGCTACCTTCCCAGTTTTCAGCAAAAAAGGGAAAGATCCGTGTTCATCCCGATGGCTTTGCCTTCGTTGAGACTGAAGATGGGGAGACGGTGTTTATTCCCCCAAGGAAGGTAGGCAAAGCCCTTGACGGGGACCTTGTTCTCGTTCAGATTGAAAAGATTGCTAAAAAGGGTCCTGAAGGACGAGTCCTTTCAGTCTTAGAAAGGAAACGAAAATACATCGTCGGGTATCTGGTTAAACGAAATAAATTTTTCTTCCTTGAGCCTGAAGACCCAAGGATCCCCTTTGAGCTCTACATTCCTAAAAAAAGAAGAGGGAAGGCTCTCCCAAACCATCTGGTTGTGGCAAAGATCATCCAAGGCTCCTCAGAGTTTGGAGTCCCAATGGGAGAGGTTTTGAAGGACCTTGGCGACCCGGAGGATATCAATACCCATATCTGGGCAGTTATCTACGAGCAGGACCTTCCTTTTGAACTTCCTCACCAGGCAAAGAAGGAGCTTATGAAGCTTCCCGATGAGGTTCGGGAAGAAGATAAGGTTGGAAGGGTTGACCTAAGAGAGCTTCCTTTTGTTACCATAGACGGAGAAAATGCTCGAGATTTTGACGACGCAATCTGCGTCAGAGAAACCTCCAAGGGCTTTAAGCTCTATGTAGCCATAGCTGATGTGTCCCACTATGTGCCCATGAATTCTTTTCTTGACAAAGACGCTTATCTTCGCGGGACAAGCGTCTACTTTCCGACCATGGTCATACCCATGTTCCCTGAAAAGCTATCAAACCACCTTTGCAGTCTAAAGCCCTATGTTGACCGCTTAGTGATGGTTGTGGAGATAGATTACACTAAAGGTGGAAAGGTTAAAGGGAAAAAGTTCTATGAAGGAGTGATAAGGTCTAAGGCCCGTCTAACTTACACGGAAGTTAAAAGGATGCTCATTGACGGAGATAAAGAGGTTATAGAGAAATACAAAGAGCTTTATCCGATGCTTAACTCAGCCCTTGAGCTTTCTCAGCTAATTCGAGCTCAAAGGACGAAGAAGGGTAGCCTTGATTTTGACCTTCCTGAACCAGAGATCTTAATCAATCTTGAAGGAAAGATAGAAAACATCATCAAAAGGGAAAGGAACCCAGCCCACATGCTTATAGAGGATTTCATGATCGCCGCAAATGTTGCCGTTGCGGAATTTCTAACTGACCTTGACTATCCTTTTCTTTACCGGGTGCATGAAGAGCCAGACCCAAACAAGCTAAGAGAGCTGAGCGAAATTTTTCTTTCCCTTGGCTACTCAATCGACATACCAGAAGAGGTCACACCAAGCTTCATCCAGGAGTTACTTAAGCAGTTTGAGGGGAAGCCAATCGAGCATCTTTTCAACCATCTTGTGCTTCGCTCTCTAAAGCAGGCTCGTTATTCTCCAGAAAATGTTGGACACTTTGGGTTAGCAGAAACGCATTATTGTCACTTTACCTCCCCCATTCGAAGGTATCCTGACTTAGTGGTGCATCGGGTGTTAAAAAGGGCTTTAAGAAAAAGGAAGCCTCCCTACACCTATGAGGAGCTTTTAGTCATGGGAAAGCATCTTTCTGAGAGAGAAAGAAAGGCCGAGGAAGCTGAAAGAGATGTGGTAAAGAGGCTCCAAGCCTTCTTCATGCAGGATAAGGTCGGGCAGGAATTCCATGGGATCATAAGCGGTGTCTCTGCCTTTGGGTTCTTTGTTGACCTTGAGGACTACATGGTAAGCGGAGTGGTAAGGGTCATAGACTTAGTGGACGATGTATACATTCTTGATGAAAAGGGAATTAGCCTTATTGGAAAGAATAGCGGTAAGGTCTACCAGATTGGACAGAGAATCAAGGTTAAACTTAAGAAGGTAGACCTACGCAGGTTCTACATAGACTTCGTGCCAGTAGAAGAATAAAGGCGATTGTCCTTTTGAAGCTTACTTCTAAAAGATTGTTTGCTCTACTTGAAGAAATTAAGGAGAGTGATGACCACAGAAATAAAGGTAAAACCAAAGACAATCAACCACTGAAGAAAACTCAGCCTTTTATCCAAAGCTTCAAACCTTGCGTTTATAGCTTCAAATTTAGCATCGCTTTCTTGTTTCTGCGCTTCAAACCTCGTATTCATCTCTTTGATGAGAGTATCAAACCTCGTATTCATCTCCTTAGTCAAGGCTTCAAATCTTGCGTTTATGGCTTCAAATTTAGCATCGCTTTCTTGTTTCTGCGCTTCAAACCTCGTATTTATTGCTTCAAATTTTGCATCGCTATCCTGTTTCAAAGCTTCAAACCTCGTATTCATCTCCTTGATGAGAGCTTCAAACCTCGTATTCATCTCCTTAGTCAAAGCTTCAAACCTTGCGTTTATAGCTTCAAATTTAGCATCGCTTTCTTGTTTCTGAGCTTCAAACCTCGCGTTCATCTCTCTAATGACAGCATCAAACCTTGTGTTCATCTCCTTAATCAGAGCATCAAACCTGATGTTCATCTCTATTCTAAGTGCTTTAAGCTCCTCTTCTAAACGGACCAATCTATCGAGAAGTTGATTGTAAAAGGCTCTTTCTCTATCCTCACGGTATTGAGCTAAGACTTCGGGAAGAATAGAATAGATAAGCTGTTTTATGTATTCAGGAGTAATCTCAGCGGTAGTTTGAGGCTCCATAAACATTAAATTAAACAATCTTTAGGATTTGTCAAGGAAAAACAGTGGCTGTTCAAAAAAGCCCCTTATTCTGTCGTGCCGAGCGAAAGCGAGGCATCCCTCACTTCGTTCGGGACGGCGTCCCCCTCCACTTTGTCCTCCCGAGGCGCGCAAGCGCCGAGGGACCCCTCGCTTACGCTTCGGGGTGACAAAAAAATAGGCTCGGGGCGACAGCAGGAGGGCTCTCACAAAAACATTTTTTGAACAGCCTCAGGAAAGAACAGGAATAACTTAAGGGTAAATACAATGAGCTGAAGGCGTTCAAGCAGGGATATTTTTCCCAAGCGTGGTTAGCGTAAGGTTTAGATGCAAAACTCCCTTAAGAGCCTGAATCTTGTCAGCAAGCTCCTTTATCTCGTTTGCCTTCCCTCTAACCAAAATTACTTCTAAGCATCGATGATGGTCAACATGAATGTGCTGTGTGGTGATGATCCGATCAAAATAATCGTGCTGAATATCCATGAGCTTATCAACGAGCTCCCGCTTGTGATGGTCGTAAAGATAGGTGATAACGCCTGCAACCTCTTCCTTTGATTCCCTCCATTCCTCCTCAACAAGCTTTTGCCGAATAAGGTCCCTTATGGCTTCAGAACGGTTGGCATAGTGCTTCCTTCTTATGTATTCGTCAAAGGCGGCTAACAGGTCCTTAGGGATGGATATACCAAACCGTGCAAGCTCCTCCATGCTTTTAAATTTACCAAAAGTGTTATTAAATGTCAAGTAGATGGCGACTTATGTCGTTACTGTTATGAAATGTCCCATTGAGATAATTTTCTGCCTGCCAAAAGTCTTGCCCCTCACCTTGTCCTGCCAAGCATATCAAGGCATCTTCTGCTCATTTTATCGTGCTTAGCAATACCGAGGCATCCCCTTGGATGACCCTTAGTTCGCTCGGGGTAGCCAAAAAGTAAGGTTCTGGGTGATAAAAAGGAATAACTTAACTAAGCATCTCTGTTTGTAAGAAAAAAGCAAACAAAAACAAAAAAAGGGACCGGGGTTGCCGGTCCCTAAAAAAATGGGAACCCCTGGGGGGAAACCCAGGGGAGGATAGTCTTTAGCTTAGGTTAGAACTTAGACTGGAGGTAGAGATACCAGTCGGTGATGGAGTCTTCTTTATTTCCTGCCTTCAAGTAGTGTTTCAAAGCGTCATCATACTTTGTATGGTCAAAGCCAACGGAGATCCTTGCCGCCTGACCCTTGATGTAGTAGTTGAATGCAAGACCAAAGGTCTCGGCTGTTAAGTCCTTCTTAAGGATTGTTCCATCTGTCCACTGACCATCGCCGGTGATATTTTCATACCTGAAGGCAATGGCAGGCTTCCCAAGCCATACACACTGGTCAAAGAGGAGCTGACCGGTGACATACCAGACGTCAGTATCACCTTTTTTGACCGTACCTGTCGTAAAGTTCCTATAAAAATGCGTCTTATCTAAGCTGATATAACCAATCTGAAGGTTGGGGACAACATTGCCAAACTTCTTCTCAAACATGGCATCAACCGTCCAGCCCTTCCTCTTTAGGTCGCCTACATCGTTGCCTAGTATTCTAGCTTTTGGTGTGTGGGTCGCAGTGTGATAACCAAGACCGATGGTAAGAACATCCTTTGCACCAAGATAGGTGTCGGCGACCTTTGAGGTTATCGTTGCTGCTGACTCTGGCTTAAACCCAAGCATGGTTGGAGTAAACTCAATCCTGGCGTTCCACTCAAAGTTCTTAAGATCATTAGCTTTGGTGTTAGGTGTTTGGCCAACATTTGCCCATCCCGTACCATCCCAGAATTTACCTCCAGTGTCCCTATGCTCATTATACACGCCGACCCTATACCTAAACATGCCGTCAAGCAAGTCGCCATGGACCATGAGACCGCTGTCCTGATTATTTTTTTTAGGATCCCAAGGAGTCCTAATAGTTTTCAATGCTTTCTGTGGGTCAAGCCAGTAGCCCTGGGGAGTAAGATAAGAATAACTAGAGGAAAGCTGAGCCCTGGTAAAGGACTTTCTAATCTCTCCGGCCAAAACTTGAAATTCTTTGGCAAAGGCAAGATTGATTGCTGCTTCATCAATTGTTGTATTCCCATCAGCACCATTAGTTGGAAGCTCAGCATAGAATTGGAATAAAGGTGTTACCTGTCCTTCAAATTTTAGCTCAACCTCCCCAACATCGAACACATTCTGGTGCCAGCTACCATCTGCAGGAGACTTAGCCCTCTTGTCCAAATTCTTGTACCAGATCTTCATGTCCAGAGCATAATCTGCCCAAGTCTCGTCGCTCACTTTGATCTGGGCAGCATCTGCAGACGCCACATAACCCAAGACTAAAGCTCCAGCTAAACTAAGCACCTTCCATCTCGCTAACTTCATACCACACCTCCTTTTAGTTTTTTTCTAAAAAAAACCTTAACAAGACAGCCAAATCCATATGCATGTATAAACTATAACATTAGATCAACTTTTGTCAAGCCTTTTCAAAAGTTATTTTTAGGCAAAAATCGGAAATATTCCTGAACAACATCATCCTTTCTTTCTTTTTTATTATTTTTCGGTATTTTTTGGCAAAAGTTAAACTTTGAAGCCTGGTAAGCTTTAGAGGGACCACCCTGTCCTGCCGAGCGTAGCAAGGCATCCCTCACTGGTCATGAAATGGAGATTCCTCGGCTTACGCCTCGGAATGACATGAAGGGGGAGACCCCTCGGCTGACGCCTCGGGGTGACATCCCCTACCCTGTCGTCCCGAGGCACGTAAGTGCCGAGGGACCCCTCACTTCGCTCGGGGTGACAAAGAGAGATGCTCGGGGTGACATCCCTTTTCTGTCGTTTCGAGCGAAGCTAGAAATCTCCATCCTGTGGTAGGGAAAGAATAAAGGGGAGACCCCTCACTTCGTTCGGGGAGACAGAAAAAGGGGTCCGGGTGACATTCCTGCCCTGTCCTGCCGAGCAATACCGAGGGACCCCTCGCCTGTCGGCTCGGGGCGACATCCCCTACCCTGTCGTCCCGAGGCACGTAAGTGCCGAGGGACCCCTCGCTTACGCTCGGGGTGACAAAGAGAGATGCTCGGGGTGACAAAGAGAGATGCTCGGGGTGACAAAGAGAGATGCTCGGGGTGACAAAAAAAGAGGCTCGGGGGCGTACAAAAGGGATGCTTTTTACCTATTTTATCAATCCGTCTAAAACAATTTTAAACAAAAAGCCTATTATGGCGATAAGGTTTATGATTACAACTAAAAAGAGCTTGTCTAATCTTCTGTTAATATCGCTTGCAAGGGCATCAATCCTAAGGTTCGTCTCGTCGATCCGTTTATTCGTCTCATCAATCCTTTTATTGATCGCTATATTCATTTCATCAATCCTTTTATTCATTTCATCAATCCGTTTATTCGTCTCATCGACCCGCTTATTCGTCTCATCAATCCTTTGATGAAGGAAGACTATTTCAGACTTGATTTCCCTTATTTCAGAATGAATAAGGTCGAGTTCGCGAAATATGATCGAAAAGGGGTCTATACGATAGACTACTTCTTTGGTCCCCTCTGGTTGAAGCTCCATATACTTAAAATACGGAATTTTTTTGCAAATGTCAAGTCTATTTGAGGCTGTTTTATAAATTTGTGCAAGCCCCATTTGTCACCCCGAGGCGTCAGGCGAGGGGTCTCCTCATGAAGCGTCATCCCGAAAGAAGTGAGGGATGCCTCGGCACCGGCGTGCCTCGGGAAAACATGGTTGAGCTCCCACTCCGAGCCTACTTTTTTGTCGCCCCGAGGGAAGAGAGGGGTCCCTCGGCGCTTGCGCGCCTCGGGATGACAAAGTGGAGGGGGACGCCGTCCCGAGCGGCCGTCCCGCGCGACGCGTGGGATGCCTCGCTATCGCTCGGCACGACGGTGGAAGCGAGAAATAGCCCTCTTTAATTCATAGAAGCATTCATCGGGGACCCTGAGGTTGCCAAAGCCAAGACCAAGTTTGATATCTGGCTTATTTTGACCGTGGAAATCGCTACCGCCAGTCTTTATAAGAGAAAGCTCATCGGCAAGCCTTTCAAGAAACTTAGTATACTCCTTGGTATGCTCAGAATAGTAAACCTCTACTCCCATCAAACCAAGCTCTTTTAGCCTTATCAAGTAGGACTTTAGAGCCTCGTCGGAAAGCTTTAGCGTGATTGGATGAGCAAGGACAGGAATACCCTTGGCTTTTTTGATGGCGGATATAGCCTCTTCTTCGGTCAAAAGAGCCTTTGGATAGTAGGCTGGAGCTCCCTTTTTTAAATACCTTTCAAAGGCTTCTTCTATCGACTTTACATAACCTTTCTTGACCAAAAGATAGGCAAAGTGTGGTCTTCCAATCTCGCCCGAAGCTATGCTCTGAAGCTCATCAAGGGTGATGTCTATCCCGAGCTCCCTTAGCTTTTCCACCATCCTTTTATTTCTTTCTGCCCGAGCAGATTTAAGCTTATCCAAGACCTCTTTCAGCTCCTCTGGGGGTTCAAGAAAGTAGCCAAGGAGATGAAAATGCCCTGGTCCGTCAAACTTTACGCTTATCTCAACACCGCAGAGAAAAGGAAGCCCCTCTTCCTTTGCCGTTTGATAGGCTTGAGGCAGGCCGTCAATCGTGTCATGGTCTGTCAAGGCAAGAGCCTTAAGACCTACCTTTTTGGCAAGGTAGACAAGCTCTCTTGGGCTAAAAGTTCCGTCAGATGCGGTTGAATGGGTATGAAGGTCTACCATTAGCTCAATCTCCTAAGCTTGTTTTCATAGCTTGCCCTTATAAAATCAACAAAAAGAGGATGGGGAGCTAAGGGCTTTGACTTAAACTCCGGATGGAATTGCACGCCAACGAACCAAGGATGGTCTTCAAGTTCAACGACCTCCACAAGCTCACCATCGGGTGAGGTCCCAACCACCTTTAAGCCTGCTTTCTCTAAAGCCGACCTATAGGCGTTGTTGAATTCATACCTATGGCGGTGCCTCTCAAAGACATTATCAACTCCATAAGCTTTGTGGCAGATGGACCCAGGCTTTAGCACGCAAGGATAGGCACCAAGGCGCATCGTGCCCCCAAGGTCGCAGCCTTCATCCCTCCTTTCTACCCTTCCCTTTCGATAGTCATACCACTCCTTCATCAGATAGATGACAGGATAGGGAGTTTCTGGGTCAAACTCCGTTGAGTTTGCCTCCTTCCAACCGAGAACGTTCCTTGCAAATTCTACAACGGATAGCTGCATCCCAAGGCAGATGCCAAAGAAGGGCACCTTCTTTGTCCTTGCGTAGTTTATGGCAAGAATTTTCCCCTCAATCCCCCTTGCCCCAAAACCACCAGGCACAAGGATTCCGTC
>WYEG01000007.1 GCA_009903935.1 Caldimicrobium sp. | reverse complement strand
GGCAGGAGCAGTCTTCCCTGTTTATCAGGTTGGCACTCCTCAGCCGAGCCCAAAAAGTAGCGTAGAAACTCCCGTCCTTCCCTCATGCTCCAGGGAATGCTTAAAAGCCTCTCCTCAAGCTTTTTCCACTCTTCAAAAGGATAGGCTACTAAACACTCAGGCAAGTTTGTGATGATAAGGGTTTCCGAGCCATACCTTATTCTTAACACCTCGCGGAATCGGGAAGGCAAACTTATCCTTCCCTTATCGTCTACGCTATGGATAAACTTTCCTCTAAACATTACCTTCCACTTTTTTCCACTTTCTTCCACTAAGCATAAAAGGGGGTTTTAAAAAGTCAAGAGGGAATTTTAAATCCTTGGATTATGGTGCCAAAAGTTCTGGGGAGAAGGGGGTCCGTTGAGAGAAAATTTTTAGCTTGAAAATAAATGAGTTTAATTTAAGATTAAACTAAATATTACATAAATGAAAAGGAAAGGAGAAAAAATGTGAGGAAGGTTCTAATAGTCTATTATAGCCTCTATGGAAACACTTACAAAATGGCTCTTGAAGTGGCGGAAGGGGTAAAAGAAGCAGGCTGTGAGCCCGTTATTCGAACTGTTCCTGAGCTTATCCCTCAGGAAATAATCGATTCACGAGAGGACATGAAAAGAGGTAAAGAGCTCCAGAAGGATGTCCCGTTGGTTACGCTTGATGATTTCCGCGAAGCTATAGCCATAGCCTTTGGCACGCCGACAAGGTTTGGTGTAGTCTCAGCTCAGCTAAAGAACCAAATCGATAGGCTAAGCCCGCTATGGCAAGAGGGGGCGTTAGAAGGAAAGCCAGCTGGTATCTTTGTTTCTACCTCTACCCTTCATGGCGGGCAAGAAATGACCATATTTTCCCTTCTGCCGGCTATTCTGCATTTAGGAATGGTCTTTGTTGGCGTCCCCTACTCCGTAAAGGAACTCTTTTTTACCAAAGGTGGCGGAAGTCCATACGGTCCCTCTCATGTAGCCGGTCCTGACAACCAGCGAGAAATTGACCCAGAAGAAAGGGCAATCCTTCGAGCCTTTGGTAAAAGGCTTGCTGAGATAGGGCTAAAGCTTTCGGCTTAACTTATGCTTCTTCTTCACATCTGCTGTGGTCCCTGTAGCTTTATCCCAGTCAAACACCTGAAAGCCAATGGCGTAGAATTTAAAGGCTATTTTTACAATCCAAACATCCATCCCCTTCAGGAGTATCTTGCAAGACGGGAAGCCTTAACCCAAGTAGCAAGGCTTTTAGATTTTGAGGTCATCTTTGACGATGCCTATGACCTTGAGGACTTTCTTACTAAAGTAATTTTTGAACCTCACCGTCCAAAAAGATGCGAAGTTTGCTATTACCTTAGGCTTTCAAAAACAGCAAAAAAAGCAAAGGAGCTTGGATTTTCTGCCCTTTCTACCACCCTTCTTTTCAGCCCCTTTCAGTTCCATGAGCTGATTAGAGATATCGGGGAGGAGGTGGCTAAAAAGGAAGGGCTCTCTTTTTACTATCAAGATTTTCGTCCCTATTACTATGAAGGGAAAAAATTAGCCGTTGAGGCTGGCATCTATCGACAAAAATACTGCGGGTGCATCTTTAGCGAAAAGGAACGGTTTATCAAAAGGCTTCAAAAAAGCTAAAAAGGAATTAAATTTTAAGGGGTTTCTATTAAGGAAAGGGAGGTTAAAGCGAAATGTTAACCAAAATTTTACAGAAGGTAGTTGGGACAAAGAACGAAAGGGAGCTAAAGAGGCTAAAACCCATCGTGGAAAGGATAAACGCTTTAGAGCCTTCTATGCAGAAGCTTAGCGATGCTGAGCTTCAGAGAAAGACGGTAGAATTTAAGGAAAGGTTAGAAAAGGGGGAGAGCTTAGATTCCCTCTTGCCTGAAGCCTTTGCTGTTGTTCGGGAAACGGCAAGGCGAGTTCTTGGGATGCGCCACTTTGATGTTCAGCTAATGGGCGGGATCGTCCTTCATCAAGGAAAGATCGCCGAGATGAAAACAGGTGAAGGGAAAACCTTAGTTGCTACCCTCCCAGCCTATCTCAATGCCTTAACCGGAAAGGGCGTCCACATTGTGACCGTTAACGACTACCTTGCTAAAAGGGACGCCGAGTGGATGGGACCTATCTATCGATTTTTAGGCTTGACTGTAGGCTACATCACCTCTGGCATGGACAATGAGGAGAGGAAGAAGGCTTATCTTTGCGACATTACCTACGGCACAAACTCAGAGTTTGGGTTTGACTATCTTCGGGACAACATGAAGTATTCCCTTGAGGACATGGTTCAGCGTGGGCATTACTATGCCATCATCGACGAGGTAGACTCCGTCCTTATCGATGAGGCAAGGACACCGCTTATCATATCAGGACCTTCTGAAGAAAGCACAGACCTCTACTACTATGTGGATGAAATCGTCAGGAAGCTCAAGAAGGATGTCCATTTTACGGTGGATGAAAAATCTAAGTCTGCTCATTTAACCGAAGAGGGCATTGCGGAGTGTGAGAGGCTTCTTGGGATAAAGAACCTTTATCATCCTCGTTATGTGAGGCTTGTTCATCATATTAATCAAGCCTTGAGGGCTCATCATCTTTTCAAGCGAGATGTGGACTATGTGGTGAAGGATGGGAAGGTTATCATCGTTGATGAGTTTACAGGAAGGCTCATGCCCGGAAGGCGTTGGAGCGATGGTCTCCATCAGGCGATAGAAGCAAAGGAGCGCCTCCGCATCGAAGCTGAAAACCAGACCTTGGCTATGATCACCATTCAAAACTACTTCCGGATGTATGAAAAGCTTGCCGGAATGACAGGAACGGCAGAAACTGAAGCGGCTGAGTTTAAGGAGATCTATAACCTTGATGTCGTGGTAATCCCTACACATAAACCCATGATAAGGGAGGACTTACCCGACCTCGTCTTCCGCACGATGAAGGAAAAGTTTGAAAGGGTTGTTCAAGAGATAGAAGAAAACTACCATAAGGGAAGACCAGTCCTTGTTGGGACAACCTCGATTGAGAAAAGCGAGATCCTCTCAAGGATGCTCAAAAAGAAGAAGATACCCCATCAGGTGCTTAACGCTAAGCATCATGAGAAGGAAGCTCAGATAATCGCTCAAGCTGGGCGTTCCCATGCGGTAACCATTGCCACAAACATGGCTGGAAGGGGCGTAGATATCCTCCTTGGTGGAAACCCGGAGGGCTTAGCCAAGATGCAGCTTGAAAACGAGGGCTATGATGTGAGCCAAATCCCTGAGCGGGATTGGTATGATGCCCTAAACATGGCCAAAGAAGGAAAGGACCCAACAACGAAGTATCCAGAACGATGGGCTCAAGTCCTCTATGAGAAGGTTCTTGAATGTCAAAAGGATGCCGAGAAGGTGCGGGCTCTCGGTGGGCTTTACATTATCGGCACGGAAAGACATGAATCAAGAAGGGTTGATAACCAGCTAAGAGGTAGGGCTGGAAGGCAAGGCGACCCAGGAGCCTCAAGGTTTTTCCTCTCCCTTGAGGATGACCTACTTCGTCTGTTTGGCTCGGACAAGATAAAAGCCTTCATCGATAAGCTTGGTCTTCCGGAGGGCGAACCCCTGGAACATCCTTGGCTCTCTAAGGCTATTGAGCAAGCCCAAAAGAAGGTTGAAGCCTACCACTTTGACATTAGAAAGCACCTCCTTGAGTATGATGATGTGATGAACATGCAAAGAGAGGTTATTTATTCGCAGAGAAAGGAGATCCTAAAGAGCGAATCCATCAAAGATTGGATACTTTCTTTGATAGACGAAACCTGTGAAGAGCTTGTCGAGGAAACTACTTCAAACGAGAGGAACCTACAGCCGGAAGAGGTCGAAACCCTGGTAAAGAGATATCAAGAGGTCTTTGCTACTCCCTTGAAGCTTCCTGAGAATTTAACCACAAATTCCGAGGTCATTGCTTACCTTCAAGACTTCACTAAACAGAAGTACGAAGAGAGAGAAAAAAACATCGGCTCTGACCTGATGAGGAATTTGGAAAAGTACTTCCTTCTTACTACCATCGACAACCTTTGGAAAGAACATCTTCTCATGCTTGACCATGTAAAGGAAAGCGTCGGTCTCAGAGGCTACGGACAGAAGAACCCCCTTCAGGAGTACAAAAAAGAAGCCTATCATCTCTTCGTCTCTCTTATGAAAAGGATCAGGGAAACCACACTTTCTTATTTATTCAGGATTGAGCTAAGAGAAGAGGCTGAAAAGGTTCAAGAGATGGTCTTGGAGGAGGGCGAGATAGACGAAAGCAGGCTTGAGTTTGCCAAAAAGGATGTGTTCGCCGAGGAAGAGAAGAAGAATCAACCCATCAAGACGGAAAAGGTAGGAAGAAACGACCCCTGTCCCTGCGGAAGCGGAAAGAAGTACAAGAAATGCTGCGGAAGAGAAGCATTTGAAACCAACGAGGAGGAAAGACATGAGGTGTCCCAGTTGTAGCTACATCTTTTCAGAGGAGCTAAGAACCTGCCCAAGATGCGGAGCAGATGTTGGGGCAGAGCTTGAAAAGCTCGGCTACTTTCCTCAACCAGCCAAGGAACCCTTCCTCTTTATCGAAGATTTTCAAAAAACCCCTACTTATGAAGTACCAGCAAAAGGACAAACTGAGGTAGAAAAACCCCAAAAAAGAGAGATCGAAATTAATTTTCAAGAGTTAAGCAATGAGATGAAGGATATAACTTAGTTTTTTTTAAGGCACAGGTGAGCCAAAGAAGTCTCTTTTCTTTCCCTCTCTCAGTTCTTCCGTTTCCTTTAGAGCTAAAGGATAGTAGAGGTCTACTAAAGACTTAGCCATGGAACCTGCCTGAGTATCAGGATAATTTTCTATCAGGTAGAGAAGGCGATTATAAGCTCCGCGGTAATACTTTATCTTATAGTAAAATTTGGCCACGTAGAGCTCGTGCTGAGCAAGGAGTTCCCTTAACTCTTGGATACGCTTTTTTGCTTCTAAGGTATAGGGACTGTTGGGATAGTTCTGCAAAAGCCTCTCATAGTGGCTTATCGCCTTTTTGGCAAAGGTAGGGTCTCTGTCGATGCTTTGTCTAAGCTTATAATAACAGGTTCCTATCTGAAAGATCACATAGGGAATAGCCTCGTTTGTTGGATAAAACTTTTCAAACTCCTCATATAGGGATATGGCTTCAAGGTACTCGCCAGACCAAAACTTAATGTCTGCAAGCCTAAGCTCAGCAAGGACTGCTTCAGGGGTCCCAGGATACTTGTTCTTAATCTCCTCATACGCCTGGTAGGCAAGGTCGTAATAGCCCTTTTGGAAGTTCCTCTCAGCCTTGGCAAAAAGCTCAGGCAAAGGCTTCTCTTTTTCAGCTGGGGTAATCTCCCTTTTTAAGAACTTAAAAGGTTCAGAGACTTTTGCGCAGCCGAAAAGAAGCATAGAAAGTAAAAATACGGAAAGGACCTTAAGCATTTTTAAGCCTTTGAATGTATTCTTCGGCTGAAAGGCTGGCCACGGCTCCTTCACCGCAGGCTATGACGATTTGGCGAAAGTTTTTAGCCACGCAATCTCCGCAAGCAAAAACTCCAGGCAGGCTCGTTTCCATGTTTTTATCTGTAAGGATAAAGCCATTTTCATCAAGGTCAAGCTTTCCTTTAAGCCATTCCGTCTGAGGTCTAAGACCGATGAAGATAAACACCCCAGATACCTTTAGCTTAAAACTTTCCCCAGTTTGCAGGTTCTCAACTAAAATCTCTTCAACCTTTTCTTTTCCATGGATTTCCCTGACTACGGAGTTGAGAATAAGCTCAATCTTAGGGTTTCCCCTAACCCTCTTCTGCAAAATGGGAATGGCTCTAAAGGAGTCCCGGCGATGGATAAGATAAACCTTTTTCACAAACCTGGTTAAATAGAGGGACTCTTGAAGGGCGGTATCACCCCCACCTACCACAGCTACAATTTCATCCCTAAAGAAGGGACCATCACAGACGGCACAGTAGGAAACACCTTTCCCAATAAGAGCATCCTCACCCGGGATTCCAAGCCTTTTTGGCGCTGCTCCAAGAGCAAGAATTACAGAATAAGCCTTCAGTTTCTCCCCGGTTGCTAAATGAACAATCTTAAGGTTCCCATCAACGGTTAGGTCGATAGCCTCGTCATACTTGACCTCAAGACCAAGTTTTTCCACCTGTTTTTTAAAAAGCTCAATCAGGTCAAACCCAGATACACCCTCAGGAAAGCCTGGATAGTTCTCAATCCAATCGGTAAGAAGGACTTGACCACCTATGGGTCCCTTTTCAACTAAGCAAACATCAAGAAGGGCTCGCTTGGCATAAAGATAGGCGGTAAGCCCAGCAGGACCACCGCCTACCACTATGAGGTCATAGACCTTTTCTGTCATTTATAGTCATTAGTCATTTATAATAGTGCTACATAACCTTGTTTAAAGCGTTCAAAATGGTCGCTTTTGAGACGGCACCGACTATCGTCTCAACTGGTTGACTATCTTTAAAGATGATTAGGGTAGGAATGGCTCTAATTCCATATTTAGCTGGTGTGATGGGGTTTTCGTCAACGTTCATCTTGCAGACTTTTACTTTTCCAGAAAGCTCCTCCGCAAGCTCATCGATGATAGGAGCAATTGCCCTGCAGGGACCGCACCAGGCTGCCCAGAAATCAACGAGCACCGGTATGGGTGATTGAAGCACCTCCTTTTCAAAGTCTTGGTCAGTAACCTTGCAAGCCATGTTTCCCCCTCCTAAAGTAGTTTGATTTTTAAGTATTATACTAACTTTTTTTATTTTTTCAACTAGATATGGTCGACTGTTCAAAAATGTTTTTGTATAAGCCCTCCCGGTGTCACACCAAGCTTCTTTTTTTTGTCGCCCCGAGGCGTCAGCCAAGGGGTCTACAATTGTCAAAGAGGAGATTTCTCGCTACGCTCGAAATGACAAGATAAGTAGGAGATGTCTCGCTAACGCTCGGCATGACCTTGTGGGCGGCTCGGCGCGACGGAGTAGGGAACTTTTTTGAACAGCCTTCAAAACATCTTGACAGGTTTTGATTTTTGATTATGTTTAAATGTTAAACATAGGCGCGTAGCTCAGTGGGAGAGCGCTTGCTTGACGCGCAAGAGGTCGGCGGTTCGATCCCGCCCGCGCCTACCATCAAATTAAAAACCTTAAAAGGATAGGAGAAACATAGCCCCCTTGAAAATATCCGTAGAAGGCATAGGCGAGTTTGAGCTTTCAGATAATTCTCCTCTTATTCTTCTCCTTGATAAAATCAAAGAGTTAAACCCAAAAAAGAGCTTACCTGTAGCCTTTCTTACTCCATCGGGAGAGATCTTAGATTGGCACACACCCATTAACTCCACCGCACCTTCCCTTTCTCTTAAACCTCTTTATCCTGAGGATAAAGAAGCCCTTTTGGTTTTAAGACATACCGCTTCTCATGTTCTTGCTCAAGCGGTAAAAGAACTTTTCCCCAAGGCAAAGCTTGGCATTGGACCAGCCATCGATGAAGGCTTCTATTATGACATCGCCTATGAGAGACCTTTTACCGAGGAAGACTTAGTAAAGATCGAAGAAAAGGTAAAAGAAATCATAAATAAGGACTTACCCCTAAAACGGGAAGAGCTCTCAAAGGAAGAGGCGAAAGCCCTTTTTCAAAACCTTAATGAAGATTTCAAACTTGAGCTTATTGATGAGATACCCGAAGATAAGGTTTCTGTTTACAGGCAGGGGGATTTTGTTGACCTCTGCCGTGGACCGCATGTGCTTTCAACTGGAGAAATTAAAGCTATAAAACTTCTTTCTGTGTCTGGTGCTTACTGGAAGGGTGACGAAAAAAATCCAATGCTTTGGCGTATCTATGGCACAGCCTTCTTTAAGGAAGAGGACCTTTCAGCCTATCTTAACTTTTTAGAGGAAGTAAAGAAAAGGGACCATAGGAGGCTTGGGAAGGAGCTTGAGCTCTTTACCATAGAGGAAGACATTGGTCCGGGTTTAGTCATCTGGCTTCCAAAAGGAGCTATAGTTCGGAGGATTATTGAGGACTTTTGGAAGGATGAGCACTTAAAGCGAGGGTATCAGCTCCTCTACACCCCTCATGTTGCCCTTCTTGACCTTTGGAAGACCTCAGGGCATCTTGATTTCTATCGTGAAAACATGTTTCCCCCGATGGAGCTTGAAAATCGAGCCTATCAGCTAAAGCCGATGAACTGTCCTTTTCACATCTATGTTTACAATCAGAAAAGGAGATCCTACAGGGAGCTCCCACTCAGGTTCTGTGAGCTTGGGACGGTCTATCGATTTGAAAGGAGCGGGGTCTTGCATGGTCTTCTGCGGGTTCGAGGCTTTACTCAGGATGATGCTCATATCTTTTGCCGAGAGGACCAGCTCCAAGAAGAGCTGGTCAAGGTTCTTGAGCTGGTAATCTATTTTCTTAAGCTCTTTGGGTTTGAAGAGTATAAGGTCTATCTTTCTACAAGACCAGAAAAATATGTAGGGGATGAGAGGCGTTGGGACCTTGCTGAGAGCTCCTTGCAGTCTGCCCTGCAAACCCTTGGCTTACCTTATGAAATAGACCCTGGAGAGGGTGTTTTTTACGGTCCAAAGATCGACCTTAAGATTAGGGATGTGCTTGGTCGAGACTGGCAGTGTTCCACCGTGCAGGTTGATTTCAACTTACCTGAGAGGTTTGACCTTGTCTATGTTGGGGAGGATAATCAGTTTCATCGTCCCATCATGATCCACCGAGCTCTGCTTGGCTCCTTAGAGAGGTTTCTTGGGGTGCTAATCGAACATTATGCCGGAGCCTTTCCTTTCTGGTTAGCTCCCGTCCAGATAAAGGTTCTAACCATCAAAGACAGCGTCATCCCCTATGCTGAGACCGTATCTTCAAGGCTTAAAAGCCTTGGTTTTAGGGTTGAGGATGACTTTCGTCCCGAAAAGCTAAACTATAAGATCAGACAAGCTCAACTTGAGAAGGTTCCATACATGATCATCCTTGGCGAGAAGGAAATGGAAACAGGAACCGTTAGCCTCCGTTCCCGAAAGGGTGAACACCTAAACAACATCACCTTGGATGAGGCCATCGAGCGGTTTCAATCCGAAGCTCACCCCCTTTTCGGCGCTTCATGACCCATCTCGATTTTGTTTCCGCTAAAGAAGCTTTGCCAAGATTAGCCTCTACTTTAAATCCCTTGAACAAAGGTTTCTCATTTATCATCCGTCAAGAATGCGTAAGACCCCTCGCATACGCTCGGGGTGACAAAAA
>WYEG01000040.1 GCA_009903935.1 Caldimicrobium sp. | reverse complement strand
GAAGTGAGGGATGCCTCGCTACTCTTGGCACTACAGGGGGAGGGGCATGACAGGGTGTGGAGATTTCTCGCTTCGCTCGAAACGACAGAAAAGGGCTCTCGCCTCGAGCCTACTTTTTTGTCGCCCCGAGCGCAAGCGAGGGGTCTCCTCATGAAGCGTCATCCCGAACGAAGTGAGGGATGCCTCGCTAACGCTCGGCACGACGGAGCAGGACGCTCGCCATGACGGAGTAGGGGACTTTTTTAAACATCTCCCATATCCTCTTGACAAATTCTTATAGAGAATTAATTTAATTTGTTATAGAAAATTTATTTAATTGAATATCAGTTGCAAAAATTTATAATGCATGAAGAAATTTTAAAAAACTTCAGGGAGTTTATTCGGAAAAAAGGGCTAAAATATACCTCAGAAAGAGAAGAAATACTTGAGGAAATTCTTAGCATTCATGGGCACTTTGATGTAGAGGAGTTATATCAACGGCTAAGACAAAAGAACAAAAAAATTTCTAAGCCCTCCATCTATAGAAGCATTCCCTTATTCATCGAAGCTGGATACATTCAAGAAGTGTATCGGCAAGATGGGCACTCGCATTATGAAGTAATGATAAACAAAGCTCCACATCTTCATTTCCTTTGTTTGCGATGTGGAAAAGTTGAGGAAATCATCGACCCTGAGCTTGAACGCCTAATTCGAACAAAGGAGGCTGAAAAGGGATTTAAGCTACTTACCCATCACTTGGAATCCTTTGGTATATGCGAGACTTGTCAAAAGGCCGAAACCACCACCCTCGATATGGTAGAAAAGGGTAAGGTTGTTGAAGTCCTTGATTTACCCACGGATGTGATGTGTAAAAAGCTCATAGCCATGGGTTTAAGAAAAGGGGAGCTCTTAAAGGTGCTTCAGGTCTGTGGTCGAACAATACTCGTTGAAATTGGAAACTCCCGAATCGTCATAAACAAGGAGCTTGCAAGCAAGATACCGGTTAAAATCGTAAGGACGGAAAAGGTTACCGAGGATTTACCTTGCGAACTTATCAACGGAGAGGAAGCTCTGCAAGAACCCTGTCCTTTAAAAGATAAGGATGATGCTTGCCAAATAAAGGATGAAAAGGGTTGTCCCCGGAATTTTTTGATTAAGCTTTTATCTAAACTTTAAAAATATCCATTGGAATGATGGAAAAAATTCGCGTCGTCTTAGCAGGCAACCCAAATGTTGGCAAAACAAGTCTTCTCAATCATCTTTGCGGGACAGCTTTAACTATTGGTAATTTCCCAGGGGTTACGGTTGAAAAAAAGAAAGGGCGGACCATTTTTCAAGGCTATGAAATTGAGTTTGTGGACATCCCAGGCATCTACACTTTAGAATTTTACACATCTTTAGATGAAAAGGTGGCGGTAGATTATCTAAAACAAGGGGACTACGACCTCATCCTTAATGTGGTTGAAAGCCCAAAGCTTGAAAGGGACCTTTATCTTACTCTTCAGCTTGCTCAGCTAAAAAAACCGATGGTAATTGCCCTCAACATGGCTGATGAAGCCGAGGCTTTAGGCATAAAGATAGATGAGGCAAGACTTTCTGAAATCTTAAAAGTACCGGTTGTCAAAACCATAGGAAGAACAGGAAAAGGAACAGATGAGCTCCTTGAGGCTATCCTTATCGCCCATGAGAAAAACTTAGTCCCTACCCTCTCAAGAATTCCTGTTCAGATCGTAAGCGGTGCTGAACCTTTAAACTTTGATTATGCAAGCTTAGCTCAAGGTTTAGCTCAAGAGGTCTTACGTAAAAGGCTTATTACCCAAAGAAACATTTCGGATTTTCTTGATAATCTTCTGTTGCACCCAGTTTTTGGCATCTTCTTCCTTTTTTTGATTTACTATCTTGTTTTTAAGACGGTGTTTGACCTTTCTTCTCCTTTTGTTGATTTTCTTGACAGCTTTTTTTCGGATTTTTTGGGTAAGGGGCTATCTTCCCTTTTGAGCCGTTCCGGCCTTTCGGACTTTTTGGTGCAGTTTTTTGGGAGCGCGGTAATCGGTGGAGTTGGAACAGTTCTTACCTTTGTTCCGACAGTCTTTTTGATGTTTCTTTTTATCACTCTTTTAGAGACCTCTGGCTATCTCCCCCGCGTTGCCTTCCTTATGGATAGGTTTACTCATAGAATTGGGCTTCACGGACATAGCGTTATTCCTTTACTCCTTGGGTTTGGCTGCAATGTTCCTGCCATCCTTGCCTTAAGGGTCCTTCCTGACCCTAAGGATAGATTGATCGTGATGGCTATGATACCCTTTATGTCTTGCAGTGCAAGGCTCGTTGTATTCTCTTTTTTTGCAAGCCTCTTCTTTAAAAACCCTGTTTTAATCGTCTTTTGTCTCTACATGTTGGGAATTTTTGTGGCGGTTTTGACCGGCTTAATCCTACAAAAAACTTTATACAAAAAAGAACTTTCTCATTTTGTGATGGACCTACCACCCTATCGTTTGCCCTCAGCAAAAATGCTATTTCGCATCGTTTGGCTCCATCTTAAAAGCTTTCTTTTCAGAGCTGGAACGATAATTTTTGCCATATCAGTGGTGATATGGCTGCTTTTAAACCTACCCTTAGGAGAAAAAAATTTAGAAAATACCTACGCTGCAAGGGTGGGAAAAGCCGTCTCCTACATCTTTGCACCGCTTGGCTTGGATGACTGGAGGATAGGAACAAGCTTGATCCCAGCCTTTTTAGCGAGAGAAGCCATCATTTCCACCCTTGGCGTCATCGTCGAGGAAGAAAAAGAAGAAAAGGTGGAACACTTTGACTGGAAGAGCAAAGCCCAAGAACAGGGGAGGAGATTTGTAGAAGCTTTTAAAAAAGGCTTAATCTCCCTTATTAACCCCTATCCTACTGTTTTTTCTAACGAGGATAAAGAAGACGAAGAAAAGCAAACTATTAAAGAAAAGATAAAGGGACTATTTCAACCTCCTCAAGCGCTGTCTTTCTTGGTTTTCATCCTTGTATACATGTCTTGCATGGCAACTCTTGCAACTATTTGGAAAGAAGCAGGAAAGAGCTACGCTCTTCTTTACTTTTTCTACAGCTTATTTTTAGCCTACATACTTTCTACCCTTACTTATCAATTTTCAAGGATAATTTTGAGCTAAAGAGCTTGTTCCTAAGCCGCCAAGCCCTACAAGGTTTACCATAAAATGAAACCTTGTATCCTTTGGCGTTGAAGTAAAACCAAACCCAAGGAGATAGCAATCATGCAGATAAGCAAGCTCAAACTTAAGCTCGGAGGTCTGGTTAAGCTTTAGGTTTCTTGTGGCGTAAAAATGAAGGGCTAACTTTTGCCAAAAGGTATGATAAGCCTCAAAAATAGCTTGCCTTGTCTTCCAAGCTGAATCCTCTTGATACTGAAGGTTTAGCCTATCGATTAGGACCTTGTTTGTCGTGATGGTAAAATAATGCTTTTTAAAGCCGTAACCGTAAAAGTTGTAGGTTGCGTCATACCTTGCGCTAATTCTCCTCCCTTGAAGTAGGACTTGAAGATAGAGGTCGGAGAAGGCTCGCTCCTCAGGGGGTAAAGAGGTTGCGCTCTTTTTTGCCTTCTCGAGGTCGTAGATTTGATAGGCTTTGACAACAATAAAATTGTAGCTTGTAGGAAGGTTGAAGAACTGCCACAGCCCATACTCCAAAACCAAGGTCTTATCCTTTAGCAAATCCTCATCTACGAATATTGGGACATCTTTTCTTGAGGGTTTTGACTGATAATGGAGAATGGCAAAGGGCTTAAGCACATGCTCAAAGCTAAGATCTCTTGGTCCGCCAAAAGGCAAGAAATAAGACCTTTTAAGCAAGGTATAAGTAGAAACCTCGGCAGAAACAAAACCGCTTGAGAGATTGTCCTGCGAAAAATTTCCCCTCTCGGAAAGATAATAAAGGTTTTGGGTGTAGGAAAGGGTAAAAAGATTTCGCAGATAGGAAAATTTAAACGGATAGTTCAATTCAAGCTTTGGCGAAACCCTATGCCCGTAGTAGTCCTTCTCTCTATAAAAATAGTAATAATCAAAGACAAAGGATGGCAAAAGGGCATGCCACTCAAAGGGAAGGATGTTTAGATGGAAATTGGCTAAGGGCTGAAGGATTGTTTTCTCATCGTTAGGACCATGATAATCGTAGTAGGTGCTTGAAATCCTGCTGTAGAGGCTACCTCTAAACCACTGCCCCCAAAGGCTTGATGCGCGGTAATCCTGAGTTTTATCGTCAACATCCCGCCTAAAGGTCTCAAGATAACGAGATTTTACTCGGTCAAACCCGCCTTCACCAACATTGAATTCATCAAGAAACACCTTATCAGAGGTAAGGTCAACATCAAGATGCACATCAAGATTTTCCCTTAAACCAACATCAACCTTACCTGTTAACCACCAGCGGTTCCCCTCCCCTTTTTCCCTATCCTCAATGTATCGATAGTTGAAGACCGATTTAATGTTTTCGGTAAGGGTTATTCTGTTTTCCAAGTCAAAAAGAAGCCCTCGTTTCGTAAGATAAAGGGGAGATATGGTGAAGTCTATCTGGTCGGTAAGGGGTAGAAAGTAGGGGAGTTGGAAACCAAAGCCAAGTCTATTACCCTGGGCGATGTTCGGAAGAAGGAACCCTTGCTTTCTCTCCTGCAATACGGGTAGGCTCACCTTTGGCATGAGGATAGACTTAGGAAGATAGAGAAGAGGGAACTTGCCTGCTCTAAACTTTGAAGCATCAGATTTAGAAAGCTCGTCGGGTCCAAAAATAAAGTTTTTAACCTCTATGCTCCAGGGCGGAAACTCCTCCTTTTCACAGTCAAGCTCGCAGCTTGTAATGATAGCCCTTTCTGCTTTGTATTCGTTTAAGGCGTTCTTCTCAAAACCATAGGCTTTTATGCGGATGTTTTGTTTTTTAAGAAAGAGGAGGACGCTATCGCTCTCCAACTGATTAAACCTAAGGTCAACGGTTGCCGAATCCCCCCTTAAGCTTGCATTTTCCGTTAGATCCTGGATTTGGAATCTTTTTAAAACTAAGATTTCCCGCCTTGGGTCAAAGATTGCTTGGTCAGCAAGGATAAAAAAATCTTTACTTTCTATGAAAACATTACCTTCCGCAAGGAGCCTTTCGCCCCGCCCAAGGATTTCAAACCTATCGGCAGAAACCTCAATCTTTGAAGATGCAGGCAGGGCGTATAAAGAATTTATCTTTAATAAAAGAACAAGGAAGCAAACAAGAAAGAGTGATAAAGTTTTTTGCCCTTTCAACGATGGCTTTATTACTCCTCCTCTTCTTCAAGAAGCTCTTCAACCTCTTCCTTTCCAGCCTCAAGCTCCTCTACCTGCTCTTCATCTAAGTTTAGGAGAAGAGCCATAAATTCACCAACATGGGTCTTCTCTTCTCTTGCCACATCAAGAAGGATGGTTCTGATGTTTTCATCCTCTGTCATGTTGGCAAGCTGTTCATAGAGGTTTATGGCGTCAAGCTCAGCCATGATGGCTAAACGGAGGATCTGTTTATCAAGGTCCTCCTCATCGATCCTATCAAGCTCAACGGGTATTTTAGAAAGCATAAGACACCTCCTTTGGAATATTTTAGCTTATTTTACTTGGGTTCCATCTCCATGTCAATCTAAATCAAAACTGGGTTGCCCCCTACCTCTTTGATGAGCTTTTCTATCTCATCTTGGGGTAGGTTGGTGATGACTTCACTTTTGTGGCTTTCGCTTATCTTTTCCTCGATGACAGTGCCATGGAAATGGTCTGCCCCGAAGAGAAGGGCAACCTGCCCTAAACCAACGCCAAGAAAAACCCAGTAAGACTTGATGTGCGGAAAGTTATCAAGGACTAAGCGAGATATGGCAAAGGTTCTTAAAATCTTTTGAGCGGAAACAGGCGGAAGATGGGAAAGCTTTGTGTTTTCAGGCAAAAAAGGAAGGGGCACAAAGCATTCAAAACCACCTGTTTCATCCTGGGCAGCCCTAAGCATAATAAGATGCTCTATGATCTCTTCTTCTGTCTCTAAATGACCAAAAAGAAGGGTGGCGTTGCTTTTTAGACCAAGCTTGTGGGCAGTTTTAGCAATTTCAAGCCATCTTCTATGGTCAATCTTTGCTGGGTAAAGCTCCTCTCTTAATCTATCAGAAAAGATCTCAGCCCCACCACCAGGCAAGGCATTAAGCCCTGCCCTTTTAAGGTCTGTTAAAACCTCGGCTACATCCTTTCCAGAAATTTTACTCAAAAAATCAACCTCAACGCAGGTAAAGCCTCGGATCCTTAAGGTTGGAAAGTTTTTCCTTATGGCTGAGATAAGCTCAACATAATAGTCGTAGGGAAGGTCTGGGTTTAGACCACCTACGATGTGAACCTCTCTAAGGTTTGGGCTTTCACTTATCTTTCTTAAGACCTCATCTATTTCAAGCACATAGGCTCTTTCATCATCTTTGGAACAGTGATAGGCACAGAATTTACAGTGCATGATGCAGACATTGGTATAGTTGATGTGCCGATTGATAGTGTAGTAGTAATTTTTGCCGTGGAGCCTTTCTTTAAAGCTGTGAGCAAGCTTGCCGAGCTCAAAGAGGTCAGCGTTTTTATAAAGGGATAACGCCTCTTTAAAATCAAGCCTTTGCATATTCAAACTTCATTTTACTTCTTTTTTTTCATCTGAAAACATAGCGCCCCTACCATCTGCTAACGAGCATAAGCCCGGGACCCTTCCCCTCGGTCTAAGCGACCTTCCCGTCTTCTCCGCGTAGGGACAAAACATAGCGGAACCCATCGCACAATCACCAAACATTTTTGACAATTCAGGTATAAAGTGCAAAACCAAAAGTTAACGAAAATTTTCAAAATCATAAAAAAAATTGACTTTTAATAGAAAAATATGCTCAAACTTCACCGCAAAAAGGGGTTTTCAATGGTTGACAACTTAGAATTTAAAAATAAATTAATTTATTTGTAAAATTCTTTAAAGAAAATAAATAGGAGGTGAGGTAATGAAAGGGAAGAAGTTTTTGATTTCGGCGGTGGTTTTAGGGTTGTTTGCCTCATCAGGTCAGGCAGCAACTCAGGAAGAGCTTTTACAGAAGATTGAACAGCTTTCTAAAGAGCTTGAGGCTTTGAAGGCTCAGCTTCAGGAGGTAAAGGAAAAGCAGGCAACTCAGGAAGAAAAGGTGAGCGCCGTTGATAAGACTGTCTCAGCCATCAAGGACGGGATCGGCAAGTTCAAGATAGGTGGGGACATTAGGGTTAGGATTGACAGTACCAGAGCAGACATTGAAAGAAATGCCTTTATGCTTGGAATGATGCCGACTATGGTCAATTATTATAAATTTTTAGGCCTAATTCCACCAACAGCGTATTTGTCCGATATGTTTGGCAATGACCTAACAAATGTCTATGCTCAGTTTGAGAAGAAAACAAGAAGCCACAAGGACGATAACGATTCTCTTTGGACAAACAGGCTAAGGCTTGACCTTTCTGTAAAGCCGACCGAGGATACTGTAGTTAAAGTTAGGCTTGCCTACCAGAAGGCTTGGGGTGAGACGGATGATTATTTTGCTCCTTACCTCTTCTTCCCGATGAAGAACAACTTTACCCTTGGCGCAAGACCAGCTGACAACACCCTCTATGTTGACAGAGCCTACTTCAATTGGTCTAATATCTTTGGAAAGCCAATCTGGATCTCCTTCGGACGCAGACCAACTACTCACGGTGTTCCTCTGGAGATCAGGGAAGGTATAGACAAGAGGGATGCTACGCCCACTGCTATTAACATTGATGTGCCCTTTGATGGTGCTACCATTGGTTATGACTGGGGAACGGGTAGGGCAAGGTTCTGCTATGGAAGGGGCTTTGAGTCTGGGTTTAAAACTCCCATTGACCGAGCTAAGGATGATGTAGAGTTCTACGGCTTTAACATCGACCTTTATGACGATAACGACATGTTCCTCAACTTCCAAGCCTTCAAGGCTCAAGACATCATGGACTTTCCAAGCGGAGAAATGTATATGTTTAACCCCGCTTTTGGTATGTATATGCCAGCTCCAATGCGTGGGAAAACAAACCTTGGAGACCTCTACGAGATCGGTTTGACCTGGTCCCACAAGAATGTAAAATTCTTCAACCTTGAGGGATTGGACTACTTTATCTCTCTCGGTATGAGCATCGCTGAGCCAAAAGCCATCGGTGAAATGCCTATGAATGTATTTATAACTGATCCGAGCTGGGGAACATTTAGCATGCCAATGACCCTTTACTACACTTTACTTAATGGAATGAGCCTTGACCCAACTCAAATCAAAAAGAAGACTCGCAACGGTTATGCGGTGTATGCTGGAGTTAGGTTCCCCATTCCTCAGGTCTGCGGGGCAAAGCTTGGTCTTGAATACAACTACGGCTCCAAGTGGTGGATGCCCTTCCACATCAGCTCTGACGACCCATACATGAACAAGCTTTCAACCCGCGGTCATGTGGCAGAAGTATACTGGCAGCAGGAGCTACCAGTCGGTGCAAAGCTTGTCAAGAACGGAAGAGCCCTCCTCAGGGTAGGCTTCCAATACTATTGGTTTGATTACTACGGTTCAGCAAACTGGCTTGAGACTCCAAGGAAGATCAGCGACATCAAGAAGTGGGCAAAGTCTGGCGACCTTAATCAGGTCATGAAAGCCATGACCATGTATGTGCCCATCGACACCATGTGGAACCTCTACGGCTCTCTCGAACTCTTCTTCTAAAACTTGATAATCTCTAAGTAAGATAAAACCCCGGGGCTAAATCCCCGGGGTTTTTTATTTTTGTTCATTAGCTGTCAGTCTTTCCTTTATCCTCTTTGCTAAGCTTAAATTAAACCCTGGAAGCCTTGCAATCTCTTCTAAGCTTGCCTGAGAAAGCTCCTCAAGGTTTGAAAAATGGCTAAGCAGAATCTTTTTCCTCTTTGGACCAAGCCCAGGGATGCTGTCAAGAAGCTCAGAAGAAAAGTCTAACCTTTCTTTAGTTTTTTCCGCAAAAGACTTGGCAAAGCGGTGAGCCTCTTCCATTACCCTCCAGATGAAATGGTAAACCCTTTCATGCTTTGGCAAAAATACAGGGTTTTTCCTACCCGGAAGATAAAGCTTTTCTGGGGCTCTTTTTTCGTTTTTGGCAACGCCGGCTAAGGCAACCTCGGTTATACCTAAATCCTCAGCAGCTTGAAGGGCTGTTTGTAGATGCCCCTTCCCTCCGTCAATGAGTAAAACATCTGGCAGGTTCCCCTCTTCAAGCCCTCTTCTTAGCCTGCGATAAACAACTTCATAGAGCATGGAGTAGTCGTCTCGCCCCTCGCTCTTTATGTGATAGTGGCGATATCTTGTTTTATCAGGCTCACCCTCAAAGAAGCAGACGATTGCTCCAACCCTTGCCGTGCCCGCATACTGCGAAAGGTCAACAGCCTCTACGAACCGAGGAAGGTCAGGCATCCGCAAAAGCCTTGCCAGCTCCTCCGCAAGCCCATCATGCCAGGGCTTCTCTTTCCTTAGCTGAGAAAGCCTAAAATGCTCAAGGTTCTTTTGGGCTATCTCCAAAAGGTAAGAATACTCTTCCCCCTTTGGCAAGGGGGAAACAATTACTTCTCTTCCAGCGAGGTCTGAAAGGGCTAAGGCTAACTCTTCCCGGTTTTCTTCCTGCCAGCTAAGGTAGACCTTATCGGGTATAACTTTCCCCTCGCTGTAGTATTGGATGATAAGGGACTTTAGAGCGCCCTCTTCCTCGATAGGCTTCTTTAGCCTAAAGGGTTGGAAGCCGTAGAGATAGCCAAACCTCACAAAAAGAACTATCAAGTATAGGTCTTCGTCTTCAATCTTTGCGTGCCAGAGGTCAAAGTCTTCAGGTGTAGAGAGAATTACGGCCTGTTTGTTTAAAACTTCCTCAAGCTCTTGAATCCTATCCCTAAGGAAGGCTGCCCTTTCAAACTCAAGCCTTTCAGCAAGCTCAAGCATCTCTGCCTTCATCTTATCAAGGAGCTCCCTTGCCCTACCCTGGAAAAAGTCAACTACGCCTTGGACAAGCTTGGCATACTCTTCCCTTGGCACATCTCTAACGCAAGGGGCAAGGCACTTTTTTATCTGATAGTAGACGCATGGAGCCCTCCTCCGCCTCATCTCAGCAAGGGTGCATCTTCTTAGCGGAAAGGTCTTAGAAAGGAGCTTGAGTATCTCTCTTATGGCTTTTGCCGAGGTGAAAGGACCAAAGTAGAGGGCTTTGTCTCCCTTTTTTCTTTTTCTCACTATTTGGAGGGCAGGATATTCCTCGTTTAAGTTTATGCGGATGAGGGGATAGTTTTTGTCATCCTTTAGAAGGACATTGTATTTTGGGCGGTATTTTTTGATTAAGGTTGCTTCAAGGAGAAGAGCCTCTTTTTCTGTGCGGGTAAGGATGTATTCAAGCTCTTTTGCGGTATCTAAAAGCCTTTGAACTTTAGGGGAAAGATAGCCGTTTCGGAAGTAGCTTGAAATCCTTGCCCTAAGGTCCTTTGCCTTGCCTACATAAAGGACCTCGCCTCTGGCATCTTTGTAAAGATAAACTCCAGGCTCGTTCGGTATCTTTTCAAGCTCAAGCTGAGAAAGGGGGATGGTCATATGTGCTTACAATGTGTTAAGCTACCTTTGAAAGTTTGTTCTGTTGACTTGGTTTTTCAAGTTCTTCGAATTTTTTTCGCCAAAGTTCAAGCCTTGCCTTCATCTCTTTGATGGTTGCTGTTTGAGCAACCGCAAGGTCTTGAGGAGAAGGGTCAGCTGGGGCAAGGGCAGCTCGCCTAACGATTTCCATCTTTTGAATGGTCTCCTCAGGGGTTGGCTCTTCTGACACATCTATGCTAACCTCTCCCCCGGTGATGTAAAGCCTGCCATCAGGACCTCTGGTATACTCATACCGGACGGAACCAGCATATTGCCCACCTACAACCTTATGAGCCATCTCATGAGCAATAACCCTTGCCTCTATTCTCTTTAGCCTTTCTACTGCCATTCGTAACTTTTGCTCCTCAACCTGGTCCTTGGAGTTAGCGTAAGAAGTTTGATTATAGGATAGATTATCTTTCGAAGCCGTATTGCGAAAAGGGTTTATAAGATAAGCTCCGGATCCCGGCACAAACATTTTGCACTTTAAGCTTTGCTTTTTTTAAATAATTTTAATACAAACTTGGGAAAGTTTTTAGTAGAGCTAAATGCTCGTTCAAAAAAGGCATGTAGGGGCAAGCGGTGTCTTGCCAAACAAAGACATTGGACGCCCAGACGGGTTCTCCTACATTTTATTTTCCCACCTTGAATTCTTGTTTGAAAATCTTATGATAAGATTAAAAGACGGAAAGGAGGTGGAGGGACATGAAATTTCGTTGGATTGAGCATCTGAACCAAGCTTTTGAAGCCTTCATCGAGGACCTAACCTCCTTTGTCCCTGAAAAAAGTAGAACCCATCTTAAGAATGCCAAAAAGGAGATGCTTCTTGCTTTAAAGGAGCTTATCGAGAAGAAGGTCGAAGAGCTTGAAAAACCAAAGAAAGAGGTAAAAAAGGTTAAGGTAGAGGCTGAGGAGTAGAGCCCAAGCGCATGCGGATAATCCTTTATACCGGAAAAGGTGGAGTTGGAAAGACCACTTTGTCTGCAGCAACAGCAGCCTATCTTTCATCCCTTGGGAAGAAAGTTTTAGTTGTCTCTGTAGACCCAGCTCACTCGCTTTCGGATGTGTTAGAGGTTGAGGTAGGTCCTGAGCCAAAGGCTATCGCTGAAAACTTCTTTGCTCAGGAGATAGATGTCTATTTTTCTGTAGAAAAATACTGGGGAAAGCTCCAAGAGTATCTTAGAAGTCTTCTCAAATGGCAGGGTGTTGAAGAGGTCTTGGCGGAGGAGATGTCTATTCTACCAGGGATGGAAGAGGTTTCTGCCTTTCTTTGGATAAACAGCCATGTTGAGGAAGGAAAGTATGATGTGATCATCGTTGATTCTGCTCCAACTGGCGAAACTTTAAGGTTTCTTAGTTTGCCTGATGCAGCAAGTTGGTGGATCACCAAGGTGCTACCTCTTCAGAGAAAGCTCATTAAGTTTATCCGCCCTGTGGCTAAAGTAGCAACAGACATGCCCTTGCCCGAAGAAGAAACTTACGACGCCCTCGAAGACCTTTTCAGACAGGTCTACAACCTCTACTATCTTTTGCAAAACCCAAAAATTTCTTCAGTAAGGATTGTAACCAACCCTGAAAAGATGGTTCTCAGGGAAACTGAGAAGGCTTACACCTACCTTCATCTTTTTGGTTTTCCCGTAGACGCTATCTTGGTGAACAGGGTAGCTGAAAAAGAAAACTTTTTAGCAAGCATCCAGCAAAAATACTTAGAGGAGATCTATCAAAATTTCTACCCTACCCCTATATTTGAAGTGCCATATCTTAAAGAGGAGGTCCTTGGTCTGGAAAAGCTTAAAGAACTTGGAAGGCTTGTCTACGGCGATAAAGACCCGAGCGAGGTTTTCTATCAGGACAAACCCTTTGAAGTCTTTGAACGGGATGGAGACTTTGTGCTAAAGCTTCATCTACGAGAAGTGCCAAAGGAAAAGCTTGAAGTCTTTCATTCTGGGGATGAACTAACCATAAGGATTGGCAATTTTAAAAAGCATTTTTTCCTTCCAAGGGTGTTGATCCACAAAGAGGTAAAGTCAGCAAAGATCAACCCTCCGTATTTAGAGATTACTTTTGGTTAAAGGTCAAACTTTTCAAACCTCAACCCTGTGATTACTAATGGCAATATCGCATATTATTACCAATTTGGAATGCCACATCCCGAACTTCATCTATGTTAGCCCGAGCCTAAGCCGAGTGGCTGCCAAAGGGATCTTCTCAAAACCTCTGCCCCGGACAAGCGGTGGCTTATCCAGAAACACATTTGGCGCTAAGCCTAGCGCCCCCTACGGTTGATTTGAAATCAAACTCAATTTGCCTCTCTCGCTTGTTGTGCATCTAAACGAAATAAGAAAGGTTTTCTCGCTACGCTCGGCACGGGAGGCTGTAGGGGCTTGTAAACTTCTCTTCCATCTATTAAAATTCTTTCTTGTATGAAAGAGTTTTTAATCATAGCCGGTCCCTGTGTTCTTGAGGACCTTGACACAGCCCTAACCATTGCCTCCTTTGTGAAAGAACTTTGCCAAAAACATGGCTTTTCCTACATCTTTAAGGCTTCTTTTGACAAGGCAAACCGCACAAGTCTTTATTCTTACCGGGGACCAGGTTTAGAAAAAGGGCTTGAGATGCTTTCTGAGGTAAAAAGCAAGGTTGGTGTTCCTGTTACTACCGATGTCCATGAGTCCTGGCAGGTTGAGCCCGTCTCCCAAGTAGCGGATGTTATTCAAATACCAGCCTTTCTTTGTCGGCAGACGGACTTACTTGTAGCTTCTGGAAAAACAGGGAGGATTGTAAACATCAAGAAGGGGCAGTTTATGGCTCCTTGGGACATGAAGTATGCGGTAGAAAAGGCTCGGATAGGCGCTCCAAAGGAAGTTTGGCTAACCGAGCGAGGGGCAACCTTTGGTTATCGTAATCTGGTCGTAGATTTTCGTTCCCTTCTCATCATGAAGGAATACGCAGACCGAATTATCTTTGATGCAACCCACAGCGTTCAACTGCCTGGTGGTGGGGAGGGAAGGTCGGGTGGAGAAAGGCAGTTTGTGGCTCCCTTAGCAAGGGCTGCTGTTGCTGTGGGTGTTAGCGGGCTATTTTTTGAGGTGCATCCTGAGCCGGATAAAGCTCTTTGCGATGGACCAAACTCTTTACCTCTAAAGGACCTTCCAGAGCTTTTTTCCCAGATTGCAGACCTTTTAGCGGTTGCTCAAAGGCATGGATTTTCCTCCTGAAGTCCTTTCTCGAGCAAAAAGGGTTGAGCTCTTTCTTCTTGATGTGGATGGAATTTTGACCGACGGAGGCATTATCCTTACCTCCTCCGGAGAAGAGATAAAGGTTTTCTCCGTGCTTGACGGAATGGGGATTAAGCTTCTTCAAAAAATTGGGGTTGAGGTAGGCATTGTTTCTTCAAGGAATTCTAAGGTGGTAGAGCATCGAGGAAGGGAGCTTGGAATAGAGCTCATCATTCAAGGAGAGCTCGATAAGCTCTCCGCGGTAGAAATTATTCTAAAGCAAAGGGGACTAACCTTTGAAAGCGTAGCTTACATGGGCGATGATTGGGTAGATATCCCGCTCCTTAAAAAAGCAGGCTTAGCGATAAGCGTTCCGAATGCCTGGCCTCCTGTTAAAGATTATGCTCACTACATCACAACAAGGGAAGGCGGGAAGGGAGCAGTGAGGGAGGTTTGCGAACTTATCATAAGGGCAAAAGGAAAATGGGAAGAGCTTTTTTCTCGCTACTCCTATTAATTTTCCTAGCTACTTCAGCTTTTTCCCAAATAAAGTCGGTTAAAATTCAGGATTTTACCTATCGTAGGTTTGAGGGAAATTCGCTTGCCCTACAACTTAAGGCAAACTATTTTGAGAAACAGCCTGATGAGAGCTTCTCAGCCAAAAATTTAGAGCTTGTAAGCCCAAAGAAAGGGATAAACATCAAGGCAAAGCTCGGCTTCTACGACAAGAAAAAAGAACTCTTTCACTTTCAAGGTGCGGTAGAACTAAAAACCGATAAGCACGGGGATGTTTACACCGAAGAGCTTTTCTACAGCGTAAAGGATGGGGTGTTGAGGGCTCCGGGGCGCGTCTTCATAAAAAAAGAGGGTATAATCGTTGAAGGAAGCGAGCTTTACTACAACCTTACAACCGGGGAGTTTCGCTTAAAAGGCAATGTGAAGGCTAAGTTTTCCCTCTAACCCTCTATGAGCGAGAGCATAGATAAAAAGCTTAAAGCCAAGTTAAAAAGGCTTGAGGATTTTGAGAAGAAAGCCACAGGTCATCGGGCAAGGGTTAAGGAGCGCTTTTTCCGCGAGGGACCAGAAGCCTTTACCGACGAAGACCTACTTGAGCTTCTTCTCTTCTTTGGCATCCCAAGAAAGGATACCAGAAAGATAGCAAGGGAGCTCTTAGCTTGTTTTAATAATGACCTAAGTAATGTCCTTGATGCAGAGCCTACGGAGCTTCTTAAAATCTCAGGGCTTGGACCATCTGCCATTCTTCCCCTTAAAGTGGCAAGGGAAGTGGCAAGGCGTTATCTTCGCACTAGGGCAAAAAAGGCGGTCTATCTTCGTTCCCCAAAGGAGGTCTATGATTACCTTTGGTTTGAGCTCAAAGCAAGAAAGCGGGAAACCTTCGTCGTAGTCTACCTCTCTGCGTTATCCGAGGTCTTACATGTTGATGAGCTCTTTGAAGGAACCATCACCGAGGCTGTTGTCTATCCAAGGGAAGTTTTTTCTCAGGCGATCAAGCTATCAGCAAGCTCGATCATCGTTGCCCACAACCACCCTTCAGGCAGCCTAAAGCCCTCTCAGGAAGACATACGCTTGACAGAGCTTCTTTACCTTGCCGGAAAGCTCCTTCATATTAAACTTGTAGACCATCTGATAATAGGAGATTCTGGATACTTTAGCTTTGCTGAAGAGGGTTTGCTTGAGGAGATTGCAAGGAGAGTGAGCCAAAGGCTATGAGGATAAAAATTGCGGAGAAGGCTGGCTTTTGTATGGGTGTAAGGAGGGCGGTCAACTTAGTCCTTAGAGCGGTAAATCAAGGGCTATCGCCCATCTACACCTATGGTCCGCTCATCCACAATCCGCAAACCCTTGAGCTCCTATTAAAGCTTGGAGTGCAAGTAATCAAAACCCCAGAGGAAGGACAGGCTGGTGGAGTATGCGTTATACGAGCCCATGGAATACCCCCTCAAGAAAAGAAGGTGCTTGAAGAGAAGTTTAAACTCCTTGACGGAACTTGCCCTCGAGTTCTTAAAGTGCAAGCTTTGGCTGACCGGGCAGTGAAAGAGGGAAAATCGGTTATCATCATTGGAGACAAGGACCACGCTGAGGTAAAGGGCATCCTTGGCTATTGCCAAGGAAAGGGCTATGTGGTCTCCTCTCTACGGGATTTAGAGGCTCTTCCGCAAGGAACCCCTTTTGTTGTCCTTTCTCAAACCACTCAGGATGAAGAGGTCTTTGAGTTGTTAGCCGAGGAAATAAAAAGCAGGTTCCAAGATGTTGAAATCATAAACACCATCTGCAACGCAACGGAGGTAAGGCAAGCTGGGGTAAGAAAGCTTTGCGAGACCTGCGAAGCCATCGTGGTTGTAGGAGGAAAGTTTTCAGCAAACACCAAACGCCTCGCCCAGATTGCAGAATCTCAGGGGAAAAAAGTCTACTTCGTAGAAAGACCAGAAGAGCTCCCGCTTGAGGAGATAAAAAAGGTTGGTAGCCTTGGAATAACAGCCGGTGCCTCAACTCCAAACTGGCTGATAAACTCAGTGGTTGACCTTTTAAAAAAGCATACCTCTAAAACCTACGCCCTTTTAAGAAGCTTGGCAATCTCCCAAGCATACGCAGGACTTTTTATTCCGATACTTCTTTTAGCCCTCCTGCTAATAAAAGGCATACCATTTAGCTTTTCTGAAATTACTTTTTTGCTGTTTTCTCTTTTCTTTTCAACGGCTCTTATTTTTTTGGTAAACTTTATAAATCGAGAGGCCTTCCCCTTTTTCTATCCGGAAAGGACTAATTTCTACCTTTCACGCTATTTTTGGCTTTGCTTGGCAGGGCTCTTTGTTCTAAGCATCATCTTTGGGCTTCTTTATAAACCAAGGATTTTAAGCTTAGTGATTATTTTTTCTCTTCTTTCTTTTCTCTTTAAGCAAAGCCCTCTCCAAGGGGGCATAGATATCCTTTTTTACATCGCTCTTCTCCTTTATCTTTACCCCTTGTGGGACAATCAGTTCCTCCTTCTTTCTTCCTATGCCCTTTTAATCTTACTATTTGTTAAATTTTACTTAGAAATGGTTTATCTGCAAACTGATGGCTTTTTACCAAGAAGTTTTCTTTTAGCCTTTTTTGATTTTCATGAAAGACGAATAAAAAAACTTTTAAAGATTATATTGATTGGGCTTTTAATTCTTCCCTTTGGTTTATCCTATTTTAGCCTTGCTAATCTTTTATTTGTCACTTCGGCTCTTTCCTGTCTTTTACTCTATCAGACCCTTCTCAAAAGAAAGCTTGGTCAAGTTGTTTATCTTGAACTCCTTTCTCTTATACCTTTTGCTTCTTTTCTGTTAGTTTCTATAATTCTTAGAATATGGTAGAAATCTTTACCTTTACTAAAGAGGACGAATACTTCATGTCCCTTGCTTTGGATGAGGCAAGAAAAGCCTTTGAAGAGGATGAGGTGCCAGTTGGGGCAGTCTTAGTCTCGAGCGAGGGGGAGGTTTTAGCTAAGGACCACAACAGAATTATCAGCCTTTGCGACCCTACAGCTCATGCGGAAATCTTGGTCTTAAGAGAAAGTGCTAAAAGGCTTGGAAATTATCGTTTGCTTGGATGCAAGCTTTATGTAACTCTTGAGCCCTGTGCGATGTGTGCTTATGCCATGGTGTTAGCAAGGATTACAGAGCTAATCTTTGCCACTCTTGACCCAAAAACCGGAGCCTGCGTAAGTTTATATCAGATCCCAAATGATCCTCGGCTAAACCATAGGGTCAAGGTTCGTTACGGGCTTTTTAAAGAAGAAGCAGAGCTGCTTTTAAAGGAATTTTTTAAAGCTAAAAGATAATTTAGGCTTTCAATCAGAGTAAGGATTCTTAAGCTATAACTTCAACAACAGGATTTTTGGATTATATTTTTTAGAAAATCAAGTAAAGGAGGAAGGATATGAAAGGGAGTAAAATTTTAGCCATGTTAGGTGCTGTAGGGTTGCTTTTGCCGAGCTTGGGAATGGCGCTTCCCTGCATGAAATGTCACAAGACAGATGCTGACCTTGCTTCAAAAATTAAAAGCTCGGGTGCAAAGGATGAAAACGAGCTCCTTGATTTTCTTAGGAATAAGTCTGCTAAAAAAGCAATTCACAAAAGCCTGTCTGACGAAGATATAAAGAAGGCTTTTTCGTTAGCGAAAGCGAAGGCAGAGCCTGCAAAACAAACTTCATCCGCAAAACCAGAAGAAAAAACAAAGCCAGCTCAACCCACAAAAAAGACTAAGCAAACTAAAAAGGAAGCAAACGCCACTCATGCAGAGAAAGCAAAGCCAGCTGAAAAAGCTCAACCTGCCGAGCCTGCAAAACCTGCTACACCAGCCCAACCAGCAAAGCCAGCAACCCCAGCTGAAAAAGCTCAACCAGCTCAGCCAAAGAAAAAGGTAGAAGGTTGTTAGGATAAGATATAATAGGAGGAGTGCCCGAGTGGACGAAGGGGGCCGACTCGAAATCGGCTGTGCGGGCTAAAACCCGCACCGGGGGTTCGAATCCCTCCTCCTCCGCAGTAAGTGTAATAATAATTTTTCAGAAAAACCGAACGGGTAAGATTAAAACAAAACAATCTCTCAACTGATTGCACCAGGCTAAAAAGCTGACCAAAACCAAGGTCAAAAAAGCCATTATCCAGCTTGAAAGGACAAACATCACCAAGTTTGCCGACGGCTCCTATGCCTGCATCCTTCACCCAGATTAGCTCCCTGACCTCTTTACCGTTAGCGAGCTCATAACTCTTTCCATGACCAGAAAAGACCCGATCGCAACGTAACCACAAAATGACCTACAAGCTGAAAGAATTGTATTAATTGAAGTAAGACTCAGTTCTAAACTTGAAAGATAGTTTCAAAATTCTTTTGCTTCTTTTCCATTAATAAGCCTAAAATCAAGCCCCCTTTTTGAGATAAAAGCTTTAAACTTAGCTAAATGAAAACTATAAGCGGAAATGTTTTTTTCACTCTTCCCAGAAAACTTAAGTTCAGAAACAAATTCTTAATTGCTCTTTCTAATTCCTCTTTCATAGTTATTTACTTTTTATTTTTCAGTTTCACATACCTTTTTAAATAACCCTTCTCCCACTGAATCTGGAAGGATTGATGACCATTCAGATAAAAATTCAGGGAAATTAACGCTTTCTAAAATTGAACCATCTGAAGCATAATCAATAGTTTCTAATATCTGAAATTTCTTTTTAAAACAATCAATTTTAAACAAGTCTAAAGTGTAATCTAAATTTTTATACCCTTTCACATTTAATTTTTTTTGAATTCTCCATTTTATATAGTACTGCTTACCCCTTTCTGAATATATCAGTTTTTTCCATACTTTAACAATATTGCCAGAAACAACTATACTTTCAGAATCATAAAAATGAGCTGACCCCAAACTATCTAAATCTAAAAATTTCCATCTTAGGTCAAATATTTCTTTTTCACAAATTCTTTTACAAAACCCGGGGCTGTTATAAGTTTTGCACCCTTCTTTACAAGCTTTTATACCTTCTTCTATAACTATTTTAAGGTTATTATCTTGCGAATGGGCATAATTAAAACAAACTAAAAGCACTACTAACAACAAAAAAAATAATTTTTTTCATTTTTACCTTTTTTCTAACAAAGGATTTTTATTTTATTTAATTCTTAATGCTCCCACCTTTTCATTTTCGTCTAAATTGATTATTTCATAATATTTCCATAATTTTCCCCTTACTTTTAAAGATTTTTCTCATATAATTACTTCCGAAGGAGGTAGCCACAATTGTGAATCTAATTCATCTTCTGGTAAAACTTCATAAACTTCACTAGATAACATAATTAAAATTTTTCCACCTCTACTTACTTTCCATAAAGTGTCATCTTTACAATTGGCACTATAACCTACATTAAACCAAAAGAAAAACACTATTAAAAGTAAAAAAATTAATTTTTTTCATAAGCTTATTCTTTTTTTATTAGTCCATTAGTTGCATCAATTTCGTTATAAAAAGTATATCTTCCGACATACTTTACTTTATAAAAAATCCCTTCTACTTTCACTTTATCTCCAACATTAATTTCAGGAGTTCCAAAGGTAAATACATTAAGGCTCTTCTTCCCATCTGATAAAACAAAAACTGTGTATGGATTTCCTCTTTTAGAAACCTTATGCTTTACATCTAATACCTCGCCTTTTACTAGGACAGTTTTTAAATGGTATTTATCAGGATGATTTAAAATCTCTGAAACTGTTTGAACCTGAGCATTCGCATATACATAAAAGGTTAAAACTGTTGTAAGGAGTAGAATAAAAAAATGGACCAAAGGTAAAAAGGTTAGTCTTTTCATTTTTACATCTTTTTAATTAATTTTTTTAATAACCAAAAGTAGGATATTTAGGTTTTATCTCATATTCATTTGAAAAAGGACGTTTCTTAATAATATAGGGATTAAAATATGATCCTGGGGCAAATGGTTTTTCATTAAAAGTAGGATATTTAGGTCTTATCTCCCAGCTATCTCCAAAAGGTGAAGGTTTAATAACATAGGGATTAAGATAACTTCCAGGTTTAACAGGATCTTCATATCCCCAAGCAAATCTTGTAAGGGAAAAAATTATAATTAAAATTGAAAATCCTAAAAACAAATTTTTCACCAAGCTTACTATCCTTGAAATTAATTCAGCCTTATTCATAAGCACCTCCCACAATTGTTATGTCAAGATTTGCTTATTTACTTCGTATACCTTAAATTTTGCTATACCTTAAATCATAAAATTGTCAAGACCCTACCCTATCCCTCTACAACCCAAAGGGAAAACCCTCTTTAAATTTTCCCTTAGCCCAGAAACTCAGAAAACTTGAGCCTTAAGAGCAATTTGAGCCTGTATTACAAAAGTGTTACAAGGCGTTACTGAGTTTCAAAATACTTTCAAAAATGTTGCCCTGTTTCTAAGTGTTTCTCTGAAGGACTGAAGCTTATTCCTATTGCAATCGAGAAATCCATGTCTATACTTTGAGTATGCCTCCGATTTTAATAGCTCTTTTATACATATTAACATATTAATAGGCTATTACTTCTGGTGGCTTTTTCTTTTACTACTTCCCATTGGTTTTGTGGTCTTCATCGTGTGGCTTGCTGGAAGAATCTCTATCCCTTTTATAAGCGGTTATCTTGCGCGGTGGAAGGAAAGGCGAAAACTCAGGAAGCTCCTTGAAGAAAGGCTCAAACATATTCCAAAAGGTTAGCCTGCTCTTCGTAGTATTAAGAAAGCTTCTTTATCAAGTATTTCAGCTCGGTATAAAGCATGTTAGCTCTAAGTCGGTAAAAGAAAAGCCGTGTCTGATCATGGCTAAGATGGCTTCTCCGCTGGGAAAGGGGAATAGAGCACTCTAAATTCTCGCATAAGAGCCATGACATCAGAAAAGGGGGAAGCTCTTCAAGCTCGTCTTCGGTAATGGGTTTTCCGTCAAGTTCTGTAAGCCTAACTATCAAAAGCTTGATAATGTCTTTTTGCCCGGTTGAGTTTGATTTTCTACAGTCAAGCCCGAAGCTTGTTTGAGGCAAATGGGGGACTTGGTTTTAAGGGTGTGCAAACTTGCAGGAAGCTTTCACTGAAACCTATGCCGTCAAGCCTCGTTTAAATGCATTCTACCAGTTAGGTTTTTCTAAAAAATTACAGCTAAAGATGCATCCTCTAAAGGTTAATCCCTACAAGAAGCTTTGAGCTCCTTTTTTTTATTTTTAAGTTCCAAAAAGAATATTCCGCCAAAAATTGGAATCAAATTTCTAAATTAGAATGTATTCTTTAAGTAAGAAAAAGGGGGCTACGAATTGGATGTGCCCAATTAATTTAGAGGGCAGAAGGACAAATTCCTTTGGAGGCCTAAAAAGCCTAACAAAGATGAATTTATTAAATTAAACAAAGCTTAACATAAAAATTGTAGGAGATAGAATACATCATAACAAGTAAGCGCGACGATAAAAAATTGTGAAACCTTTTAAAAATATAAAAATATCATAGCAAGGGAGGTAGCCATGGACGAAAAACCCTGCCCAAAATGTGAAATCTTACCAAAATTTCCGGGAGAGAAAGTTGATGTAGTTATTTTTTCCTCTATAGATTTCCTGATACAAAAAGTGGCAAAGCTTATTTCTGAAAGCAACTTCTCGTATAACCTACTTCAAGGGCAGATACTAATTCCAGAGGTAAATATGGAAGAGTTAATATCAACCCTTGCCAGTCAACCTTTAAGTGAAGCTGAAAAAGAAGATTTGAAGGTCGGATTTCTTACAAAGGGAGAGAATTTACTTTCAGTTATTCCTCGATTAAAACCCTTGAGCGTTTATTCAGCTATTTTAAGGTATATCGAATACCTTGAGATTTTAGAGACAAATAGACTAACCGTATACTTCCATCCTATTGTTAACCTGGAAAGAAAAGAGGTTTATGGTTTTGAATGCTTGATAAGGGGTGTTAAGAAAAACGGAGAAATTTTAAGTCCATACTATCTTTTTGAAGCTGCTCGAGCAACTGACACGCTTTTTTATCTTGACCGGAGTTGTAGAGAGGTTTCCGTAAAAACCGCCGCTGTTAAGGGTCTAAAAAAGCATAAGGTCTTCATTAACTTTTTACCCACTGTAATTTATGATCCTGTTTTTTGTCTGCAAAGCACTATAAAATGGGCTTTTCAATTAGAGTGGAACCCCGAAAATTTAGTCTTTGAGGTGGTAGAAACTGAAAAGGTAAAGGATTTTGAACATCTCAATAAAATTCTTGAATACTACAGAGGGAACGGGTTCAAAACCGCTTTAGATGATGTTGGCACAGGTTTTAGCTCCCTTGAAGCCTTAATAAGATTGCAACCAAATTTTGTCAAAATTAGCAGAGAATTGATCGAAGGAATAGACCAAAGCCCTATCAAGCTTGATTTAGTAAAGGCACTTATTCAGGCAGTAAGCTCCCATGGAATTGAAATAATTGCTGAGGGAATAGAAAGAAGCGAAGAAGCCAAAACTCTTTACAAACTTGGCGTAAGATTAATGCAAGGATTCCTTTTTGCAAAACCCCATCCAGAACCAATATTTCAGCTCGACTTTAGCTGGCTTAATGAATGAAAAGAAAAAGTATAAAAGGGTTGTTGTTTGGTTTAAAAGGGATCTGAGGATTGATGATAATGAGGCTCTGTATGAAGCTTCAATCCTTGCAGAGGAGATTATCCCTATCTTTATTTTTATTCCAAGCTTGCTTGAAAAATTTGGCAAAAGAAAAGACAGGCTTGGATTTATTGTATCAGCCTTAAAAAAGCTTGACAAAGATTTAAGGGATCTTGGAGGTAAGCTCTATGTCTTCGTTGGGGAGCCAAGAGAGGTCTTTCCAGAGATAATTAAGACCTCTCAAGCTCAGGCAGTCTTTACCAATAAAGCCTTTTCCTTCACAGGTGAGGAAATTGAAAAGGAGGTAAAATCAATCTGTCTTTCTTATGGCATAGACTTCCATGTTTACTTAGGAAACTTTCTTTGCGACATAACCAAGGTACCCTTCAAGAGAGTTTATAGCCACTTTTTAAAGGATTGGTTAAAAAATTTAATGCTTGAGTGCAAACCAATTCCTACTAAGGTCAAAGTTCCAGAACTGCCTTTTAGCACACTGGATAAACTCTTGCAGAATAGAGAGTATGAAGAAAACAGATATTTTCCCTTAGATTTTGGTTTTCAAAGATTGAACGAATTTGATTTTAGAAGATATGATGAAACAAGAAATAGGCTTGACCTTGACGGCACATCAAAGCTTTCGCCCTACATAAGATTTGGGGTCATCTCCCTACGAACAATATTTAAGAAGGCTAAAGAGGTTGCCGGAGAAGACTGCCAATTTATTAAAGAATTGGCTTGGAGAGAATTTTGGTATCATATAAAGCACTATTTCCCTCAACTTAAGGAATGCGAATTTCAGGAAAACCGAAGGAACATTCCTTGGGAAAATAATGAAAAGATTTTTAAAGCCCTTGCAGAGGGAAGAACCGGATATCCCATCGTCGATGCTGGAATTAGGCAGTTATTATCAGAGGGGTTCATGCACAATCGGGCAAGGATGATCGTTGCCTCTTTCTTAACTAAAGACTTGTTTATCGATTGGAGGCTTGGTGAAGCCTTCTTCAGAGAAAATCTCATCGATTACGATGAGGTAGTGAATACAGGAAATTGGCAATGGGTAGCTTCTGTGGGAGCAGACCCAAAGCCTTTTAGGATGTTCAACCCAATTCTTCAGGCTAAAAAATTTGACCCTGAAGCAAGATATATAAAGAAATACCTTCCTGAGTTAAAGGATTTACCCTCTTATATGCTTCATGACCCCTTGGAGTACAAACTTCCCTATCCTCAGCCCATCGTAAACCATTTTGAAAGGGCAAGGATTGTAAAAAAGTACTTTCTCCAATCCCCTGTAATTTCAAAAGTAAGAGCCTGAAGTATATTTGGTTAAATATTGCTTAACCAGAGTTTAATAGAATGGCAGGGTCAATTTTATTTATCTTGTAAACCCGGTAAATGGTGTTTTTACTCTTTGATGGGAATATTGACTTTGTTATTAAGTTTATTTTCAAGGAAGATGGTTCTTTCAACTTTCATGAGATGTTAAGAAACTCTTCAAGAAAATGCTGAATAACAAGCTTTTTGATAAAAGGAACAGCTGAAAGATTATTATATTTGACCTTGAAAGATCTGAATGAGAGGTTAAAGTTAAGGAGGTTAATGGGGATTTAACGAGATTGATTTGGGGAACTACCATGCTCTTTCCTGAGAAATTTTTACACAATAAAAAGGATACTATGAATACTTTCTTTAGAGGATGCTTAATTTTTAGGTTAATTTGCTATAATTTCCCCTATCCAGATCTTTAGGAGACCTTTTTATGGAAATTGAACTTTCAGAAAGATTAGGTCTATCTACAAAAGATGCGGAAGAAAGGCTTAAGAATTATGGTTATAATAAGATAAAGGAAGATAAAAAACTTAAAGATATAGAACTATTAATAAATCAATTTAAAAGTCCTTATATATTATTGCTTTTATTTACTGCTTTACTTTCGGCTATTTTAGGTGAAAAAATAGATGCTTTCATAATAATTAGTATCATATTGCTTGCTGGGTTCTTAGGTTTTTGGCAGGAAAGAGGTGCATACAAAACTATAGAAAAACTTCTTTCTATGGTTAAGACTTATGTATCAGTAATAAGAGATGGTAAAGAAATGGAAATACCAATTGAACATGTAGTTCCAGGAGATATAGTTTTTTTGCGAGCAGGGGATATGATACCTGCCGATGGTGTAGTAATTAAAGGTAAAGATTTATTTGTAAATGAATCTTTATTGACTGGGGAAGCCTATCCTGTTGAAAAATTTGAAGGAAGCAATCTTTTCATGGGAACTCATGTAATAAGTGGATTTGGAGTCATGGAAGTTATAAAAACTGGCAAGGATACTGAATATGGAAAAATTGTAGATAGATTAAGACTTGGTAAAGAAAGAACAGACTTCGAAAGAGGTTTAAGAAGATTTGGGTATACACTCTTTGAAACAGCTACAGTTCTTATAATTATTGTATTTGCAGTTAATGCTTATTATGACAGAGGTATAATAAGCTCCCTCTTATTTGCACTTTCTCTTGGGATTGGTATAACCCCAGTACTACTTCCTGCAGTAATAAGTGTTGCTCTTTCTTATGGTGCAAGAAATATGGCTCGTAAAGATGCAATAGTAAAAAGATTGGTGTCTATAGAAAATTTTGGTAGTATGAATGTTCTGTGTTGTGATAAAACTGGAACATTAACAGAGGGGAAGATGAAAGTGTTTGCATTTAAAGACATAAATGATAAAGATAATGAAAAAATAGCCTTATTTTCTTATATAAACTCTCATTTTCAAACCGGCTATAAAAATCCTATAGACGATGCAATAAAAGAAAGTTTAAAATCTATCAATATTTCGGAATTTAAAAAGTTAGATGAACTTCCCTACGATTTTAACAGAAAAAGGTTATCAATTCTTGTTAAAAAAGATACGCAAAATATATTAGTCACAAAAGGTGCTTATTTTCATGTAATAGAAATTTGTAGCTATGCAGAAATTGATGGAAAGGTTGTTAATATTGAAGAGGTTATTCAAAAGATTGAAGAGCTTTACACATACTATAGTTGTCAAGGTTTTAAATTAATTGCTGTAGCTTACAAACAAGTTGATAAAGACAAAATTGATTTTAAAGATGAGAAAGAGGAAATCTTTCTTGGATTCGTTATTCTCCATGACCCATTAAAAAAAGATGCAAAAGACTTAATTGATAGACTTTTAAGTTTAGGGATAGAACTAAGAATAATTACAGGAGATAACAAATTTGTAGCTCAGCATATAGCTGAAAATCTTGGGTTTAAAGGTGGGGTACTAAGTGGAGATGAAATAAATAAAATTTCTGAAGATGCTCTCATTAAAAGAGTAAAAGATACTTTTATATTTGCTGAACTTTCTCCATTACAAAAAGATAATATAGTACTCGCACTTAGAAAAGCAGGCTATGTAGTTGGTTATATGGGAGACGGTATAAATGATATCGCTGCAATGAGAAGTGCAGACGTTGCAATATCCGTTGAAAATGCAGTAGATGTGGCAAAAGAAAGCGCAGATATAGTTTTTTTAAAATCAGATTTACAAGCCATAATAGATTTTGTCATTGAAGGTAGGAAAACTTTTTTAAATACCATAAAGTACCTTTTTATGCAAGTTAGTTCTAACTTTGGAAATGTATTTTCTATGACAGGAGCATCCTTTATAGTGCCTTTTCTTCCTATGTTGCCCAAACAGGTATTAACAACTAATCTTTTATCAGATATTGCTGTGATGTCTATACCTTCTGATAATGTAGATAAAGATTGGATAAAAAGTCCAAAAAAGTGGGATATAGAGTTTATTAAAAAATTTATGATAGTTTTTGGATTAATAAGCTCAATATTTGATTTTATAACTTTTACTTTTTTGCTTTTTATTTTTAAGACAAGCGTAGAACTTTTTCGTTCTGCATGGTTTATTGAGAGTCTTTTGACACAAATATTTATTTTATTGGTTTTACGCACCAAGAAATTCTTCTTAAATAGCAATCCATCAATTTTTCTACTCGTAAATACGTTTGCAATATCTATAATAGGTTTTATTTTACCATTTACACCTCTTGGTAAACTTTTAGAACTTAAACCCTTGTCTATTCAACTATATATTTTCGTAGCGATAGTAATTATACTTTATATTTTAATAGTAGAAATTGCTAAAAAGCTGTTCTATAAAAAGTATGACTTATAAAATTGTAAAATCATTTAAAAAATTTAGCTTAATTTTAGACTTCCTTGAATTTGTCTCAAGTAGATAAGGATTGATAAAACAAAGGCTAAAGCTAAAATTGCAGTAAGATAAATTCCTGGAAAAGTTAAAATGTTAGACTTTTCTACAAAATGGGTAGAAACCATTGGTGCAGTTCCCCAAAAAGATAGCAAGGGATATATTATAAAGAACTAAAAAAGATCCTCTTATTTTAACAGGGAATGACTCGGCTAGGGTAGCGCGAAGAATACTCATAAAGAGAGAAGATATTAAGGAAAAAAATAAGATGGCTTAAAAGAACAGTCATAAAAAAACAGCAGATAGCATGAGCTTAACAAGTCCTATATAAAGAAAACAATAAAGAGGAAGGGGGATTAAAAAAAGACCTTTTTTTCATAGCGACCTCAAAAAAGGGCTATAATTGGGATAAGTAGATCAAGAAGTAACATGGTTAAAGTGTTAAATACAAAAGTTAGGTAATTGCTCATTTTTATTCCACCAAGCACATTAAACACTATTTCATCTAATTTAGCATTAAAATTATACCTGAATTAAAGTTCATTTAAATGATACACAAAATACTCTCTGCTTACCCCCCTTAATTTTAGGACGCCCTCCCTTGACATAACTCCAATTTTTCGGTAATTTGCCTCTTATCATCAATCTCAGCGGGGGGTGAAGGATGGCAAAGAAAAAAGTTCTTTCTGCCCTTCTTGGGTTAACCTTGCTTAATGGGGCAGTTGCCTTTGGTTTTGAACAAAAGCCAGGGTTTGATGTAAGGTTCCGTTATGAAAACTGGGATAATTTGTTTACCTTGGGGACTAACACCAGTAAGAATTCTTTTAAGGATAGAAGCTTTTTCCGTTTAAGGGTAATGCTTTGGGATGAAGTAAAGATTAACAATCAGACAAGCCTAATGGTAAGGCTAAACACTGAACCCAAGTATCAGATGGGACCGTATTATCATATGCTAAAGGACGGAACTGACAGACGAAAGTTTGACCAGGATGAAGTGGTAATAGATAATCTATACCTTGACTTAAAAAGGGTGTTTGGTCTTCCTCTTGACTTGAGGATTGGACGGCAAGATTTCTTGGGAAAGGATATGTATGGTGAAGGCTTTCTTATCCTTGAGGGAACGCCGGGTGATGGCTCAAAGTCTTTTTACTTTAATGCTATAAAAGGTGTCCTAACCATAACTCCAAAAAACACGGTAGACATCGTGCTTGTTCGCAACACCATGAGGGATGTCTTTCTTCCAAGCATACATCCAGCCTATGATGATAAACCCCCAGCAGCGGATAATACAGGAAGCCTCTACATAAAGCACAAAAAGAGGCTTAACGGCTCAAACGAGCTTGGCTTTTGGGTCTACTCGCGGAACAAGCTTTCAAACGGTTTAGAGCTTGAGCCTTACTACATCTATAAAAAGGAGGAAGAGGATCGCCGGTATGGCGGACCGAAGTTTGCCTCATACCTTCATAACCTTGGAGCAAGGGCTGTTTATGATTTCAAAGTAGCTAAGGTTAGGGCTGAGCTTGTGCGCCAGTTTGGAGAATACTCAAACGGGACGGATAGAAGGGCTTGGGGTGGCTATGTTTTTGTTGAAAAATCCTTCTCAAGCTGCCCGATGAAGCCAAAAGTTGAGATTGGCTATGTCTATCTCTCAGGAGATGACCCAAAGAGTAAAAAAGATGAAGGCTTTAACCCGCTATTTTCACGGAACCCTAACTGGAATGAGCTCATCATATACACCTATCTTTTAGAAACTATGTCTAAAGCAGGACCCATTCCGGGTTATTGGACAAACCTTAAGATGCCCCTTGTTAATCTTTACCTAACTCCCTTACCAAATCTAAGTTTACAGTTAGGGTACCAAAGGCTTTACGCCGATGAAAAAACAAGAGGCTTACCCACTTATGTATTTTCAAATGATGGAAAGGACCGTGGAGACCTTTACCTAATCTTGGCTAAGTGTCAGTTCAAAAAAGGTTTAACTGGAATGTTTCAGTATGAAATTTTTGACCCGGATGATTTTTACGCTAAAAAGGCAAAGACTGCTCATTTCTTAAGGGCTGAACTTAGGTATAGGTATTAAGCCTTAAAAAAATATTTGGCGACCAGCGATCATCCCTACGATTGGCTTTACTTAATAGGAAATCGCCGGTTGCCCCTCCATTTAAACAGCGTCAAGAACCAGTTGGAGGCTGTATTAAAAATGTTTTTGTGCAAGCCCTTCTGCTGTCGCCCCGAGCCCCCCTTTTTTGTCGCCCTGAGCGCAAGCGAGGGGGCTCCCTGGGGACGCCGTCCCGAACGAAGTGAGGGATGCACGGCTTACGCTCGGCAGGACAAAGTGGGGGGAGACCTTTTTGAACAGCACCAGAACCAGTTGAAGTTTTTGGATTTTGATTTATTTTTTTTCTAAAAAAATAAAAATTTAAAATGGAGGTTAGCCATGCTACATCCTGAGATGGAGTCTGCTTTGAATGAGCAGTTAAAGTGGGAGGTCTACTCTGGTTATCTTTATTTAGCCATGGCTGCTTACTTTGAAGATTTAGGCTTGCCAGGCTTTGCCCATTGGATGAAGGCTCAAACTGCCGAAGAGTTCATGCATGCCATGAAGTTTTATAAGTTTATCTTTGAGAGGGATGGAAGGGTTGTGCTTCAGGAGATCCCTGCCCCTCCAAAGGAATGGCAAAGTCCTGAGGATGTGTTTGCCTACGCTTATAAGCATGAGCAGGAAGTTACCTCAAGGATAAACAAGCTTATGACCTTAGCAAGAAAGTTTGAAGACTACGCTACCGAGAACTTCTTGCAATGGTTTGTAGATGAGCAGGTAGAAGAAGAAGCATCCTTTAAAGCCATACTTAATAAGCTTAGACTTATAAAAAACGACCCTCAAGCCCTTTTTTACCTTGACAATGAGCTTGCCCAAAGACCCCTTGACCTAAACCTCCTTATGACCCAAGTTTAGCTCTTTTTTTAGCTATCTTTCTTGATTTTTGTCCCTTGGCTTGGTGGGAGCTTATATTCGGCGCCACTTTTTAAGTCATCCCAAGCCACCCCTTTTTATGTCGCCCCTCGCAAAGCGAGGTGTCTCCCTGGGGATGCCGTCCCGAAGGGAGTGAAGGACGCCGTCCCGAACGAAGTGAGGGATGCCTCGCTACGCTCGGCATGACAAAAAAAGGGGGCTCGGCATGACATGAATGGAGGGGTCACCCCGAGCATTATTTTGTCGCCCCGAGCGCCAGCGAGGGGTCCCTCGGCACTTACGCACCTCGGGCAAAGCCCGGGGGTAATATTAGGTTTTTTTGAACCAGCGCCCTTCAAGTTTAAAATTTCCTTGTTTGTAGTATAATTATACTTGGTGACGGTCCATGTTTAAAGAAAATGACCTTGTTGTCTATCCAGGCTGTGGCATCGGGAAAATAATTCGTATTGAAGAAAAGGAGATTGCCGGCACAAAGGTGCTAAGCTATGTCTGTAAACTCCTTGACAGGAACACCGAATTTATCATCCCTCAACATTCTGTTAATAAGATCAAGCTTCGCCCGATAATTTCCAAGAGCTCTATCCCGCAAGTTTTTAAAATCTTGCAAGAACCAAAGAAAGTATGCTTCAACGGCTCTTGGAATAAGCGCTACAAAGAATATACTGAAAGGTTAAAGTCTGGAGATATTTTTGAGCTCGCAAGCCTTCTTCGGGAGTTGTATGAAATCTCAAAAAAGAAGCCCCTATCCTTCGGCGAACGTAAACTCTTTGAGCAAGCAAAAAACCTTTTGATTACCGAAATTTCCTTAGCCACTGGAAGGTCAGAAAAAGAATTGGAAAAGGAGATTGACGAGCTTTTAAAAACCTAAGCCCATGAAGCTAAGCAAGTTTAGAGCCCTTTTTGTCTCGGCAACTACCATCATCGGAGTGATAATCTTCTATCTCTATTTCTATTTCAAAGACCGTGGATGGTGGATGCTTTTAGCTGGGGGTGGGCTTGGGTTTTTGCTTGGTATTGGGACGCTTTATCTTGAAGATATCTTTAAAAGATTAGCGCCGGTCAAGTTAATAGGAGGAGCCATCGGGCTTGCCCTTGGTCTTTTCCTTGCAAGGCTAATATCAAACTTTTTTGAAATCTTTACTCAAGGCGTATGGCAGGTCTTTCTCTACACCATGAGTGCCCTCGGGCTTGGCTATCTTGGAGCGGTTATCGGTGGTAAAACTTTGGCTGAGCTTCCGATACTTGACTTCTTAGAAAAGCTTGGAGAGAGGCTTTTAGCTAAGGTCTCTTTCGGTAGCAAACCACCTAAATCACCAAAGCCAAAGAGAAACGCTAAGGTGATAGATACAAGCGCTATCATAGATGGCAGGATCGTTGAGGTTGCAAAAACCGGCTGGCTTGATGGTCTTGTCTTTGTGCCCCGGTTTGTTGTGGAAGAAATTCAAACCCTCTCAGATAGCACAGACCCAGCAAAAAGAGCAAAGGGTAAAAGAGCTTTGGAACTTTTGCAAGAACTAAAAGAGGTTTTGAGGGGGGATTTTCGCATCATAGACCAGGATTATAAAAACCTTCCCACGGATGAAAAGCTGATCAAACTCTGCGCTGAGCTCCAAGCAAAGCTTATAACCACAGATTACAACCTAAATCAGGTCTGCAAGCTTTACGATGTTGAAGTGTTGAATGTCAACGAGCTCTTCCTTGCCCTTCGCACCCCTGTAAAGCCAGGCGATCAACTAACCATTCAGATAGTAAAAGAGGGGAAAGAGAGGGACCAAGGGGTAGGTTATCTCGATGATGGCACGATGGTTGTCGTGGAACAAGGGAGAAAATTCATCGGTAAAGAGCTTGAAGTTGTGGTAGCCCATCTCCTTCATACCCCGTCAGGTAGGATCGTCTTTGCCCAGCCTAAGAATTAGGCAAAGAATTATTAGAAAGAAGCCTTTTTAAAATCTCCCTTCCCTCTTCAACCGTTAAAGGAAGTTTCTTAAGCCCGTCCCTTTCCCAAAGAGGCAAAAAGGTTTCGCTAACCAAAGGGAGCCTTAAGTAAACTTTTTCAAGAGGTTGGGGTGTTCCGAAAATTTCCTCCGGAGGACCAAGGAAAAAGACCTTGCCCTCAGAAAGGATTAACACCCTGTCTGCGATTTCAGGAACGATATCTACTTGATGGGTTGCGATGACTAAAGTTATGCTTCTTTCTTCTTGAAGCCTCTTTAAAAGCTTTAAAAACCTTCTTTCCCTAATTGGGTCAAGACCAAGGGTTGGTTCATCAAGGAGAAGCACCTCATGCCCCATGGCGAGAAGTCCGGCAAGGGCAACCCTCTTTTTTTGCCCAAAGGAGAGCTGAGATATAGACCGACCCTCAAAGCCTGATAACTCAACAAGGTCTAAAGCTTGAAGCACCCTTCTTATCACTTCCTCCTCATCAAACCCCATGTTCCTTGGACCAAAGGCTACATCCTCAAACACGGTAGGAGCAAAGAGCTGTTCATCGGGGTTTTGAAAAAGAAGCCCCATCTTGCTGTAAATTTCCTTAGGCTTTAGCTTTCTTATGTCTTGACCGTCAAGAAGGACCTCACCTTCATAATCCTTCAAAAGCCCATCTATAAGCTTTAAAAGAGTGGTCTTTCCTGCCCCGCTTGCCCCAAGGATGACCAAACACTCCCCAGCCTTGACCTCAAACTCTACATCCTGAAGTAGAAGAGCATCTCCAGAATAGCTAAAACTTCTTAGCTTTACAACCAACCTTAAAGGATGAGAAAAATGGTAAGCCATACTACCATCATACCAGAAAGGTAGACAATTTCCAGAGGACGGACCTTTGTCTTTTTCACAAAAAGATTTCTGAAATCGTAACCCCTTTGTCTCATGCTCATGATGGCGTTCTCACCGTGTTCTAAGGTCTTGAAAAAGAGGGCCTGAGTTACCGCCTTTACCGAGCGAGCATAGGTCCTTATTCCACAGAAGCCAAGGCGATTTCTTTGAGCGTAGTAGATAGTAAGAAATTCTTCGTAGAGTAAGAGGATAAACCTATGGGTAAGAAGCATCAACTCAACGAGTAAAGAGGGGAAGCGAAAGCTGTGCAGGGTTTGCAAAAGTTCGGTAAAAGAAAAGGAATAGAAAATCAAGAGAAAGAGGGTGAAGGCTGAAAGAACCCTTGTGGCTAAACTTAAGTTTTCAGCAAAGCGCTCCGGGTAAAAGGCAAAGGGGGAAAGGCTTACGCTTTTTATCAGAAGAAGCATAAAAGCTACGAACAAAGGCTCGGAGTAGGCTTTTAATAGTTCTTTTTTAGGTAGGCGAAAGAGCAAAAGAAGTGTTAAATGGAGGGAAAGGACTATAGCATGAAAAGGGATTGAAGCAGAAATAAGAACCAGGCTTAGGACAAACAAAAGGTAGATTAGCTTTAGCCTTCCTTCAAGAGGAAGGTTGACCTTTCTTTCTATGAGAAAATGCATGGCTACCCTCAACGAATATCTTTCTAAAGTAATATCCTACCACAAAACCAGAAATACCGGACATGAGGCTGAACATAAAAAGCTCAAGGTCTCCCTCAAGGGTTATGAAGCTCTCCTTTGGCTCCCTTCCATGCTCTTTAGCAAGCTTCTCAAGCACCGCCTCATCAAAGCCTTTCCATTTTTCTTCTTTAGGTCCCTCTTCAGCCAAAGCAAAAGGCTGGTTTAGAATAAAGACTGAAAATAGCACGAGAAGCAAGCCTAAAATCTTGAGTAGTCTTTTCATCTTACACCTCCCAGATAAGAAGGTCTTTTCTTCTTTTGGCTAAGGCTGAGGCAATGGAACCGGCAAGCAATCCCTCAAGGATACCGATGGGAAGTTGGGTTGGAAGAAAGGCAAGGATGGCTTTGATGAAGATAGCTGTAAAAGGTTCTTGCCCGGTCAAGGCAAGGGAGAGCTGGAGAGCCGTTGTAAGATAGGTTGCCCAATCAGAAAGAAGCCCCATGAGAAAACCAACGAAGAAAACAGGAAGGCTTGTTCTTTTTAAGAGGGATAAAGCGAGGTAGGCAAAAAGGCTTCCAACAACAGCCATGGAAAAGGCGTTTGCCCCAAGGCTTGAAACTCCCCCATGGGCAAGAAGAAAAGCTTGAAGGATAAGGACGATAAACCCAGAAACTATCCCTCCGGCCAACCCAAGGAGCATCACCACAAGGCTAACCCCCACAGGATGGGAACAGGTGCCCGCAAAGGGGACAGGTATGGGAAGCATGGAAAGAAGAAACACAAGGGCGGTAGCAAAGGCAAACACCGCCTTCTTCTCAGGATGCTCTTTGAGCGTTCTACTTAGTTTTAGGAAAGAGGGGATTAAAACTATAAACAAAGCAATGAACCAAAGCAAGGCTTGGCTAAAGGGAATAACCCCTTCAGCGATGTGCATTGCCAAGGCATTCTTTGGGAGCAAAAATAAAATAAAAAGGAGCTGAAAAACCGTTAACATGGCTTTAACCCTCCCTAAGCGTAGTATTTTCATTTGAAAAATTGTATTCGTTATTCATAATTTGTCAAGAGGTAACAAAAAGATGTAAGGGAGGGTCTCCCTGTGAGACGCCGTCCCGAACGAAGTGATGAGGGACGCCGTCCCGAGCGATAGCGAGGGATGCCTCGCTATCGCTCCCTTTTTTCGCCCCGAGCGGAAGCGAGGGGTCCCTCGGCGCTTGCGCGCCTCGAGAAGACGCGGTGGGAGGCTGTCGCCCCGAGGGCTCGGCCCGAGGGGTCTCCTCTTTTTTCGCTCCTTGGAAATAGAGGGATGCCTCTTTTCCGCTCGTCAAGACAGGGCAGAGAGCTTTATTGAAACAACCTCAGAGGTAATATAAAAAATTTGTCCCGACTTGCTAAGTCTTCGGATAAAGTTTAAAATTATTATTAAATTTCTCAACACCTAAAAGGAGGGAAGATACTATGGCTATGACCATGGATAGAGTTCTTAGGCTTACGGCAGGGGTGGTGCTCCTTGTGGTAACTTTAGTTGGCATAATCCCCGCTCAAGATGTGCATTGGTTTTGGAAAGCCTTTCTGATCTTTATGGCTATCAATCAAATACAATCTGCCTTTACGAATTGGTGCCCTGTGATGGTTGTCTACAGAAAGCTCGGTATTAAGGAATGCAACGAATATAAATGACCTATCATCTTGATATAGATAAAATCTTAGAAAGTTCAGAGCTTCCCGCCTTTCTTTTAAGTAAAGACCTTATCATACTTAAGGTAAATCAAGCCTTCTGTCAATTTTTTGGCATCTCTCGTGAAGATGTAGAAGGGAAAAAGTGCTACGAATTTGTCCATGGCTTAAGTAAGCTTCCGGATTTTTGCCCTTTGCAGGGGGATGCTTACACCTGCCCTTTTACAAGATGCCCAGGCGAAGCCAGCGAAGAAAAACCACCCTGCTGCCCTAAGGAGCCTTCTCCAGCGCTTAAGGAAGCGAAAACTGCTCTCAAAGGGTTTTATCATAAAGATTTTTTTGAGCCAAAACTAAAGAAGCATCTTTTGGTTACGCTAATTCCTTTGTATGATGAAAGGGGCGAGCATTTTGCTTATCTTCACTTTATAGAGGATAGGACTGAAGAGAAGGAGATTGGAGAGCTTTTGAAGGCAACGGTTGACCTTTATCCTGGGTTCTTTTTCATAAATGATGAAAACTTTAACATCCTTTATGCAAGTAAGAATTTAAAGCCCCTGATTGAAAAGGAGTGTCCTAAATGCCACTACATCCTTTTTGGGAGGACTGACCCCTGCCCGGATTGTCCTTTATTGCATGGGCAAGGGCAAGAGGATAGCATTCTCTTTTCTCCCAGGCTTTCCAAGTATTTTCAAAGGTATTTTCAGGTATTCCGCACAAGGTCTGGCAAGACCTTAAAATTAACCTTCTACGATGATGTGACCGAGATTGTTAGGCTCTTTGAGGAAAACCCCGTAGCTATAGTTATAACAAAGCCTGATGGAGCGGTCGTCAAAGCAAACAGGCAGGCAAAGGCGCTTTTTGAGGTCCCTGAAGACTTTGAAGGAAAATATTTCAATGCTAAAAACCTTTGGGTAAACCCTGAGGAGAGACAAGCCTTCATCTCCGAAGTCTTAACAAAAGGTGAGGTAAGGGCTTATGAAGCAGAGCTTAAAACCTTAAATGGAAAGCCCTTCTATGCCCTTCTTTCCTCAAAGGTCTACAAGCAAGATGGAGACATCCTAATCTACACCGTTTTAGAGGACATTACCGAATATCTCAAGGTCAAGGAGGAAGCCCAAAAGTTCTTTGAGACCTTGGTTGAGCTTTTGCCGGTTGGGTTAGCCCTTCTTGATGAGGGGCGAAAAATAGTATTTGTCAATTCAAGCTTAGCCAAGCTTACAGGATACGAAAAAAGCGAGCTCCTAAATGAAAGATTGCATGACCTTTTGACGCCAACCCCTGAGCTACGGGAGAGGGCAAGGGTAGCCTTTTCTAAAATTCTAAAAGGTCAACCTTCAGCCCTTGCTAAAAAGCATGTTCAGACAAGGCTTAGAAGGAAGGATGGCTCGGAGGTCCCGATTGAAATCCTTTTTGATGAGATATCCTTTTTTGGTAAAAGATGTTTTCTTGGCTTGATCTTTGATATTACTGAGCGGTTGATCCTTGAAGAAGAGGCAAGAAAGGCTGAGAAGACATCGGCTGTCCTACAGATTGCAGGAGGGCTTGCCCATGACCTAAACAACCTCCTCATGGTAATCAAAGGGCATCTTGAGCTCCTTGAGCTAAAGCTAAAGGATGCCTTAGACCATGATAAGGCAAAGCATGTAAAGAAGGTAAAAGAGGCCTTTGATAAGGTTTCTCAAAGGGTTTTAGAGCTTTTTATCCTTTCAGGAAGGGATTTAAGAAAGTTTGAAGAGATAAAGCTTGACAAGTTCATTCCGGAATGGGTTTCCTTCTATCTTCAGGGGTCTGAGGTCAAGGCTGAATTTTCTGTAGAAGAGGAGCTAAAGCTCCTTATGGACCATGCCCATCTTTTGTCTATCCTTCAAAACCTTGCGCTAAACGCCAAGGATGCTATGGGAGGAAAAGGAGTCCTCAAGGTTTCTGCCTTTGCTGAGGATGACAATGTAGTCCTTAAGTTTGAGGACAACGGACCTGGGATACCTGCTGAGCTATTATCAAAGATATTCGACCCTGGCTTTACCACGAAGCCTCACGGCACGGGGCTTGGGCTAACAGTTGTAAAAAGGGTCGTAGACCTCTACGGAGGACAAATCTCAATTGATAGCCAAGTCGGTAAAGGAACAACCTTTACCATCAAGCTCCCAAGAAAACCAAAGGTCATCACTGCTATTATCGAGGAACATAAGGAAACTAAGGTTGAAAAGAAGCACGCGGCAAAGCGGGTCCTCATCCTTGAGGACGAGGAAGAGGTGAGGGAGCTTTTAGCTGAGGTCTTAAGGGAAAGGGGTTATGAAGTTGAAACCTTCGAGGAAGGGGATTCTGCCTTTCAAGCTTATAAATCTGCTTATGAGGAGGGAAGACCCTTTGAGGTTCTCCTTCTTGACCTCACAGTCCCGCAGGGTAAGGGTGGAGTTTATCTCATTGAAAGGCTAAGACAAGAGGGGCTACTTTCGGGGGGCGTAAAGATAGTTTTGATGACTGGATACACGCCTAAGGAGGTTTCTGAACGGGCAAGGCATGTCCGGTATGATGCGGTTATTTATAAGCCCTTTCCCCTTGAAAAATTGTTCGAGGTTATAGAAGGAGGTAGGGCATGAGTGAAAGAATAGTCTTTCTTTATGTAACCGCTGATAAGTTTGAGACGGCAAAGACCATAGCTAAGGCCCTTCTTGAGGATAGGCTTTGTGCCTGCGTAAACATTTTCCAAAACATCTATTCCCTCTATCATTGGCAAGGGAAGATTGAAGAAAGCCCTGAGGTTGTGATGATAGTCAAAACAAGGGGAAGTTTAGCTGAAAGGGCAACAGAGCGTATAAAGGAGCTCCACACCTACACTTGTCCCTGCGTGGCAAAGCTTGAGGTGGAAATACTTTTTAAGCCCTATAAAGAATGGCTTTTAGCGGAGACAAGAGGTTAAGGAGGATTTCAAATAGTTGTCGCCCCGAGCCGCAAGGCGAGGGGTCCCTCGGCGCTTACGCACCTCGGGAAAACACTGCGGGGAATGTCGCCCCGAGGCGTAAGCCGAG
>WYEG01000061.1 GCA_009903935.1 Caldimicrobium sp. | reverse complement strand
CCCGAGCGCCCTTTTTATGTCGCCCCGAGCGCAAGCGAGGGGTCCCTCGGCACTTGCGTGCCTCGGGAAGACAAAAAGAAAGGTATAGGTCTTGATGAAACAGCCTCTACCCATCTTGCTAAAATCTAAAATTAGGTTTATCTTAATTCTGTAGCCTTTGGGCGGTTAGCTCAGTGGTAGAGCGCCATCCTCACACGGTGGATGTCGGAGGTTCGAACCCTCCACCGCCCATTTATAAAAAAAATCCTCGCGGGAAGAAATAATAGGCTTCCCGCCAAATTGGCCAAGGGGGTTAAGTTATGTTTGAAATACCAAAGGTAAAGCGCTTTCGCCGTTGGGAAACCCTGTTCATCATCCATCCAGACAGGGTTGAAGAAAAGCAAAACATCTTAGACAAGCTTCAGCAGATCATCGAGAGCAAGGAAGGTAAAATCCTAAAGCTCGAAGAATGGGGTATGCGAAAGCTTGCCTATCCTATCGCCAAGAGAAAGACTGGCTATTATGTTCTGGCTGAATTCTATGGTCTTTCCGACCTTCCGAAGGAGCTCGAAAACTTTTTCCGTATAGATGAAAGGGTGATAAGATACATAGTGGTTAAACTTGATGACAGGTATGTGCCTGAAGCTCAGGCTCAAGCTTAATCAGAACAAAAGGGGGTGAAAGATATGGAAAATCAAGTTACCATTCAGCGGAGGTTTTTCCCTAAGAAAAAGGTTTGCAAATTCTGTGCCGACTCAAACCTGGTTATCGATTACAAAAACCCTGAGGTATTGAAGCCTTTTCTTAATGAAAAGGGCATGATCCTTCATCGCCGGCAAACCGGCACCTGTGCTTATCATCAAAGAAGATTGACAACCGCCATCAAAAGGGCAAGGATTATGGCGCTTCTTCCCTTTGTGGCTGATGTTGAGCTTGAATAGGGGGGTAGCAGGATGGAGGTCATACTAAGGACAGATGTGCCAAAGCTTGGTAAAGCTGGAGACATTGTTAAGGTTAAGGACGGTTTTGCTAGAAATTATCTCTTGCCTAAAGGGTTAGCCATACCCGCCAATCAAAAAACCATCAAAGCCCTGGAAAATCAAAGAAAGATTATCCTTGCTAAGGCTGAAAGGGAACGAAAAAAAGCTCAAAGCCTTGCGGAAAAGCTCACTGGGCTTACTCTTACCTTTTATCGTAAGGTTATAGAAGGAGACAGGATCTATGGTTCCATCTCAGCTCAGGATATAGTTAAATCCTTAGAGGAGAAAGGATTGAGCCTCGAAAGAAGGTTTGTCCTTCTTGATGAGCCGATCAAACAGCTTGGCACCTATGAAATACCCATCCGTTTAAGACCGGGTGTAGAAGTAAAAATCCAAGTTGAAGTCGTAGAAGAGAAGTAATACCTTTATTTTTGATGGCTAAACGAAAAAGCTCTTCTGTTAAGGCTGCACCAGTAGGTCTCCCTGAGGGGGTGCTTCCCCCTCAGGATGAGCAGGCAGAAAAGTATGTTCTGGCCTCAGTCCTCGTTGACCCTTCATCCATCGTCAAGGTCGTAGACCTCCTTAAGCCAGAAGATTTCTACTATCCTGCCAACAGAGAGGTCTATCAAGCCATGCTCTCCCTCTTTGAAAGGGATGAGCCCATCGATATCGTTACCCTCTATCATGAATTGGAAAAGCTTGGAACTCTTGACCGAGTTGGCGGAGCGGTTTACCTTGCAGAATTAGCAAAGCTCCTTCCAACTTCCTCTCACATCGTCTACTATGCAAAGATCGTCAAGGAAAAAAGCATCCTCCGGGCGATAATCGAGCTAGCAAACGACCTGATCTACAAGGTCTACTTTTCTGGCGAACCTTCCCATGAGCTTTTAGCCTATGCCGAAAAGGTCCTTTTTGACCTCGCTTACTATGGGAAAAAAGAGACCTTTTCTCCTATAAAAGAGGTCATCAAGGATACGATCAAGGGTCTTGAGCAGGTCTATCAAAAGGGGGATTTGATCACTGGCTTGCCTACAGGCTTTGTAGACCTTGACCGCTTGACCGCAGGCTTTCAGAGAGGAGACCTTATCATCCTTGCCGCAAGACCGGGCATGGGTAAAACCGCTCTTGCTCTTGATATAGCAAGGGGGGCAGCAAAGCTTTCAAACCTTGGTGTAGCTATTTTTTCTCTGGAGATGAGCAAAGAACAGCTTGTCTCAAGGATGCTTTGCGCAGAGGGCAGGGTTAACTTTCATCGCTTTAGAACCGGTCAACTTGAACCTCAGGAATGGCAAAGGATCATCTCAGCGGCAAACACCCTAAGTCAACTTCCCATCTTCATTGACGATACAAGCTCCTTAAACATCCTTGAGCTTAAGGCTAAAGCAAGAAAGGCTATGAAGGAAAGCCCTTTAGGGCTTATCATCGTTGACTACCTTCAATTAATGAAGAGCTTAGAGAGGAAAGAAAGAAGGGAGCAGGAGATCTCTGAGATTTCAGCAGGGCTTAAGGCATTAGCCAAGGAGCTTAACGTTCCTGTTCTTGCCCTTTCTCAGCTCAATCGTAAGGTGGAAGAAAGACCGGACAAGCGCCCCCAGCTTGCCGACCTCAGAGAATCAGGTGCCCTTGAGCAGGACGCCGATGTGATCCTCTTCATATACCGGGATGAGGTTTACAACAAAGAAAGCCCCGAGAAGGGGGTTGCCGAGGTCATCATCGGAAAACAAAGAAACGGTCCAGCAGGCGTGGTGGTGAAGCTTGCCTACCTTTCTCAGTATACTACCTTTGCCAATCTTCAGAAAAACCCTTAGCTCTTAACCACTAACACCGGAACTTCAGATAAGCCTACTACTTTTTCGGTTACGCTTCCGAGGAGGAACTTCTTAATTCCTGATTTTCCATAAGACCCCATAACGATCAAGTCAATGCTCTTCTTTGCTGAAAAATCGATAATGATTTCGTGGGGGACTCCATCCTCTATGCTTGAAAAACAGGATATGCCTTCGAGCTCGCACCTTTTGATAAGAGCCTCCTGAGCTGAAGCCAAGGCTTTCCTCTGAGAGTCGATAAACTTTTCTAAAGTCTCCATAAGATGTGGGACCTCAGACTCAAAGGCAATTGGTTCAACTTCAACGACGGACAAAAGATTGAGCTTTGCGGAAAAGACCTTGGCAAGGTTTATAGCCTTATACCCAGCTTTCTGCGCAGGACCTGAGCCATCGGTAGGAACTAAAAGGTTCTCAAGCTTGAAGGAGGCTGTCTTGGGAACAATTAGAACATCAACTGAGCTTCCAGCAAGGAGTTTGTAAGAGGTGCTCCCGAGCAAGGCTTTTGCTAAACCTGTTTTTCCAGTTTTCCCGGAAACTATAAGTTCGCATCCTTCAGTTAAGGCACAATCAATGATCTCAGTTACCGGGTCTCCTTTGCGAACAAGGGTTGAGATATCCGCGCCAAGTTCGCTTGCTATGGCTTCTGCTTTTTAAGAATGCTTTCTGCCCCTTTCTTAAAAAGGTCCTCCATACCAAGAAAGAGGGAAAGAGCGCTTGATACCTCACCCTTTAATTGAACAACCGTCAAGGCAAGAACCTCAGCTTTTAGCTTTTTACCAAAGTTTATGGCATACCTTAAGGCGTTAAAGCTTTCCTCCGAGCCGTCTAAAGCTACTAAGATTTTTTGATAGATAGACATGGCTTCCCCCTTTAGGAGCTTATTATTGAAAAATTTTTAAAAATAAACAGCCTAAGGTCAAGCTCTAAATATTGTGATTTCTCTTTTTCATAAAAGAATTTTAGAATTTTTTAGAAATATTAAAACCTATGCTCTTTAATCAATAAATTTTACCGTCTTAATAATGATTATTTCAGTTTTGGTCAATTTCACCCTTGTTAAAAACCCAAAACCATTTACATTTAAGTTTAACTAAAGTAAAGAAAAGGGGTTTTATATGCTAAAAACTCGATCCTTTGCGCGGAAAATCAGTCTTTATATTCTTCTCATTGTTTTAATGCTTATGACCATCGGAGGCATTTTTTATCTTATTCAAGAACTTTTACTCACTAAAATGGACGACAAACTAAAGTTTTATAGAGAAATAGTTGAAGAGCTTGAAAGGGCAAGGAATGAGCATTTAAGGTGGAAGGTTAATGTTTTAACCGCCTTTCTTAATGAGAATTTAGCAGAAATAAAGCCTGATGAGTCTGTAAAAATCATCTCATCCCTCAAAGGAAAGATAACACATCAGAAGCTTTCAGAGATTGAAGAGATGGGAAAGCAGATGAACGACTTAGCTTCCAAAATATCAACTTCTAAATCTTTGGATGAGGCTTTCGGTTATTTTAACGCCTTTCAGAGAATTTCTAAGGCTTATCTTTGGGATGGGTTGGAAGGGATCTTAAAAGACTTAAAAAGTGTAGAAGACCAAGAAAAAAGAAGTTTCGTAAGAACTAAAAGAACTTTACAGATAGCTTACATTTTGCTTAGTTTACCTGTGTTCTTTTTAATATTTCTACTTTTAAGGTTCATAGAAAAGCAGATAAAAGAGCCTATTTTAAGGGTTGAAAATGTAGCCGAAGTTATGTCTCATGGGGACCTAACAGTTGAGGCTAAGATGGATAGACAGGATGAATTTGGTGAGATCCTTTCAGCGATCGATAAGGTCCAGAAAAGTTTTAAGGAATTGATTAAAATTGCCCAGAAGAACGCAGAAGAAATGGAAAAGTTTGTGCAAGAATTTCATGCTTCTCAACGCACCGTTTCTCAAGAGATGATTAGGTCGGCTCAAAATTCTCAGACGATCCTTGAGCAAGCAAGCCTTGTCGCCATGACCATTGAAGAATCAGCCACGGCAACAAACGAGATAACTAAAGCCATCGATGAGATAAGCAGAAACACTACTATGGCTTCAAACATAAGTAAAGAAGCAGTAACCAAGGTGCTAAGTAGCCAAGAGGTTATGCACAGGCTAAAGAGCATTGCGGAAGAGGTTTCGAGCGTCATTGAATTAATATCTAACATCGCTGAGCAGACAAAGCTTTTGGCTTTAAACGCCTCCATTGAGGCGGCAAGGGCAGGAGAAGCGGGAAAAGGATTTGCCGTCGTTGCCAACGAAGTAAAAGAGCTTGCTAAAAGGGTGAGCGATGCTACTGCCGAGGTCGCGGAAAAGCTTTCTAAAATTCAGGCGGAGACCGAGGTTGCTGTTAAGGCAACAGACTTAGTAGCTGAAATTGTAAAAAAGATCGAAGAGATAGCCACTATGATTGCTGCTGCTGTCGAAGAACAAACCATTGCCATCAAAAACATCGCGGACCAGATACACTTAACCAAGGATACAGCAAACTACATGGCTAAAAGCGCTGAAGAAACCTACAAAACCGCTACCTCGATCGAAGAAATTGCAACTCACCAAATGGAAAAAGTAGAAGAGTTTAAAAATTTGACAGAGAGGTTAAAGCAGGTATTAAGCAGGTTTAAAGTATAGCCCATCTAGCAAGGTAAGCTTTTACTGCCTCAACATCATTGGGCAGAACTTCAACCCTTTGAGGAAGATGCTTTAGCCTTTCGACCTCCTCAGGAAGCTTAAAGCTTTGGCCGATGGCTTTGCTAACCGTTTCCGGAAACTTGGCTGGATGAGCCGTTGCCAAGCAAACCAGCGGATAGCCATCCCTAAAGCTTAACCCAGCCTTTACCCCAACAGCGGTATGCGGGTCTAAAACATAACCATACCTTCTATAAAATTCAGCTATGCATTGAAGGGTTTCCTCTTCAGAGACGCTCCTTGCTAAAAAGTCTTCTTGAACACGCTTTATCTCCTCTTCGGAGAATCTTAGGGCTTTCTCTTTAGCAAAGGTCTGCATGAGGTTTCTCACCTTTTCTCCATTTTCGTTGTAAAAATAGTAAAGGTAGCGCTCAAAGTTGCTTGCCACTTGAATATCCATAGAGGGGCTTATGGTTGGTTTGACATTTCGGACAGAATAATCTCCGGCGTTAACAAACCTTGCCAGAATGTCATTTTCGTTCGTGGCAAGAATAAGTCTCTCAATTCGTTCCTTCCCGAGCATCCTTCTTGCTACATAGCCAGCAAAGATGTCCCCAAAGTTTCCGGTTGGCACAGAGAAACGAAGGCTTTTTTTGTTTTCTAACTCTGAAACTCTGAAGTAGGCATAAAAATAGTAGATTATCTGAGGAAGGAGCCGTGCCCAGTTAATGGAGTTTACCGCGGTAAGGCGGAACTTTTTCTTAAAGGGAAGGTCCATAAATATGGACTTAACGATGGCTTGGCAGTCGTCAAAGGTTCCTTGGATAGCAAGGTTATGGATGTTCTCGTCTAAAACCGTCGTCATCATAAGCTCTTGAATGAAAGAGACCCGTTTGTGGGGATGGAGCATAAAAAGGGCGATGTTCTTCTTTCCTTTCACACCGTAGATGGCTGCAGAGCCAGTGTCGCCAGATGTTGCGCCAAGGATGTTTACCTTAAGCCCTTTTTTCTCTAAAAGATACTCAAGGAGGTTTCCTAAAAACTGAAGGGCAATGTCCTTAAAGGCAAAAGTTGGTCCATGAAAAAGCTCTAAGATGTAAACATCTCCAACTTTGACAACTGGGGTAACCTCTTTGGCTCTAAAGGTTTGATAAGAGGCATAGACTAAAGCCTTTAAGTCATCTTTCGGTATGTCGTCTACAAAGTAGGTAAAAAGCTTAAAGGCAAGCTCTTGGTAAGATAGGGGTCTAAGCTCTTCGATCTCCTTTTCAGAAAGAACAGGGATTTCCTCCGGGACGATTAACCCCCCATCCTCAGCCATCCCCTCAAGCACAGTCTCCGAAAAGCTTAACCCTTCAACCTTTCCTCTCGTGCTCTTATACTTCATGCCTCACCTCAATACCCCTTAGTCTTTATCACCTCAAGACGGTTTTTCATCTTATCTAAAAGAATTCTAAGGTCTGCTCTCAAATCTTCCAAGGTGCGATGCTGTTTTTGATAGATTTTCTGAAGTTCAGAAAGCCAAAACTCAACGCATTCCCTCTCTCGCTGCACAAGCTTCTTCTGAACTTCTTCTTTTAGCTTTGTTAAAAGCTTGGGGTCAATTCCTTCCATCTTTTTGCCTCCTTATAGCTCTATCACAGGAGCCCCTCGCTACGCTCGGGGTGACAGGTAAAGTCTATCACCAGCAAATCTTCAGCTAGGATCACTTCGCCGGAATAGTGCTTCCTTATAACTTCAACCGGCACGGGCTCGCTATGGGGGTAGAGATGAGATATGAGAGCCCGTTTTACTTTGCTAAGCATGGCAATCCTTGCCACATCCTCCGGCCCAAGATGTTGAGGCACGTATACCCCATCTCCGTTTGCACACTCAAGGATAAGAAGGTCTCCACCTTCCGCAAGCTTAATTAAGCTCTCAGTATACCCTGTATCCCCAGAATAGATTAAGCTCTTTCCCTTAAACTCAACCCTTAGGGCTAAGCTTTCTGGATTGTGGTTGACCTTTGCTGTCTTTAGCCTAAAGCCCTTTAGCTCAAATTCATAGAAATCTGTATCAGGAATGAGGAAATACTCTATCAGTCCCTCCTTTGGCTCAACCCAAGAACCAAAGGCAGCCTTCAAACCTTCATGGAATCTTGCAAAGCTTTCGTGAGCGATCAAAAAGACCTTCTCAAGGCGGGTGTAGCCAAGGTTGTAGCGAGTGGCAAAGAGGAAAGGTATGAGGTCTGTTACATGGTCGGGATGAAAATGGGAGATAAATATCCCTGAGATGTCGTTTAGAGTAAAACCAAGCCTTATCAACTGTCTTAAGCTTCCCGGTCCAAGGTCTAAAAGAAGATGAAACTCATCAAGGCTTAAAAGATAGCTTGGCGCAGAACGCTCAACTCTAAACCAACCCGTGCCAGAGCCAAGAACAATTAGCCTCATAGGTTAAGCTCCCTTTTTAGCCTTTCAAACTCATCAGTAGAAAGCTTGCTCCTTGCCTCATCTAAAAAGAGATTAGCCACCTCTTCGTTCTTTCTAAGATTTAGATAAAGCCAAGCAAGGTATAAGCTTGCTTCTCCATCCCTTTCCGGGCTTGCAAGAAGCTGAGAAAGAAGGCTTAAAGCCCTGTCATAGTCCCCTTGTCTAAAGTAGATTTTGCCAAGGATAAGTGCTTCTTGCGGGCTTAGGTCTTCCTTCCCTGCTAAAATTTCTAATATGTCTGAAATCCTTCCCTGGTCAAACAAGAACTGAATGAGCCTTTGTCTTATGGCTCTGTTTTCTGGGTCAAGAAGATAGGCTTTATACAGATGATACTCCGCATACGAGAGATTACCTTTGGCAAGGTAGACAAGCCCAAGGTTATGATGAACCATCGGGTCTTCCCTTATGCATCCGCAGAGCTTACCTCTAAGGAGCTTCTCTGCGGTGTCAAGGTCGGAAAGAGTATAGTAAATGCTTGCTAAGCTTAAGGTAAGCTCAATCGGTTGAAGGGTGTAGTCTTTGGCTATTTCATAAACCCTTTTAGCAAATCCTAAATCTTCAAGCTCGTAGATGATGTCAGCAAGGACATGTAGGCTAAATCCTTCAACCTCTTTAAGCATAAGCCCAGCTCTCTTGGCATGTTCAAAGGCTGAAAGGGCAAGCAAAAATGGAGAAAAACGAGAAAAAGGCTCCTCCTTAAGCTTTTCTCCTGGAACAAACCCAAGGATGGCTCCTTGGGTAAGGTTCTCTTCCTTTAAAGAGCAGCCTTGAGCGTCCCGAAGGACATAATAATGTTCCTTTCCTTCTTCCTTTAAAATTATTCCCTCTTTAAGCTCCTCATCAAACGGAAAAGAAGATACGATAAAGAGGAGTTTGCTAATTTCTTCTTTTTCTTTTAAGCTTAGCCATACCTTTTCAAGCTTCAAGATTGGGGCAAGGCGTTCTTCTGCCCTTTTTGTTAGCCTGCTAAACCCAAGGCTTGAGATCACTTGTAGATGGTTTTCTACTTCTGAAGGATTAGGAAGTCTTGAGACCTCTGCGTAAAAACTTGTAAAGGAAACATCTTCTTTCCAGAGGGATAAAAAGAGCTCTTGAGAGTTTCCAAAGAATAAAGGGTAGAAGAAAAGGTTTTTTAGCCTGATAAAAGTAAAATCTTTGGGCAAAAGATCGTCCTGATACTTAAAAAAGTATCCCCGAAGGGGTTTTTGTGCTTCAACCAAGCATTCAAAAATTTCCTCAGTGTAAAAATTATCAAAAAGGTGGTCAAGAAGATAGCACCGAGGGCAGCCCTTTTCACCTTTTTTGGGAAGCCAGTCTTCTACAAGGGGTAGTAAAAGCTCTTCGTGGGGAAGCTTCATAGCATCTCTTTTAGTCTCTCAAAGGCTTTTACTATGATTGGATAATCCTC
>WYEG01000024.1 GCA_009903935.1 Caldimicrobium sp. | reverse complement strand
TTCAATGTGACATTTCAAAATAAAGTTTTCTGTTTAGCTTTGAGTTTAGGTTTTTCTAAAATTTTAATCGGAAAGTTTAAAAAGAAATGAGAAGTTTGCTCAAAGCTTCTTCCGTAGGCTCTTCTCCCCTTTTGAACAAAGAAGTAAAACTTATCTTTAGCCCTGGTTAGAGCCACAAACACAGTTCTTTTTTCTTCGTCTAAATTAAAATCTTTAAACATGGTTAAAGGTATGAGGCCTTCTTCTGCTCCAATTAACATTACAATCTTTGCCTCAAGCCCTTTGCTTGCATGAATGGTCATAAGCTTGATCCCCTGCCTTGTGGGTAGAACTAAATCAGGTTCTTTAAGGTTTGAAAGATAGGCTAAAAATTTTTCCTTATCCCTTTCAAAAAGTTCATATAAATTAAGTAGATAGCTTTTCAACTCAGGGGATACTTCAGAAAGGGCTTGCTCAACGGAAAGATTTTGAACTCTTGGGGATTGAAGAAATTGGGAAAGTTCCTGATAGATTTCTCTTGCTTCCTCCTCAGGAAGGCTTACAGGAAAGCCCTCTTGAAGGAGCCATTCCTTCACAGGAGCTAAAAGAACTCTCAAGCGAGAAAGGATAAAGACCTCATCAGGCGAGACCTGATTTATTTGGGCAGACTCAAGAGTTAGCCCCCCAAGGTTTTCTTTGATTATCCTTGAAAGCATTTCCTTTTCCTGAAATCCATCATAGCTTAAAAAACCCAAAACCTCACCTCCTTGGAGGTTGCTTTTTAACTTTGGTGAGGACCAGGGAGAAGCCTTGAAATTTTCGGCAAAGCTTAGAATGGCTTCTCGACAGCGAAAACTTTGGGTAAGATAGCAAATCTTAAGGGCAGGTTTAGCCTTTTCTAAGAATGTTTTTAGCTTTTCTGGATTTGCCCCTCTAAACCCGTAGATGGATTGATTTGGGTCGCCAAAAAGCACCCAGGTTGCGGGTGTGAGCATCTCTAAAAGAGGGAAAAGGTCTTGGGCGATGTCCTGAAATTCATCCACGATAACATAGGAGTCTTTAAAGTTAAAGCCTTCAAGCGTGCTTGCCTTATAAACCAAAAAATCAAAGTCATAAAGCCCATTCTTTTCAAGATAATCATAGTAAATTCTTTTTAGCTCATCCTTTGATAGGGGATCTTTTACTCCTGGAAAGAGTTTTTTTAATATCTCGTCTTTTTCCTTTTCTGAAATAACGGTGGGGGGCTTCCCATTCTTAGCCCTTATCAGGTCGTAGGCTAAACCATGGAAGGTATCAACTTTTACCCCTTTTAAGCCGAGTTCTTCAAGCCTTTTTTTTAGTTCCAAGCTTACCTTAATAGAAAAGGTTAAGAGATAGATTTTTTCGGGTGAAACGCCCTCTTCAAGAAGCCTTAACACCTTAGACACAAGCGTTCTTGTTTTACCGCTTCCAGGACCGGCAATGACCAAAAGGTCTCCCGGAGTAGATAGGGCAAGCTTCTGTTCTTCAGATAAATTATCAAACATCCTGCATACCCTCTAAGATTTTAAAACATTCAGCCACAAAATAGATTGAGCCAGAGATCACTATGCCTAAGAAGGGGCTAACAAGGGCTTTTTCTAAGGCAAGCTTTGGGTTTTCAAAAAAGCTCACCTTGTCCTTATTTGATAGCCTTTCTTGCCATTCTGAAATTGTGACGACCCGTCTTGGTGAAGGAAATTCGCAGATAAAAACCTCATCAAAAAGGTCCTCGAGGATTTCGAAAAGTCTGTGAAAGGGTTTTGTGCCGTCTTCGTTCGTGGCTCCAAGGATTAGAAGCTTGTAATTTCTATCTCCTTCGGCTAAGAGGTTTTCTCTTAAGGCTAAAGCGCCTTCTTCGTTGTGGGCGCAGTCAAAAAGAAAATCCTTTCCGAAAAACTTTTGTTTTTGGTATCTTAAAGGCCAGATAACATATTGTAAGGCTTCTTTAATCTTTTCTTCGTTCCAGGGCAAAATACCTTTATCAGAAAGTATTTCTGTAGCTTTTAAGGCTGAGCCAAGGTTATAACCTTGATAATAGCCCTTAAGATTAAGAAAAATCCCTTCAACTTTGTTTTTCCCTAAATATGTCCAGCAGCTTCCACAGGGTATAGTTTTGAAATCCCTATTCCAAAGGTAAGCGGGTGAGTTTAGCCTTTTTGCCCTATCGAGGATGACCTGCTTTGCTTGCTCTTTCATTCTCCCTACAACAACCGGTCTTTCCCTTTTGATAATGCAAGCCTTCTCAAAGGCGATCTTCTCTATAGTATCGCCTAAATACTTCATGTGGTCAAAGCCGATGGAGGTAATGATCGAGACTTCAGGTTTTATCAGATTTGTCGCATCAAGCCTTCCACCCATCCCGCACTCTATGATAGCTATATCAACTTTTTCCTCAGCAAAGATAAAAAAGGCAAGGGCGGTTGTCAACTCAAAGTAGGTTGCGGGGAGGCTCCCTAAGGTCTCCTTCAATACCTTTAAACCGTCTAAAAGTTTCTCGTCAGAGATAGGCTGTTTGTTAATTCGGAACCTTTCGTTTAGTTTAAAAAGATGAGGAGAGGTGTAAAGACCAACCTTTAAACTAAGGGTATGAGCAATGCTTTCAAGCATGGCTGAGGTTGACCCTTTGCCGTTTGTCCCAGCAATATGGACTGTGAGATACCTATTCTGGGGGTTGTTAAGCTTTTTAAGCAACTTTTGAATTCGGTATAGACCCGGTTTTATTCCATGAAATTCAAAGGTTGAAAGCCATTTTAAATAAGAATTAAGTTCTTCCATGGGTTATGCTTAGAACAACAAGGACTGCATAACCAACATAAGCTAATCCAGAAAGGATAAGGAGAGGAATTGGGAGGCGTTTAAAACGGGAGACATAACCCCAATATACAAAGATTAAGACTATAGCAATCATGGCAGAAAGCAAACCTAAACCCTCAATCTTCCAAGAAGTAAAGATAAGACCTACGGAAACCGGGAAGGTGGACTGAAACACCATGGCTCCGCTTATATTCCCCAAGGCAAGGATATCTCTTTTTCTTAAGGACCAGAGGAAGCTATTAAACTTTTCCGGAAGCTCTGTGGCAATAGGAGCGATGAGGAGAGAAAAAAGAAGGGGGTCTAAACCGAATTTAATAGAAATCTTTTCCAAAGCTTCAACAAACATATGGGCACCCTTTACCATGATAAGAACCGCGATTACAGCCTGAAGAAGGCTTAAGAACTTTTCAGCATTTTCTCCAACCTTAAAGGAAAGCTTCTTAAAGATTCTTGATAGATAAAGGTCTTCATGGGCCTCTACTTCAAGACTATCTGCTCTGAAGGTCTGATAGATATAGCCTGTATAAAGCAAAATTAATAGAAAAGCAAGGATATAATGCGCAGGTTTATTATCGGGAAAGAATACTCCTCCTGCTATGGCTAAACTGTAGCTCAGGAGAAAGAAGGAAAAATCCCTTCTAAAGGTGCTTTCTTCAAGATAGATTTCAAAATTTCTTTTTCTTTGTAAAAAGCTTATCAAGGCTCCGAGCCCAACCATGCACATCCCAATGGTAGCTAACATAAAAGGGGCACCAAGGATGGCACCCACTCCTATTTGGGACCCGCCCTCACCTTTATAGAGTAGAATGGCTACAAGGGGGATTATGGTTTCAGGAAGGGCTGTCCCGATGGCAGCAAGGATGCTTCCAACTACGGCCTGCGAAAGAGATAACCTTTCTCCAAAAACCTCAACGCCGTTGGTAAATACTTCAGCGCAGACTAAGATAACAAAAAGACTTAAAATCAAGCTTACATATTCCATTCTTAGGCTTTCACCACGCAGACAGGGACTTTTGATGTTCGGAGAATGTGCTTAGAAAAGGAACCGAGCCCTTGGATAAGGGTTTCTCCCTTTCTTCCCATGAAAATTACCTCAAAACTCTGATTAACCATCTTATCAAGGTCCTGCAGATTATCTATCTTAAGGACAACGATGTCTTCAAGGATTTTGTCTGTTTGTGTAAGCCCTCTTTCAATATTTTTTGTAATCGACGTCTTTATTGTTTCATGAATGGTAATTTCATCAACGCTTGCCAGATGTTTAGCAAAATAAAAATTCAGCACTGTCAACTTGGCAGAAGTTTTGATAGCCCAATCAGCCGCTAACTTTAAAGCTAAGGTCGCATCCTGTGATTGGTCAAAAAAACAAAGGATCCTTTTAAGTTTTGTGAGAGGTTTTTCTTTTACAGCTAAAAAGGTAAGCTCAAGTCTTTCTAAGAGCTTTTCAGCTAAGGGAACTGTAAAAAGATGAGGTTTGTATCCTGTGATCAGAAGCTCAGGAGAGAGGGTATGCAAAAACCGTTCAAGGTTTGCCCATCTCTCCCCAAAAGCTAAAGTCTTTTCCACCTTTTCTCGGTTAAGATTAGCGCTCTCTATAAGTTTATTAAGGTCCTCTTCGACCTTTTTGAACTCAAACTTCAAGTATGGTAGAACATAGGCTGGTGCGGTTAAAGCCTCCTCGATAATATGGAAAAGGATTACTTTGTTTTCTTGATAGATATGCGTTAGTAAAAATTTAGAAGTTTCGAGTACAGCGTAGGCTAATTCATCAAAATCAAGGAAAAGAACCAAGGGTTTGGGCATAGAGCTGGCTTATCGTTTCCAGTAGACTCTGACGAGTTTATCCCCCTTTGACCAACGGAATTCAAGGTCACCCTTATAGGCTCTATAAAGGGCTCTGCCAAGTCTTTGAGCTAAGTGGTCGGTCGTGGTTTCAATGATGGTGGTTTCGCCGTCATCTACGATGTTGATTATCTGGTGAAGAGGATTAAGACCGCGTGCCTTTTCCACTTCGTTGTTTATAAGCCTCATGATATCATCACGATGGGTTTTCCAGAATTCACCCGAGATGTAAAGATACCCCATGGCATAGCTTTCGAGTGCCTTTCTACAACCTGGGCAAAGGAGTTTAGGGACATTTTCTGCCTCTAAGAGCTCCTCTGCTAACTCTTCATCCATGAACCATCTTTTGTCTTTAAAAACAGATTTACAGCGTGGACAAACCGCCTCTCCTGCTGGCGCTTCCTTCATCGCGTAAGGATCTTCCGTGGTCTCAAACTCCCAGGTATGCTTAAGCCACTTATCCCCTTTTTTTGCCATTTAATCCCCCCGATAGTAAGATTTAGTTTTGCTATTTTAAACGAAAATAAAAAGGTTGTCAAAATCGTTATTTTTTGTCGCAAGAGACCTCTCTTTAGATTATTTAGAAACTTCTTTTTTATCGCCTTAGGAATAGGGGATGCCTTGCTTCGCTTGATAGGACATGGTGGGGGATATCTCTCCGAGCCCCCTTTTTGTCGCCCAGAGGCGTAAGCCAAGAGGTCTCCAAGGAACTTTTCGTTACGCTCTAAACTCTACTGCGCTTTAACATCACATTTTAAGGTTTGGTTATCAAAGGTGCAGACTGCTTGGTAGAGGTTGATGTTTTCTATCTTTCCGATAATAGTTCCGTTTACTACATGACCTGATTGACTGCAGGTAAGCGTTCCGTTGAAAATAATGGTATAGTTTCCAGGAGGGGTTTGGGTGTTGTTGTGGCAAAAGTTTCTTGCCGTGCTACAGGTTGAGAGGTCAATAGTTTCGTTAGATTCCCATCGGTATTCGGCGCAGAAGCTTGCAAGCCCAAGGGCGCATCCTCTCACGCTTGGCAAGGCATAGCTTGCAACCAAGGCTTTCTGACGAAATTTTTGATAGTTTGCTATGGCTAAGCTTGCAAGAACGGCGATGATGCCGATAACGATCATCAGCTCAAGAAGGGTAAATCCCTTAGAAGGATGGGGCATAAAGATAAAGGGGGCGGATCCCCCCTTAAATTATTAGATTATGTTCCTTCTACTATACTCCTTCTACGATGCATTTCATGTTCCCATTGGCATCAAAGGTGCATTTTGCTTGATAATCGCTAACTGTATCTAAAGTGCCGTTTACTCCTCCACCAGTGACCACTCCTTGGTTGTTGCAAGCTAAGTCTGTTGTTATAATGCCTAAAGTTACATTTCCGCCTGGTGTTGATATTGTACTATTTTGACAATTAGGGAAGCTTGAGTTTCCAAGAATGGATGATGATAAAGGGGCATTGGGATTTTCAACGCAATAACTTGCTATATCCATAGCGCAACCTCTTACAACAGGTAAAGCATAGCTTGACACCTTTGCCTTCCTCTGATACTTCAGATACTGCGGGATGGCGATGCTCGCAAGGATGGCAATGATGGCGATAACAATCATCAACTCAACCAAAGTAAAACCTAACGACCTACCTGCTACCCTTCTCATATCGCACCTCCTTTTAGATTTTTTTATTATTATCGGATAAGTTTAAAAAAAATCAAGGGGTAATTTAGAGGTCCTGTCAAAAAGACACTTAGCATGAATTCCTGAACATAGCAAGGGACCCCTCGGCTTGCGCCTCAGGGAGACCCCCTCTTTCCTTGTCAGGGAGACCCCTCTCTCCTTGTCAGGGAGACCCCTCCCTGTCATTTCGAGCATAGCGAGAAATCCCCTATTTGACAAAGGGACGAAAAAGGAGACCCCTCGCTTCGCTCGGGGCGACTGAAAAGGGAGGCTCGGGGAGGCAGGAAAGGGACTGTGGGTGACATGGAGGGATGTGCCCCCTCCCCTTCGGTCGGGGCGACAAGGGAGGGAACCTCCGAGAGCCAAGACCTTTAAGCTTCAGCTTTGCTTTCCTTTGCCTTGGCAATGATGTTTTCGGCGATGAATGGTGGGGCTTCCTCGTAATGGGAAAACCTGCTCTTAAAGTAGCCTCGTCCACCGGTAATCCCGTTTAAGGAGAGGACATACTCAAGCATTTCAGCAAGTGGGGCAAGGGCTCGAATCTTCGTTACCTTTCCTTCCTTATCGATGCTAAGGACTCTCCCTCTTCTTGAGTTTAAATCACCTACCACATCTCCCACGGTCTCATCGGGCACATAGATTTCGTATTCATAGTAGGGCTCAAGGAGGACTGGGTTTGCCTGCTCCAAAGCCTTCTTAAAGCAATGGAAGGCGGCGATCTTAAAGGCAAGGTCAGAGGAATCAACCTCATGGGATTTTCCGTCGTAGAACTGAACCTTTACATCAACCACAGGATAGCCGGCAAGAAGCCCCTTTTCCATGGCCTCCCTTACGCCCTTTTCTACAGCAGGGACAAAATTCCGGGGAACATTCATACCTGACAGCGTTTCCACAAACTCAAAGCCCTTTCCTCGCTCTAACGGAAAGACATGGAAATGAACCTCGGCAAACTGCCCTCTTCCCCCAGTCTGCTTTTTATGACGGTAGATAACCGACTGGACCGGCTTTTTAATCGTCTCTCGGTAGGGCACGGTAGGGGTCTTTGTCTTTACCTTAACCCCGTATTTATCCTTCAAGACCTTTATGGCATGCTCTAAGTGCATTTGCCCAAGGCCACCAATGAGAAGCTCCCTTGTCTCCGGATGACGATAGAAGATAAGGGATGGGTCTTCTTCCTTGAGCTTGGCAATGGCTGAGCTGATCTTATCCTCATCAGCCTTAGTCTCTGGGATAAGGGCAAGGTAAAGCATAGGCTCTGGCATCTCTGGCTTGGGAAGGACCTGAGAAAGCGGCTTTGTGGAAAAGGTATCACCTGTTTGCAAGCCTTCAACCTTGGGGAGGACAATTATCTCACCCGCCTTTCCGACCTTTGTTTGCTCAAGGCTGTCTCCTTTTATGGTAAAGACCTGAGTGTACTTCTCCTGCTTTCCCTCGGGAAGGAACACGCCCTGGTCTGTAGTGAGCTCACCTTTATACAGCCGGGCAAAGGAAAGCTTTCCAGCATAGGGGTCGTATAAGGTTTTAAAAACGTAGCCCAACGGGGTAACATCTTTTTCTGGTTCGGCATCTTTTCCCGGTGCTAACTGATAGAGATAATGGAGAAAGAGAGGAAGGTTTAACCCTGTCAGGGAAGAGCCGACGAAAACTGGAGCTACTTTTAGGCTTATCATGCCCTCTCTTAACCCGTCTAAAATCTCTTCCGGGGAGAGCTCGCCTGTTTCTAAGTATTTTTCTATGTATTCATCCTTTCCTTCTGCTGATACCTCCATGAGGTTTTCCCAAAGGGTGGAAATTCTCTGTTCAGAGCCTGAGGGAAGAGTGTCAAGATAGATCACCTTTTGAGCCTCTGTTTTAAAGGCTTTTTTCTGGATTAAGTCTACGAAGCTTCCACTTTCAAAACCATAGACTACGGGGGTTTGGATTATCTCGAGCTCATCCTGCAGGTCGCAGATGTTTTGAGCCCAGACGGATTTTTCGTGGTCTACCTTGTTTACAAAGACCATCATGGGAACTCCTTCTTTTTTTGCATACTCAAAAAGCCGTTTTACATGGTATTTTATAGGTTGAGTGGAATCGGAAACAAGGATAGCAAGGTCAGCAACCTTAAGCGCCCACAGGACCTCTCCTACAAAGTTTTCATCCCCTGGAGTATCAAGAAGATAGAAAGGCATGTTTTGATAATTGAAACGGTAGACCCTAAGCTCTGTAGTTGGCTCAAGCTTTGTGTTCTTTATCGGCTCTCCAAGGAGCTTGCAAAGACTTTGAGCAAGCTGCGTTTTACCGGCTTGGGTTTGCCCAAGAAGAGCAATAACAATCGGTCTCATAGCACCCTCCTTTTTAGTTATCGCTTTATAATTTTTAATATTTTATGAAATGTAAAAATCTGGCAAGAGGGGATTTGGCTGTTCAAAAAAGTCCCCTCCCTACTTTGTCCTGCCGAGCGCCTTTTTTGTCCTGCCGAGCGATAGCAAGGCATCCCTCACTTCGTTCGGGACGGCGTCCCCTCTCACTTCGTTCGGGACGGCATCCCCAGGGAGACCCCACGGCTTACGCCTCGGGGCGACATTTTCCACCTTGTCTTCCCAAGGCACGCAAGTGCCGAGGGACCCCTCGCTTCGCTCGGGGCGACAAAAAAATTGGACGCTCGGGGCGACAAAAAAATTGGACGCTCGGGGCGACAACAGAGGCTTGCGCAAATTTTTAAAACAGCCTCAGAGGGAATTAAATATTTTTTAAGAAACCTTCGCTTGTAAAACTTATTTTTTGATTTAACTTTTAAATAAAATTAGCTAAAGGGGGTTAGGCATGGCTAAGGATTTTGAGGGAGCCTGGATTTGTTCCACTACAAACTGTGGTTATATCTATGTTCCCAGTAAAGGGGATAGGAAGGGGAAGATTCCCCCAGGCACTCCTTTTGAGGAGTTACCTGAGGATTGGAGATGCCCTGTTTGCGGCGCAAGTAAAAAAGCTTTCAGACCTATGCAGGAAGTTGAGAAGGAAAGTTCATCTTAATCCATTCGATACATGGGTTTTCCACAACAG
>WYEG01000060.1 GCA_009903935.1 Caldimicrobium sp. | reverse complement strand
AGAGCTAGCTCATGATTTAAGGTAAGAGAGGAGAGGCTTAACACAAAGTCTGCCTTATGTTTTAGACCTTCCGAAAGACCCTCCGGACCACCGATAACAAAGATTAACTCCTTATCAAGGGAAAGCTTATCTTCAATAAACTTAGCGAATTCTTCCGTTTTTAAAGCCTTTCCTCGCTCATCTAAGACTACTACAAATCTCTTTTGGGCAGGAATTTCTTCAAGAACCTTCCAGATTAAAGCTTCTTCTTCCATCTTTCTTTTCTCAGGGTCAGCATAGCTTCTTTTTAATTTAGGGAGTTTGACCTCAAGGATAGCAAAGCGCTTTATCAAGGTTTGATAATAGTTTAGCCCTTCAGCGATAAACTTGTGTTTTAAAGGTCCAGGGGCAGCAATGGTTATCTTTTTCATATTGACATAATAATAACTAGTTTTTGGATGAGCAATTGACCGGTTGCCCCTACAACTTGTTTTTGAGGACAAATTCTGCTTTCCTATATATCAATAGAAGGGGCAATGTTGTCTTGTTCGACTCTTTTTTATGTTGTTCTAAGGTTTTAATGTTACTTTGTAAGCCTAAAAATGGTGATAGAATGACTTTTTATGTTAAAATTATGATACCTTAGTGAGGAGGGGGCTATGAGGGTGGTTGTGGTTGGGGCAAACGCCTGTGGGGCAAAGGCAGCCTGCCGAGTAAAAAGGCTAAGACCTGATGCTGAGGTCATCCTTATAGATAAGGATGATTTAATATCCTACGGTGCCTGCGGGATTCCTTATTATGTCTCCGGGGATGTCGCCACAGAGAACGCCTTAAGAGAAACTTCCTTTCATGTAGTAAGAGACGAAAAATTCTTTACCTCGGCGAAGGGGCTAACGGTCCTTACAAAGACCCTTGCTGAGGAGATAGACCGAGAAAGAAAGGTCCTAAAAGTTAGATACTTAGAGACAGGAAAGACCGATGAAATCTCCTATGATAAGCTTGTGATAGCAACGGGTTCTGTCCCCAAGGTTTTACCCATTCCTGGTGTAGACCTAAAGGGGGTTTATACTATTTCAAGCCTGCATTCTGCCATTGAGATAAAGGAGAAGATAGCCAAAGGCGAAGTGGAAAATGTGGTGGTTATCGGGGCAGGTTTTATCGGGCTTGAGATGGCTGAAGCTTTTTCCGACCTCTGGGGGCTTGATACTACAGTGCTTGAATACTTTCCTCAGGTCCTACCTCAGAGCTTAGATTACTTTACCGCAAGGATAGTGGAAAATCATCTTCGGGAAAAGGGGGTAAATCTTGTCCTCAACGCAAGGATAAAGGAGATCAAGGGAAAGGATGGAAGAGTTGTGGGGGTTGAGACTGAGCAGGGGTTCTTTTCTGCAGACCTTGTGCTAATGGCGGTTGGTGTGCGTCCAAACAGCGAGCTTGCCAAAAAGGCTGGGCTCCTTGTTTCACCTCAGACTGGGGGGATAATCGTCAACGATAGGCTCCAAACCTCAGACCCGGACATCTACGCCGGAGGAGACTGCATCGAGATTAAACATCTAATAACAGGTAAAAGAGTGGTCATGCCCCTTGGCAGCCTTGCTAACAGACAGGGAAGGGTTATCGGAACGAACATCGCTGGAGGGGTAGCAACCTTCCCGGGTGCGGTAGGTGCCTTTATCATGAAGTGCTTTGAACTTGCTGTGGGCGGGGTTGGTTTAACTCTCAAGCAAGCCTTGGCTGAAGGGTTTTCGGCGGATTATGCCTTAAACAATCAAACGGAGAGGAGCCACTTTTATCCTGATGCTAAGTATGCTTACTATGCCTTGATATACGATAAAAAGACAACGAGGGTCCTTGGCTTTCAAGCAGTTGGACCGGCAACAGACGGGACGCTGGCAAGGCTTCATGCCATATCAAGCATCCTCCCTTATAAGCCACTCGTTGAAGATTTAGTGAACCTTGAGCTTGCCTATGCCCCACCCTTTAACTCAGCCCTTGACCCTATCCACGATACCGCCCATGTTGCAGACAATTTAATACAGGGGCTTTTTCAGAAGATTGAATGGGACGAAGTTTTAAAACGGATGAAGGAAGGCGACCCAAACACCGTGATCATAGACCTTAGACATCCAAAAGAAGCTGAATACTTAACGAAAAGATATCCTAATTGTAGACATATTCTGTATCAAGAGTTTCGTAATCATTTGGATGAAGTGCCAAAGGATAAGGAATTAATCCTTATTTGCAACTCCTCACGCAGGGCTTACGAGGTGGCAAGGTGGCTTAAGGCTCATGGTTTTCAAAAGGTGTATGTGCCTTTAGGGGGGATAAGCTTTCCGAGGAGATGGGGAGAAGAGGTTAGATGAAGCTTCAAGCGGTTCGGGGTTTTAAAGATTGGTTGCCCGAGGATTTTAGAAGGTATCACTATCTTTGCGAGGTCTCAAGAAAAATCTTAAGCCTTTACGGGTTTGAAGAGGTAAAGATACCCATTTTGGAAAGAACTGAGCTTTATGTGCGTTCTATCGGTGAAGTTACAGACATTGTGCAGAAGGAAACTTATACTTTTATTGACAGAAATGGAGAATCTTTAACCCTTAGACCTGAAGCCACAGCTGGCATCTGCCGAATGGTTATAGAAAAGAGCGTCTACGCCAAGCAAAAACCCATTCGTTTCTTTACCATCGGTCCGATGTTTCGGCATGAAAGACCCCAGAAGGGAAGGCTTAGAGAGTTTTATCAGGTGTCGGTTGAATATTTTGGGGATATAACCCCTTTTGTTGAGGCAGAGCTGATAAATCTTTCCATGCATATTCTTAAAGAGCCTGAAAAGGAGTTCGGGTCTTTTCTTCATCCCCTAAGGCTTGAGATAAATTCTCTTGGATGTCCTGAGTGCAGACCAAGCTACAGGGAGTACCTTGTTTCTGCCTTAAAGGAAAAGAAGGATGAGCTTTGCAAGACCTGCCAAGAAAGGCTTGAGAGGAACCCTCTTAGGGTGCTTGATTGTAAGGAAGATGCCTGCAAGCGAGTTGTTTCTGGTCTTAAGACGCTAAATGAGTTTTGGTGTTCGGCTTGTAGAGAGCATTTTACAAAGTTAAGCGGGCTTTTATCTTCCCTTGGCCTAAAGTTTTTTCACAATCCCTATCTTGTGCGGGGGCTTGATTACTATGTGAGGACCATATTTGAGATTAAGGCCGAGGGGCTTTCTGCTCAGGATACGGTATGTGCTGGGGGAAGGTATGATTACTTGGTTGAAGAGCTTGGGGGTCCAAAGCTACCGGGGATTGGCTTTGCCATCGGGGTTGAAAGATGGGGGCTTGTCGTTTTCGGTGAGGACCGAGCAGTCCCTGAGAGACAAGCTTTAGTCTTCATCGCGCCCTTAGGTGACCAAGCTAATGAGCTTGCGCTAAAGCTCTCCTATGAGCTTCGGGTAAGAGGAATTAAGACCGTTCCTTCCTATGAGGATAAAAGCTTAAAAGCTAAGCTTCGTTTTGCGGATAAACTTGGGGTAGAATATGTGCTTATCCTTGGGGAGGATGAGATTTCTCAAAACAAGGTCTGCCTAAAGGATATGAAAAGGGGCACGCAAGAGCTTCTTCCTCTTGATGACATAGCCTTTTTAGTTAATAGAATAAAAAGCCAAGCAGAGTAAGGAGATGAACATCAGTCCTTCCTTTGATGAGTTTGTGAAGCTTTCTCAAAATTACAACCTTATTCCCTTATATCTTGAGATGCCTGCTGACCTTGAGACGCCGATATCTCTTCTTTACAAGGTGTTTGATGATGAGACGCATATTTTTCTTCTTGAAAGCATGGAAGGTCCTGAAAAATGGGCTCGCTATTCTTTCATCGGGTTTGAGCCTTCTATTATCTTTCGAGCCAAGGGCAAAAAGGTCTATCTTGAAGGGGAAGTTAAAAAAGAATTTTCCTGCGAAGACCCCTTTTTGGAGTTAAAAAGGCTTTGGGAAGGCTTTAGAGTTCCGGAAAATTTGCCTTTGCCAAGGTTTTTTTCTGGGCTTGTTGGGTATGTATCCTATGAGATGGTATCTTTTTTTGAAAAAAGGGTAAAGCGGGGGGAGCCAGTCCTTGGCTTTCATGACCTATACTTTGTCCTCCCAAGGAAGCTTATAGTCTACGATAGGCTTAAGCATACTTATAAGCTGATTGCTCTTGTTTCAACCGAAGAGAGTTTTCTCACTAACCTTGGCTCAAGGGATGAGGGTAATGCTGGGGCTTATGAGGAGACCCCTGACCTTGCGGCTCGGGGTGCCAACCTCCACCTTGTCGTGCCGAGCGATAGCGAGGCATCCCTCACTTCGTTCGGGACGGCGTCCCGGGATGTCATCCCGAGGCACGCAAGTGCCGAGGGACCCCTCGCTGGCGCTCGGGGTGACAATGAAAGGGGCGCTCGGGGTGACAATGAAAGGGGCGCTCGGGGTGACATAGGAAAGAGAGCCTGGGTTGATAAAGAGGTTGAGGGTCGGGAGGATAGAGAAAGAAGTAGTTTTGTTGATAAAGAAAGGGCGGATTTGGAGAAGCTTTACTCTAAAGCAAGGGATGAGCTTTTAGCGTTAAGGGAGAGGCTTAGGAGCGCTAAGGTTAGCCCACCCCGTTTGCAGGGGGTTATTAAGCTGACTCCGGAGATGGAGAGAGCGTCTTTTGAGAAAATGGTCCAAAGGGCAAAAAAATACATTGAAAAAGGGGACATAATTCAGGTTGTTCTCTCTCAGAGGTTTTATGTTGAGGATGAGATCCTCAAAAATCCACATTTAGGCTTGTATTTATATCGGGCTCTTAGGAAGATAAATCCTTCTCCTTACATGTTTTACCTTAGGTTTAAGGATGAGGTGCTTATTGGCTCTTCCCCAGAGATACTCGTTCGGGCTGAAGGGAAAAGGGTAGAGACAAGACCTATTGCTGGGACAAGGAGGAGGGGTCCGACCGAGGAAGAAGACCTGATGCTTGAGGAAGAGCTAAAGAACGATGAAAAGGAGCTTGCTGAGCATATCATGCTCGTTGACCTTGGGAGGAATGACCTTGGGCGAGTTTGCGAGTATGGCTCGGTGCAGGTTTACGACCTTATGGTGGTTGAACGATACTCCCATGTGATGCACTTAGTATCAGGGGTTAAGGGAAGGCTAAAGGACGGGGAAGATATGTTTAGCCTTTTTAGAGCCTGCTTTCCTGCTGGGACGGTAAGCGGTGCCCCTAAGGTCAGAGCAATGGAGATAATTACCGAGCTTGAAGAGAAGGAGAGGGGTCCATACGCAGGCGCGGTTGGCTACTTTGGCTTCAACCATACTATGGATTTTTGTATAACCATCAGGACCTTCTTTCAGAAGGGAGGAAGATTATATCTTCAGGCTGGGGCTGGGATCGTTGCCGATTCTAATCCCAAAAAGGAGTATGAGGAGACGATAAATAAGGCTAAGGCTTTGGAGAAGGCTTTGGAGCTCTTTTCTTCGGGTTATTTTGATTGAGGGTATGAGCGTGAAAAGGGTATTAGTGATAGATAACTATGATTCCTTTACCTATAACTTAGTGCAGGTCGTTGGGATAATGATAAAAAAACTTTGGTGGGGAGAGATCTTTGTTTATCGGAACGATGAGATAACCGTTGAAGAAATAAAAAAGCTTGACCCTACTCATATCATCATCTCCCCAGGTCCTTGTTCCCCTAAGGAGGCGGGGATTTCGGTTAGGGTGATAAAGGATTTTTCGGGAGAAGTGCCCATCCTTGGAGTTTGCCTTGGACATCAATGCATCGGTGCTGCCTTCGGAGGGAGGATCGTCAGAGCAAAAAGGCTTATGCATGGTAAGACATCAACCATCTATCATGACGGAAAAGGGGTCTTTCAGGGGCTACCTCAACCCTTTTCAGCCATGAGATACCATTCCTTAGCCATCGATGAGAAGAGCCTGCCTGAAGTGCTTGAAATTTCGGCAAGGGCTGAGGACGGCGAGATCATGGGAGTTCGGCATAAATATTTCCCTGTTGAAGGGGTGCAGTTTCATCCAGAATCCATCGGAACCTCCCTTGAGAGATGGATGAAATGGAAAAGTCCCCTTGTTGAATGGGACTTCACCAGGGATGACCTTCCTGAAGGGGTCCTAATCCTTCGAAATTTCTTAGAAAAATTCTGATCCATGCTTATCCAAGAGGTCTTGCGTAATCTTTTAGTCTGGCTTTATGTAATGATTAGCGTCCCTGTTATGGGTCTTCTTGCTATCCTTACACGGAAAAAGTTTTGGGCAAGGCTTTGGTGTGAATGGTTGCTTAAGGTCTTAGGGATAAGGATAGTTGTGCTTGGGAACTCTCTTCCTCCAAAGGGTCAAAGGTATGTCTTCATGAGCAATCACCAGAGCCAACTTGATATCCCCGTTCTTGAAGTCCTGTTAAAGGATTATGACATCAGGTTTTTAGCCAAAAAGAGCCTCTTCAAGATCCCCTTTTTTGGCTGGGGTATATCAGCTCTTGGCTACATTCCCGTAGAAAGGGAAGACCCGAAGGAAGGCTTGCGAAGCCTTTTAGCCTGTGTTTCTGCCTTACAATCCGGAGTGAGCTTAGTCATCTTTCCTGAGGGGACAAGAAGCCGAACCGGGGAGCTTTTACCTTTCAAGAAGGGGGGAATGTTAGTGCCCCTTAAGGCTCAGGTTCCTGTCTGCCCCTTAGCTATCTATGGCACAAAAGACATTCTACCTAAGGGAAGCCTCTGGTTCCACTTAAATAAAAGAGAGGTTTTTGTTTATGTGGGAAGTTTGATAGAAACAAAGGGAATGACCCTTAGGGATAAAGAAAAGCTTTCCCAGATGGTGCGAGAAGAGATTAGTCGGGGTTTAGAATATTTTAAAAGGGGAGAAAAGCCATGGGAGAAATCATAGAAGTTCCTTTAGAAGAGGAGCTTAAAGAGAGCTACTTAGATTATGCGATGAGCGTAATCGTTGGGCGAGCCCTTCCTGATGTGCGGGATGGGCTAAAGCCCGTTCAGAGGCGGATCCTTTACGCCATGTATGAGGCAGGAAACGAATGGAATAAGCCCTTCAAGAAGAGCGCAAGGATCGTAGGAGATGTCATCGGTAAGTATCACCCCCATGGTGACATGCCTGTGTATGAGGCTTTGGTCCGGATGGCTCAAGATTTTACCATGCGGTATCCCTTGGTTGATGGACAGGGTAATTTTGGCTCCATCGACGGCGACCCCCCTGCAGCCATGCGCTATACCGAGGTGAGGCTAACAAGGATCGCTCATGAGATGCTTGCTGACCTTGAGAAAGAAACGGTAGAGTTTGTCCCAAACTACGACAACACGCTAAAAGAGCCGGTGGTCCTACCTTCAAAGCTACCAAATCTTCTTGTGAACGGAGCTTCTGGCATTGCCGTAGGTATGGCAACATCCATTCCGCCCCACAACCTTGGGGAGGTGCTATCAGCCTGCTTAGCCCTCCTTCGCAATCCTGACCTTACGACAGAAGAGCTCATGGAGCACATTAAGGGACCAGATTTTCCAACTGGAGCCTATATTGTAGGTAGGTCGGCAATACTTTCTGCCTATGAGACCGGAAAGGGAACGATCAAGCTTCGAGCTAAGTATCATGTGGAGACGGAAAAAAACAAAGTAAAGCTCGTTTTTACCGAGATACCCTATCAGGTAAACAAGGCAAGTGTGGTGGAAAAGATCGCTAGGCTTATCAAAGAAAAAAAGCTTGAAGCCGCGACCGAGGTTCGCGACGAATCGGATAGGCATGGCATAAGGGTAGTTGTAGAGCTTAAGAAAGAATGGGCAAACGCCCCCCATCTTGTAGCCAAAGAGATCTTTGCCCATACGCCGCTTGAGACAAACTTTGGCATCATCCTCCTTGCCCTGGTTAACGGAAGACCCGAGGTCTTAACCCTTAAGGACCTTCTTCAGCATTTTCTCAACTGGAGAAGGACGGTTGTCATCCGCAGAACTCAGTATGAGCTAAGAAAAGCCAAAGAAAGAGCTCACATCCTTGAAGGTTTCCTTAAAGCCCTTGAGCATCTTGACGAGATAATAGAGCTTATCAAGACCTCGGATACCCCGAAGACGGCAAAGGATAGGCTTATTGCCCGGTTTAACTTCACCGAAGTTCAGGCTCAGGAGATATTAAACCTTAGGCTTCAGAGGCTTACAGCCCTCGAGCGGGAAAAGATCCTTCTTGAGTATGAGGAATTAAAGAAAGCTATCGCGCGGTATGAAAAGATCCTTACTCACGAACCAACTCTTATTGCTACTATCGAGGAGGAGCTAAGAAAACTTAAAGAAGATTTTGCCGATGAGAGAAGGACGCAGATCATAGAGGAGGAAGAAACTGAGGTTATTTTAGAGGCGCCCCCTCAGGCTCCGGTTTTAGTCCTTTTAAGCGAAGAGGGGTTTATACGGAAGATTAGCCTTGATGAGTTTTCTACTCAGAAAAGGGGTGGCAAAGGTGCGCTTGCCGTCTACGGGGAAGAAAGGATAAGCCAAGCTATCTATGCCTTTTCTGATGATACGGTTCTTATCTTCACGGAGGAGGGAAGAGTTTATCCCCTCTCGCTTAAGGATGTTCCAACCTCAACCAAACAAGCTAAAGGGAACCACTTGAGGAATTATCTACCGAACTTTGAAGGCGCACCGGTTGCCCTTTTACCTCTAAGAGAGGAAGGGTTTATCCTCATGGCCACCGCTCAGGGAAATGTGAAAAAGGTTTTAGCCAAGGATTTTCAAAACTTGCGTAAAGCAGGAAGCACGGCGATAATCATAAAGAAGGGTGATAAGCTCCGCTCTGTTCTGAGCCTTGAAAAAGAAGGCACGGTTCTTCTTGCCACAAAGAACGGTCAATCCTTGCATTTTGAGACCTCGGAACTAAGACCGATGGGTAGAAAATCAGAGGGAGTGATAGGCATCCGCCTTGAGGAAAGGGATGAAGTTATAGCCATGGTGGAAACTAAACCGAAGGGCTATCTTTTTACCATCACCGAGGGAGGCTTTGGTAAGAAGACGGATATAACGGAGTTTAGGATACAGAGACGGGGTGGCTTAGGGATTAGCCTTCACAAGCTTTCTGCTAAAACTGGTCCTTTAGCTTCGGCCTTATTCCTTGAGGGGAGCGAAGATGTTATCATCTTTTCCTCTTCGGGCAAGGCGATACGCATCTCCTCTGAAGAAATACCCACCCTTGCCCGAAGCACGCAAGGCTCAAGGATGATTACCCTTCTCCCGGGTGAGCGTGTGACTAAGGTCATAAAGATTGATAAAGAATTTACAGAAAAACTTTAAACCTTTTAGAGTTGTGGTATGTTTAGGAAGATCCTTTAAAGGGGGCAAATGATGTCCAAAAAGGTGCGTCTTGCTATCGTCGGGGTTGGTAATTGTGCAAGCTCCTTGGTCCAAGGTATTTTCTATTACAGAAATAGAAAAAAAGAGGAATACGAGGGGTTGATGGTCCCTGATGTTGGCGGGTATGGACCTGGCGATATTGAAATCGTTGCTGCCTGGGATATTGACGAAAGAAAGGTTGGAAAGGATGTTAGCGAAGCCATCTTTGCCCCACCAAACTGCACTACTGTCTTCTATCCCGATGTGCCAAAGCTTGGGGTTAAAGTTCGCATGGGGAAGGTCCTTGACGGGTTTGCGTCGCACATGAGCTCCTATCCTCGGGACCTCTCCTTTGTTCCGGCAAAAGAAAAGGAGGATGAGCTTGAAGATGTAGTGGCCTGCCTTAAGGATGTTCAAGCTGATGTCCTCATAAACTATGTGCCCGTTGGTAGCGAAGAATCAGCAAGGTTTTACGCAACAGCCTGCCTTAAAGCAGGGGTGGCTTTTGTTAACGCCATGCCTACCTTCATAGTTTCTGACCCCGAGTGGGGGAAAAGGTTTCTTGAAGAGGGCATCCCTGCCGTTGGGGATGACATAAAATCTCAGCTTGGGGCAACCATCCTTCACCGCACCTTAGTTCAACTCTTCGTCGATAGAGGTATACCCCTAAGAAGAACCTACCAGCTTAACTTTGGAGGGAACACCGACTTTTTGAACATGCTTGAAAGGAATAGGCTTAAGACTAAAAAGATTTCAAAGACCGAAGCGGTAGCCTCTCTTCTTCCCTATGACATTGGAGAGCAAAACATCCACATCGGTCCTTCTGACTGGGTTCCCTGGTTAAAGGACAGGAAGATAGCTTATATCAGGCTTGAAGGGGAACATTTTGGTGGCGTGCCCTTATCCGTTGAGGTCCGGCTTGAGGTTGAGGATTCGCCAAACTCTGCAGGCTCAGCCATCGATGCCATCCGCTGCGCAAAGCTGGCCAAAGACCGGGGTATAGGTGGACCGCTCATCTCCATCTCAGCCTATACCATGAAGCATCCGCCCCAGCAGTTTCCGGATCATGTTGCTAAGCAGATGGTCTTAGAATTCATCGAAGGAAAAAGGGAAAGATAGGAGGAAAGGGATGGAGTTTGCAGAAAGGCTAAAAAAGGTTCCACCCTATCTTTTTGTGGAGATAGATAGATTGAAAAACGAGAAGCTAAAGAAAGGCGCAGACATCATCGACCTTGGCATAGGCGACCCTGACCTTCCTACTCCTTCTGAAATCGTTGAGGTAGCAAAGAAAGCTTTAGAAAATTCAGCCTTTCATCGTTATCCTTCAAACCAAGGGAGCGAATTTTTTAGGAAAGCTTGCGCAAACTACATGAAAAGGCGCTTTGGCGTTGAGTTTGACCCGGAGACTGAGGTTTCCGCTTTAATTGGCTCAAAGGAGGGTATTGCCCATTTCCCTTTAGCCTTTGTAAACCCAGGGGATGTTGTTCTTTGCCCTGAGCCAGCCTACCCTGTCTACCATTTAGGAACGCTTTTTGCCGGAGGAGAACCCTATTATCTCCCCCTTCTATGGGAAAATAACTTCTTCCCTGACCTTGGTTCTATTTCTAAGGAAGTTCTTGAAAGGGCAAAGATCCTTTGGCTTAACTATCCTAACAACCCAACTGGAGCGGTAGCAACACGAGAATTCTTTGCCGAGGCTATCTCTTTTGCCAAAAGATATGGATTAATCCTTGCTCACGATGCCGCCTATGTGGAGATGTACTTTGAGGAGCCGGCTCTCAGCATTTTTGAGGTTGACGGGGCAAGGGATGTAGCCATAGAATTTCACAGCCTTTCAAAGACCTTTTGCATGACCGGTTGGAGGATTGGCTTTGCGGTAGGTAAAAAGGAGCTTGTTCAAGGACTGGCAAAGGTCAAAAGCAACATAGATTCAGGCGTCTTTACAGCTATCCAGTATGCGGGCGCCTATGCCCTTGATAATCTGGAAAGGATCGTCCCACCTCTAAGGGCTGTCTTCAAAGAAAGAAGAGATTATTTAGCCAAAGCTTTACAAGAACTTGGCTTTGAGCTTAAAATCCCTCAAGCTACCTTCTACCTTTGGGTTAAGGTGCCAAAAGGATTTACTTCCACCGACTTTTGTAGGAAGCTCCTTGAGGAGCTTGACCTTGTCGTTACTCCTGGGAACGGCTTTGGGGCAAGCGGAGAAGGCTACTTTAGGATTGCTTTGACCGTAGGCGTTGATACCTTAAAAAAGGCGGTGGAGCGACTATCGAGCTTTGTCATTCGCTGACCTTGCATCCCGAGCCCCTCTATCTGTCATCCCAAGCCTCTCTATCTGTCATCCCGAGCGAAACCGAGGGACCCTCTGTCTGTCATCCTGAGCGGAAGCGAAGGATCCCTACTTTGGTTTGCGCACCGCCTACTACTTTAAAAAAGGTCTACTTAGCCCTTGGCACAAATTTAGGGGATAGGATTAAAAACCTCCGTTTAGCTCTAAGCCAACTTCGAGAAAGAGGGGTTCATATTCTGAAGGTATCCAAGGTTTACGAGTCCCCTCCCCTTGGTTTTGAAAGCCAAAACCTCTTCTTAAACCTTGTTCTTCTTGCTGAGACATCCCTTTCTCCTCAGGCTCTTTTCTTTGAGGCAAAGTGTGTCGAGTTTTCCCTTGGACGAAAGCGGGTGCAAGATTACGCCGACCGCGAAATAGACATTGACATCATCTTCTATGAAGACCTGATAATAGATACAGAATATCTCAAAATACCACATCCTCGGGCTTTGGAGAGGGCTTTCGTGATGCTTCCTCTTCTTGAGATAGCTTCTGAATTTATTCACCCTGGCTTTGGCTTAACCATCAAAGAATTAGCTAAAAACTTTGAAAGAAGTTTAAACAATCAAGAAATCTGGGAATATAAGGCAATCCCTGAGGATTTTCTATGAAATTTTTGCTTCTTTTAGCTTTCTTTTTGATGCTCTTTTTTTATTATAAAATTTATAAAAAAAGGAAACTTAACCGAAAAGAAAAAATAAGGATTACAGAGATGGTAAAGGACGAGGTTTGCGGAGTTTATCTCCCGAAAGAGGAGGCTTTAAAGGTTGAAATTGAGGACAAAGTTTATTATTTTTGTTCCCAAGAGTGCAAGGATGCTTTCTTGAAAGGTCGTTCAGAGAGGGCTTAGATGAAAAGGCTTTTTCTTCTCCTTCTTTTTATCTTTATTCTAAGCTCCCCTCTTTATGCTCGTTCAAAGCTTACCGGTGCCAAAAATAAAGGGTTGAATTCTAAGCCTGCAGTGCTTGCTACAAAGATCTATGTCTACGAGGACCCTGAAACGGGCGAGAAATTCTTCTCCAACATCAAGATGGTTGAAAATTCAAGGCTCTACATGGTAGTTGCGACGAGGAACCCTTTTTTTGAGGACCCTAAAAATTCTGCCAAAGATACATCCTTTAGCCCCAATCTTTCGACGAAGTTTGACGAGCTTTTTAATGAGATAGCAAGGACTTATAATCTTGACCCCAAGCTTCTTCATGCCATTGCCAAGGTGGAATCAAACTACAATCCCCGAGCCGTTTCTCCTAAAGGAGCTTTAGGGGTTATGCAGCTCATTCCGAGCACGGCAAGGCTCGTTGGAGTTTCTGACCCCTTTGACCCAAGGGAAAACATCCATGGCGGAGCGAGATACTTAAAGTATCTCCTTGATAAGTTTAGGGACCTTACCCTTGCCCTTGCTGCTTACAATGCCGGACCTAAGGCGGTAGAAGCTTACGGTGGCATCCCGCCCTACGCAGAAACCCAAAGGTATGTGCGCTCAGTTCTTTCGCTTTATCAAAGACTAAAAGGCTTAGAGTAAAAAATACTTAAATGGGTAGCATCACATCTTTAAGCTTGTCAAGGTTGTCTAAGGCTTTACCTGCCCCAAGGGCTACACAAAGAAGAGGCTCTTCAGCAACGGATACCTTTAGCCCCGTCTCTTGAGAGATTAGTTTATCAAGGTTTTTGAGGAGGGCTCCTCCACCGGTTAGCATTATCCCACGGTCAACAAGGTCAGCAGCAAGCTCTGGTGGCGTTGCTTCAAGAACTTGTTTGATAGCTTGAATAATAAAGTCTACCGGTTCTTTAATTGCCTCATGCACCTCTTTAGAGGTAATGGTTATCGTCTTTGGGACGCCGGTAATCAGGTCTCTACCTTTTATCTCCATTTCTGGATAAGGTTCTTGAGGCAACACATCCCCTATCTGGATCTTTACCTGCTCAGCCGTTGCCTCTCCAATAAGAAGACTATACTTCCTTTTGATGTAGTAAACTATAGCTTCATCGATCTTGTCTCCGGCAACCTTGATAGAGTGGCTTACGACGATGCCACCAAGGGAGATGACCGCAACCTCCGTCGTCCCTCCCCCGATGTCTACAACCATGCAAGCAACGGGCTCAGATACAGGGAGCCCAGCCCCTATGGCTGCAGCCATAGGTTCCTCGATAAGATAGACTTCCCTTGCTCCAGCAGATTCTGCGCTTTCTTTTACTGCTCTTCTCTCGACCTGAGTTGTGCCTGAGGGAACGCTGATGATGATCCGTGGCTTAACAAAATAGCTTCTATTATGAACCTTTTGAATAAAATAGCGGATCATGGCTTCAGTGACTTCAAAGTCTGCAATCACCCCCTCTCTTAAGGGACGGATAGCTTTTATAGTGCCCGGTGTCTTACCAAGCATCTTCTTTGCTTCCTCCCCGATGGCAACCACCTTTTTGTATCGCCCCTCCTCCTTTACAGCTACCACCGAGGGTTCACGCAGGACTATGCCCTTGCCCTCAAGATATATCAGGGTGTTTGCCGTGCCAAGGTCGATGGCTAAATCTTTAGAAAATATCTTCATCAAACGAGATAGCATCCCCACCACTCCCCTCAAAATTTTCATCTATCATTTTACTTTACCTTTGAAATTTTCAAACTAAGCTTAAATTTAAAATCCCATGTCAGGCTATCCGGATGACATCCTGATAAAAGTCAGGAAGCCCTCTCGCTACCTTGGGAAAGAGCCTTTCTTCCCGTTAAAAGATTGGGAAAGGGCAAGAATAAAGGTTTGCCTTTGCTATCCGGACCTTTACGAGGTGGGAAGGTCTCATCTTGGGCTAAACATCCTCTGCGGAATCATAAATTCCCAAAAAGAATACCTCTGCGACCTTGCCTTTGCCGTAGCACCGGACTTTGAGGAGCATCTTAAAGCGGCATCAAAGCCTCTTCTTTCTACAAACTACCAAAAGCCGCTATCCGAGTTTGATGTCATCGGCATATGCTATGCCTACGAGCTTCTTGTTACCGGGATCTTACAGATTTTAGACCTATCTAACCTACCTTTTAAAAGTGAAAATAGAGATGAGCGCTTTCCCATAATCCTTGGTGGCGGACCCTCAGCAGGAAACCCTGAGCCCATCGCTGAGGTCTTTGATGCCTTCATCATTGGTGAGGCGGAAGAAGCAATATTAGAAGTTTTAGAGGTCATTAAAGATTGGAAAGAAAAAAGAAAAGATAAACATGAACTTTTGAAGGAGCTTGCCAAGGTCGAAGGGGTTTATGTGCCCCTTTTTAAAAACCGAGTAAAAAGGAGGATTTTTCAAGGGTTTTCTGAGGGCTTAACTCCTATGGTTTATTCCATCCCGACTATTGAGCTTACCCATGATAGGCTTTCCGTTGAGGTCTCCCGGGGTTGCACGAGGGGATGCAGGTTCTGCTCAGCAGGTTTTTACTATCGCCCAGTTCGGGAAAAGCCCCCAGAGCTCATTGTCCAAGAAATCCTTCAGGGGTTTAAAAAAACTGGCTACCGCGAAGCATCCCTCATGTCCCTCTCAACCGGTGATTACACAAGGCTTGATGAGCTTGTAAGCCTTTTGGACCAGACATTTTACCGAGGAGAAAAAAGAGAGTTTGCCTTTTCTCTTCCCTCTTTAAGGGTAGGAAGCCTAAACAAAAACCTACTAAGCTTTCTTCGCAAAGGAAGGACAACTACCCTTACCTTTGCCGTTGAAGCTGGCTCAAGTAGGCTCCGAGCAGTCATAAACAAAGATATCAACCTTGAAGACCTCTTCCATGATCTTGCCTTAGCTCAAAGATTTGGTTTTAGAAGAGTGAAGCTCTACTTCATGGTGGGGCTTCCGCTTGAAGACCTCTCAGACCTTGAAGAAATTATTAAGCTTTACCGGGACATAAAGAAGGTGTTCTCTCCCATTGACTTGACCTTTTCAGCATCCATCTTTATCCCGAAGCCTCACACTCCCTTCCAATGGACAAATCAAGTTGAGCTTGAGGTCGCTAGAGAAAGGCTATCCTTTTTAAAAAGGGCACTAAAAAAGGGTTTTAAACATCATGACCCTGAGCAAAGCTTCCTTGAAGGAGTAATAGCAAGGGGAGGAAGGGAGCTTTTTCAGCTTATTGAGCTCTCTTACCGAAGAGGGGCAAGGCTTGATTCTTGGAAGGATTACTTTAACTTCAACATCTGGCTTGAAAGCGCAGAAAAATTAAGCATCGACCTTACCTCTTACTTACGGGAAAGGGACTTTAATGCGAGCCTGCCCTGGGATCATATAGATGTTGGAGTAAAAAAAGAGTTCTTGCAAAGGGAGTTTGAAAGGGCATTAAAAGGAAAGATAACCAAGGATTGTAGGTTTAGTCCATGCTCAAAGTGTGGGGTCTGCGGAAAGAAAATAAAGAACATTCTTGCTAAGGAGGCTAAGCTTTCAATCCAAAAAGATGTGCTTAAAGCCTATTTTGGGGATAAGGAGGGGGCTCAAGAATATTGGTATATTTTGGCTTACACTAAGCAAGGCTCTGCTAAGTATCTCTCGCAGCTTGAGGTTGTTAGGCTCTTTGAGCTTTGCCTGAGAAGAAACGGCATACCCCTTTCTTACACCCAAGGCTTTAATCCAAGACCAAAGATGGTGTCCGGTCCTGCCTTACCTGTAGGCGTAGAATCAGAGGAGGAATACCTGGCCTTTGCCATTAAAGGAAAGGACTATGCCGAAGTACTTTGCGGGCTGAAGCTTTATGACGGGTTAACGACCTTTGAAGTTAAAAGCATCTCTCAAGAAAAGCCAAAGATCCCGACCCATCCTCAGATTTTTAGGCTAATCCCTTTAAAGGAGGTTGAAATTCCAAGCTTGGATACTGAGGAGTTTTCTCTGAGGGGCAACCCTTCAGATTACGAGCTTACCATCAAGAAGGAAGGCTTAAGCTTGTTCAAGGTCTTGAGAGAGGTCCTAAAGATCGATGACCCTTTATCGGTTCTTTCCATTGTGAAGCTAAAAGCTTGTTTTTTTTAAAATATGGGTTATGATTTTCCTTCAAACTTTTTGCTTGAGGTGAGAGCATGCCTAAGATGAAGACAAACAGGAGCGCTACCAAACGTTTTAAGGTTACCGCAACGGGTAAAATAATGCATATGCCCTCAGGGAAGAGGCACAACCTTAGAAAAAAAAGCACAAAAGCTAAGAGAAGATTGAGCAGGGATAAGGAGCTCTTCAAAGGCTACTATAAGCATGTAGCTCCGATCATCGCCGATAAATTCTAAGTTTTTATCCTTGAAAGGAGGAAGGTAAGATGCCAAGGGCAAAGGGTGGACCAAAAACTCGTAGACGCCATAAAAAGCTTATCAAATTAGCCAAAGGCTACTGGGGGCAAAGGAAGAATGTCTTTCGCCGTGTAAAAGAGACGGTAGAGAGGGCCTTAGTCTACGCCTATCGGGACCGTAGGCAAAGAAAGAGAGACTTCCGAAAGCTTTGGCAGGTGAGGATCAACGCCGGTGCGAGACAGCATGGCTTAAACTACAGCAAGTTTATGGGCGGTCTTAAGAAGGCAGGAATTGAGCTTGATAGAAAGGTCCTTGCCTATCTTGCCATGAAGGAGCCTGAAACCTTTGCTAAGCTTGCTGAAATAGCCAAATCTAAATGGCAATAAGTTAGATCTGCTCGACTAATGACCAAAGAGGATGTTGCTAAGCTTAGGGCTGAGATTGAAAACTCTTTAGCTCATGCTAAATCCATCGAAGATTTAAACAGCATAAAGGTTAAGTATTTAGGCAAGAAAGGATTCCTAACCAATATTCTAAAATCATTAAAAGAGCTTCCTCTGGAGGAAAGGAGGGAGCTTGGCTCCCTTTTAAATCAAATTAAGGATGAGCTTGAAAAGGCTCTTAAGGTCAAGGAAAGGGAAATCCTTTTAGCTGAGGAGGATGGGATAACCGACCTTGACCTTAGCCTTCCTGGGAGGGAGCCTGAGCTTGGTGCCCTCCATCCTTTAACTATCGTGATCTCTGAAATCTGTTCCCTCTTTGAACGCTTAGGCTTTGAGATAGCCGAAGGTCCGGAAGTGGAATCTGATTTTTATAACTTCACAGCCTTAAACATCCCGGAATGGCATCCAGCTCGGGACATGCAAGCAACTTTCTACTTAGAGAACGGAGCTCTTCTTCGAACTCATACCTCTCCCATTCAAGTTCGGACGATGTTGAGAAAAAAGCCCCCTTTAAGGATTATTGCACCAGGCAAGGTGTATAGATGTGATGCTGATGTCAGACACTCCCCCATGTTCCATCAGATAGAGGGGCTAATGGTTGATGAGAAGGTTAGATTCTCAGACCTTAAAGGGATCCTTACCTACTTTGCCCAAAATATTTTTGGGGAGGATACAAAGATAAGGTTTCGTCCAAGCTATTTTCCTTTTACTGAGCCAAGCGTTGAGATGGACATAAGTTGCGTGATATGTAAAGGGGAGGGATGCCGGGTTTGCAGCCAAACGGGTTGGCTTGAGATCCTTGGCGCTGGTATGGTTCATCCGGAGGTTTTTCGAGCGGTTGGATACGACCCATCAAGATGGCAAGGCTTTGCCTTTGGGTTAGGCGTAGAAAGGATCGCCATGATAAAGTATGGCATAGATGATATTCGGCTCTTCTTTGATAATCATCTTTACTTCCTCTCAAGCTTTAAATAGTTGGAGCAAACGATGAATGGAAGCGCATTTCTGAGGTTCCTGCCATGAAGGTTCCTGTAAGATGGCTCTCTGAGTTCATAGAGCTTGAAGAGGAGGCAGAAAAGGTCGCAGAAATCCTCACCTTTGGTGGCCTTGAGGTAGAGGAGGTCTACGACCATTATCAAACTCTCGGAGAAATCATAGCGGTAAAGGTTCTTGAGGTCAACAAACCAAGCGAGCTCAAAGACCTTGCGGTATGCACGGTTCATGACGGAAAGGATAGCTTTACAGTTTTGACGGCTGCAGTAGACCTTGTTAAGCCCGGACAAGTTTTAGCCCTTGCTCGCCCGGGAAGCAAGACCTTTTTCTGGGATAAAATCGAGGTTAAAGAAGTAAAAGGCTATAAATCTTGGGGGATGTTCCTTTCTCCTTACGAGGCTGGAGTCTCTGAAGAAAAGGATATCCTCCTTGAGCTACCCCATGATGTAAAGCCCGGAGAAAATATCTACAAAGCTTTAAACATTTCGGAAACCATACTTGATGTTTCTATCACCCCTAACCGAAGGGATTGTCTTTCTATTCTTGGCTTAGCAAGGGAGCTTTCTCTTCTAACCGGCTCGCCCTTAAAAGAAGTAAAGTTTGGCGAGAATTTAAAGGAAGGGTCTCAGCCCAAGGGAAGCATTGAGATCCTTGACCCTGATGGGTGTTTTAGGTATGTTGGGCGTTGGTTTAGCGGGGTAAAGGTAGCTCCGTCTCCTTTCTTTATCATACAAAGGCTTGTGTTTTGCGGGCTTAGACCGATAAACAACCTTGTTGATATTACAAACTATGTGCTTCTTGAGCTTGGTCAACCCCTTCATGCCTTCGACTGGAAAAGGGTTGCAGGCGGAAGGATCATCGTTCGCCAAGCCAAAGAAGGGGAAAGACTACTCTTTCTTGACGGGGTTGAGAGGGGGCTTTCTTCCGAGGATTTAGTGATCGCCGATGCCGAGAAGGCTTTAGTCTTAGCAGGGATCATGGGGGGAGAGGAGTCTGGTGTTTCCGATAACACTCAAGAGGTCTTTTTAGAATCAGCCTGGTTTAATGCAAAAAGGGTCAGGCTTTCTGGAATGAGGCATAGGCTTACCACTGAGAGCTCTTACCGTTTTGAAAGGAAGGTTGACCCTGAAGGGGTCTATCTTGCCATGCTTCGCGCAACGGAGTTAATCTTCCGCTATGCAAACCCTGAAGAAGTCTCAATCATCGTCGATGAATATCCCGTCAGATTTACACCCCCAAGGATTGAACTAAAAAAGAAAAGGCTTTCAGCCTACCTTGGATTTGAAATTCCCGAAGAAAAAGTAAAGGGCATACTAAACAAGCTTGGCGACCTTGAGGTCACCCCCGAGAGCTTCATCCTTGTTCCTAAAAGCTATAGACAGGACCTTAGCATTCCTGAGGACTTGATCGAAGAGGTTGCTCGGGTCTATGGCTACGACAAGGTTCCTACTACCTATCCAGAGGGGGTCCTCTACTGCGAGCCTCCTCTTAAGACCTTAGAGCTTACCCAGAAGATTAGAAGGTTGCTTGCTGGTTTTGGGTTTTTTGAGGCCATCACTTATAGCTTCATCGACCCAAAGCTCATAGAGCATTTAAACTTTTCGCCCGATGACCCAAGGAGAGACCCCATCAAGCTTGAAAACCCAATTTCCGCCGAGATGAGCGTTCTCCGCACAACCCTTGTCCCCGGCCTTCTTCAGACAGCTTTTTTTAATCAAGCCCGGGAGGTTGAAAGCCTAAAACTCTTTGAGGTCGGAAAAGTTTTTTTTAAGGCCGAGGAGCTTGCGTCCGAAAGATTGAACCTTGGTCTTCTCCTTGCTGGATGGAAAAGCTTGCCTTCCTGGTATGAAGAAGAACGCTTCTTCGACCTCTACGATATTAAGGGGGTAGTTTCGGCTTTAGGTGAGGCTTTACGGGTTGACTTTCTGTTTAAGCCCTATAGCGAAGAGCCTTTCTTGAAAAGGGGCTTTTCCTTTGACCTCTACCTTGGGGAGGAAAAGGTAGGCTACTTAGGAAGGCTAAAGAGCCTAATTGCTAAGGATTTAGACCTGAGGGAGCCGGTTTTTGTTGCGGAAATCTATCTTGATGAGCTCCTAAGCTTCATACAAGGGGAGAGAGCTTTATCGGTTAAAAAACCGCCCAAGTTTCCTTCTACCTTTAGGGATGTAAGCTTAGTTGTGAAAAAAGGTATACCTTTGGAAACTCTTTTAGCCTATTTGAAGGCTAAAGAGATACCTTATCTTGAAGATATAAAGTTGATCGCTGCGTATGAAGGCAAGCCTTTAGACCCTGATGAAAGAAGCCTAACCCTTAGGCTTTGGTTCAGGGCTGAGGATAGGACCTTGAGGGTTGAAGAGGTAGACCCTATAATTTCACGGCTTGTCGAAGAGCTTATTGAAAAATTTCAAATTAGGTTGAGATAGGGCTTACTTTATGAAGGAGAGGTTGAGCAAAAAGGACATTGTAAAGAGGCTTAGCGCAAAGACTGGTCTATCCGAGAGGTTTTTAAACAACTTTATCAACGCACTCCTTGAGGAGATGAAAAATTCCCTTGACCTTGGAGAGAAGATAAAGATAATTAACTTTGGAACTTTTGAAGTAAAGAGGTCTAAAGATAGGATAGGGAAGGATTTTAAAACCGGGGAGCCTATTAGGGTTCCAGGTTTACGGAAGGTGTTTTTCTACCCAGCCCCAGAGCTTAAAAACTTAATAAATGAAAAAGAAGGGTCAGACAGAACCTAAAAATTTTCATCCAGCCTCCGAGGTCGCAACCCTCTTAAAAATCAAACCTTACATTCTCAAGTACTGGGAAAAGAAGATCCCCGAGATAAAGCCTGTAAAAATAGCCAATCGAAAATACTATACCTTTGAGCAGATAGAAACGCTAAAGAGAATAAAAAGGCTGATTGACCAGGGCTTTACCCTCTCGGCAGTTAAAAGGGAGATAAAAAAACAGACAAAGCCCCAAACAAAGGAGAAACCAGCCCAAGAAACAAAAAGAACAAAGGCACCAAACCTTCCCAGTCCTTTAACTCTTTTTCCAGAATTGGTTAAACATTCAAATTCGGAGAAAACCGCATCTAAAAATTCAAGCACCCAAGATTTGAGGCTTCTCTTAAGAGAGGTTTTGGGAGAATTAAAAGACATTTATGAGAACCTATAAGGTAGCTCAATTCAAGAATTTTTTCACAAAAAACTTGAATTTGGAGTTTATGTAGTTATTTTTAATTTAAAACAATCCTAAAAAGGAGGTGCCTTATGGCTGAGAGGTTACAGCTTTACAAGTGTGAAATTTGCGGGAACATCGTGCTTGTGATGCATGGTGGAAGGGGTCAGCTTGTTTGTTGTAATAAGCCTATGGTTTTGCAGGTTCCTAACACGGTTGATGCCGCAGTGGAAAAGCATGTTCCGGTTATCGAGAAGCATGGCGACGCTTACAGGGTAAAGGTTGGTAGCGCGCCTCATGCCATGACCGAGGAGCATTACATTGAATGGATTGAGCTTCATACCGACGATGACAGGGTTTACATCAAATTCTTGAAGCCCGGAATGGAGCCAGAAGCAACCTTTGAGGTTAAAGCAGGCAAAGTAATGGCTAAGGAATGGTGTAATCTTCATGGCTATTGGGAGGGTGCTCAGGTCTGCGAACCTCAAAAAGCCTAAAAAATTTATTAAAGGAGGATAGCGATGAAGAAATACAGATGCAATGTGTGTGGCTATGTATACGACCCTGAGACAGGGGACCCAAGCAGGAACATCCCCCCAGGCACTCCCTTTGAAAAGCTTCCAGATGATTGGACTTGCCCTGTCTGCGGGGCTTCAAAGGAAGACTTTAGCCCTGAAGACTAAAGCTTTTTAACTGGAGGCAACGATGAAGTTTGCCCTTTTTGCCTTTAGAAAGGAACCCATGTGTTTTATTCATGTTTTGCTAAATGCCTTGCAATTAAATAAATTTGGCTATGAGGTTAAGGTGGTGTTAGAGGGGGAGTCTACCTCTTTAATCCCTGAGCTCTACAAAGAGGACACGCCCTTTTATACCCTCTTTAAATCCTGCTTAGAAAGGGACTTAATTGGCGGGGTATGCAAAGCTTGCTCCATGAAGTTTGGGACCTATGAGTTTGCTAAAGAAAAGGGGCTAACAATTTTGGAAGACATGGCAAACCACGCGGGCATGGCACCATTCATAGAAAAGGGGTATAGCATAATTACCTTTTAATCTTTACTAAAAGGAGGGGGGTATGCGAGCTATCAAGGTTAAGGAAGATTTTTATTGGGTTGGGGCTATTGATTGGAAGGTCAGAAACTTTCATGGCTACTCTACCACAAGAGGGACTACCTATAACGCCTATCTCCTTATTGATGAAAAAATAGTCCTTTTTGATACCGTAAAGCATGGGTTTGAAGAGGAACTTTTGGCAAGGATTTCAAGCGTCGTTGAGCCTTCAAAGGTGGACTATCTTGTAGTGAACCACATTGAGCCAGACCATGCTGGCGCCTTTTTAAGAGCCGTAGAGGTGATAAAACCGGAGAAGATCTTTATCACCAGGAACGGAAAACAGGGTATTATTTCCCATTTTCACAAGGGCGACCTTCCCTTTGAGGAGGTCAAGACTGGCTATGAGGTAAAGGTCGGTAAAAGGACCTTAAGGTTTATCGAAACCCCGATGATCCACTGGCCAGATAGCATGATGACTTACATCCCAGAAGATAAGATCCTTGTATCTCAGGATGCCTTTGGGGCTCATTATGCAACAAGCGGAAGGTTTGATGATGAGGTAGATTATTGCGAGCTTATTCAAGAAACTCGCAAATACTACGCCAACATCGTTTATCCATACTCTCCGCAAGTGGCAAAGCTTCTTCAAACAGTAAAGGAAATGAAGCTTGAGTTTGAAATAATTTGCCCAGACCATGGAGTGGTTTTAAGGAAGCACATTAAAGATATACTTGCCCTGTATGAGAAGTGGAGCTCCTTTACCTGCGAGCCTGTGGTTCTTATCATCTACGACACCATGTGGAAGAGCACGGAGAAAATGGCTTACGCTATCATGGAGGGTGTTTCAAAAGAGGGGGTTGAGGTAAAGCTTAGAAACCTTACGGTCTCTGACCCAACAGAGCTTATGGCTGAGGTTTTGGAGAGTAAGGGCTTAATCCTTGGGTCGCCAACTCTCAACAACGGTCTTTTGCCGACTGTTTCAGGCTTCTTAACCTACATGAAGGGCTTGAGACCAAGGGGTAAGATTGGGGCGGCTTTTGGTTCCTACGGATGGAGTGGTGAGTCAGTAAAGCTTCTCAATCAGTATCTACAGGAAATCCAAGCCGAAATTGTTCATGAAGGCATACGCTGTAAGTATGCTCCAGATAAAGAAGTATTAGCTCAGTGCGAAGAATTGGGGAGGCTTGTGGCGAAGAAAATAAAGGAGAGCTGTTCTGCCTAAATACCATCCCAAGAAAGAGGAAGTATTAGACATCCTCGAGAGGGTAGACCTAAAGGAGCTTCCACAAGCCTTTAGCGTCTACCCTCCCTCTTCTATCGTTAGCTATTTCATCGGTGCCTTCCTTCACAAGGATGAACATGTCCGATGGAAGGCTGTTTATGCCTTTGGAGTAACTGTGGCAAAGATTGCCGAAGCTGAAATGGAGAGGGCAAGGATAATAATCCGTAGGCTTATGTGGATGCTAAATGAAGAGTCTGGGGGTATGGGATGGGGTGTGGGGGAAGGCTATGCAGAAGCCCTTTTTCATTCAGAAAAGCTAAAGAAGGAGTATCTGCAGGTCTATCTTTCCTACCTTTGGCCGGAGGGGAACTATTTGGAGTTTCCGCCAGCTCAGAGAGGATTAGCCTGGGGTATAGGTAGGCTCGCTCAAAGATACGAAGAAGAGGTCATCAAGCTTTCAGGGCATGAATATCTTCTTCTTCATTTAAGTTCGGAAGACCCCACAGTAAGTTTTCTATCCCTTTGGTCCTTAACGCAGTTTAAATCGCTAAGAACGAGCTTGAAAAAGGAGGATTATTCCAAACCTTTAGAAAGATTAAAACATTTAGATTGGAAGGTTCTGCTGTTTGACGGAGAAACTATAAAAACTTATACTCCCCAAGACCTTGAGAGCTTACTTTTTTAATTGAACGAATTGGTGATTGTGTAACAGGTTCCACGAGGCAAGTTTATAAAACGCTGTCACCTCGAGCCCTCCTTTTTGTCGCCCCGAGGCGTCAGCCGAGGGGTCCCTCGGCGCTTGCGTGCCTCGGGAAGACATCCCGGGACGCCGTCCCGAATGATGCGAGGGATGCCTCGTTATCGCTCGGCAGGAACAAAGTAGGGGAACCTTTTCTGAAACAGCCCAAGAAAAATTTGACAAAACACCCAACAGGAATTAAATTGTTTTTGGGGTGATAGAAATGGAAAAAGACCGGTCTTTAACAAGTTGGGGGGTTAGCGTTGAGGATATCCCCCCTGAAGGGCTATCTTTTACCTTTGAAGAATTTTCTGACTTAGGCGAAGATATCGTCGTTAGCAAGCCCTTTTCTGGCGCTCTTTCTCTAAATAAACGGGGGATAGAAGTAAAGGTAACCGGCACTCTCAAGGGGGCAATAGTCCTAATCTGTGATAGATGTTTGGCTGAGTATGAGTTTCCTATCGACTTATCCTTCAACCTTATTCTTCGCCCAAGAAGTTCACTTAACATTGAAGAGACAAAAGAGCTTTCCTTAGAGGAGCTTGATGTAAGTTTTTACGACGATGATTTTATTGCCTTTGCTGAGCTACTTAGGGAAGAAGTCATGCTTGCCATCCCTTACAAAACCCTTTGCCGAGAGGACTGCAAAGGTATCTGTCAAGTTTGCGGAAAAAATCTAAATGAGGGACCTTGTAACTGTAGGGTCTTTAAAAAATCCTCACCTTTTGCTATATTAAAAGACTTACTTTCAACATCTAAGGAGATGGAAGGAGGTTAAAACATGGCTGTTCCAAAGCGGAAAACTTCTCGTTCTCGCAGAGGGATGAGAAGAGCCCATCAGGCTCTAAGCATTACATCGGGAAGCATCTGTCCGAAGTGTAAGTCTTTTAAGCTTCCCCATCGGGTTTGCCCAAGCTGCGGATACTACAAGGGGAAAGCCTTTTTAGAAAGTGAAGAGTAGCAAATTTTATAAATGGTCAGCGTTGTTCTTGACTTAATGGGGGGGGACTTTGCCCCCCATTCAACCTTAAAAGGGGTAAATTTAGCCCTTCGCGAGCTTCCAGAAGTTGAGCTTTACCTTGTAGGTCCAAGCTCCATCTTAGAAAAAGCTCCTCAATCAGAAAGGGTAAAGCTTGTCGAAAGTGGCGATGAAGTGGTCACCATGGAAGACCAACCTCATGAGGCCTTAAAAAGAAAGCGAAGGGCAAGCCTTTTTGTTGGTCTTGACCTGTTGGCTAAGGGTGAGGCTCAAGCCTTTGTTTCTGCCGGTAATTCCGGAGCGGTCGTTGCTGGTAGCATCTTCATCCTCGGGAGGCTTAAAGGGGTTCGCCGTCCAGCCATAGCCACCATGCTACCAACTCTGAAACTTCCTATGGTTCTTATTGATGCGGGTGCAAACGTTGACAGTAAACCCTACGACCTCTATCAATTTGGTCTTATGGCAAGCCTTTTTTTAGAAAAGATTTGGCAGAGAGAAAAGCCAAGGATTGCCCTCCTTTCAATTGGTGAAGAACAAGGGAAGGGGAACCAACTGGTTAAAAAGGCTCATCAGCTCTTTCTTAAATCTAAATTAAACTATGTGGGCAACATTGAGGGGAGAGACCTGTATTTAGGAGCGGTTGATGTCGTCGTCTGCGATGGGTTTATCGGAAATATTTGTCTCAAACTTTCTGAAGGGCTTGCTGAGACCATCATGACCATGCTCAAAGAGGAGGTGAAGAAGTCCTTTCGTTCCATCCTGGGAATGTATCTTGCCAAACCAGCTTTAGCGAGCTTCAAAAAGAAGACAGACTGGAGGGAATACGGAGGCGCACCTCTCCTTGGGGTAAGGGGAAATGTCATCATCTCCCATGGAAAATCTGATGCCGTAGCCATAAAGAACGCTATCTATCAGGCTTATAAGTTTGCTAAGATCAATCTTTGGGAAAGGCTGGAATCGGCTATCTCTGAGTTTGCCGTTGAGGAGGAGGGAAGTGAGCTCTAAACCTTTAGCCTACATCCTCTCTACTGGGATGGCTGTCCCAAAGAAGGTTCTTACCAATCATGACCTTGAAAGGATGGTTGAGACAAGCGATGAATGGATCACTGAAAGGACAGGAATAAAGGAGAGGCATATTTTAGAGGATGGCGAGGTTATAAGCACCTACGCCATAGAGGCAGGAAAAGCCTGCCTTAGTTCAGCGGGGGTTGCTCCAGAGGAGGTCGACCTTATCATCTGCGCAACCTTGACGCCAGACTTTTTGATGCCCTCTCTTGCTATCCTTGTTCAGAAGGGGCTTAAGGCTGAAAGGGCTGGAGCTTTTGACCTTTCAGCCACCTGCTCTGGCTTTCTTTATGCCCTTGCCATGGCTAACTGTGTAGTAGCCTTTAAGCCCTCTTCTAAGGTTTTGGTCATCGGGGCTGAGGCTTTAAGTAGAAAGACCAACTGGCAGGATAGGAGTACCTGTGTCCTCTTTGGGGATGGAGCTGGGGCTGTGCTTGTTGGAAGAGCCCAAGAGGGAATGAATTCTGGGATTATAGATTTTATTCTCGGGGCTGATGGGTCAAACTGGGAGCTTTTAACCCTTAAGGGCGGTGGCTCAGCCTTCCCCCCTTTTGACGAAAGGCTTCCCAAAGAGGACTACTACATTAAGATGCAGGGACGAGAAGTTTTCAAGGTCGCTGTTCGGATGATGGAAAAGGTCGCCTTAGAGCTTCTGGAAAGGAACAACCTCAATCCTGAGGACATAGACCTTCTTATACCCCATCAGGCCAACTTAAGAATAATTGAATACCTGAGGGAAAGGTTGAACTTGCCTAAGGAAAAGGTGATGGTAAACATCCATAAGTATGGAAACACTTCGGCAGCAAGCATTCCCATAGCCTTGCATGAGGCAAGCCTTGAAGGAAGGTTAAAAAGAGGAGACCTTGTGCTAATGGTTTCCTTTGGTGGAGGCTTTACCTTTGCTGGGGTGTTGATGCGCTGGTAAAATTGAGTCAAAGATATGATTAAATCAAAAAAAGGGGAGGTTGACCCCTCCCCAGAATTAGGGCTTATCCTTTATCTCTTGAGGTTTATCAACTCGTCGAGCATGGTATCAGACACGGTGATAATCCTTGAGTCCGCCTGAAAGCCCCTCTGGAAGATGATCATCTTCACAAACTGCTCTCCCAAGTCAACGTTTGACTGTTCAATGGAGTTGGGAGAGATGGTGCCAAGCCCGTTTGTTCCGGGCTTTCCGGTAACAGGTGGTCCAGAATGAGTTGTTTCCCTGAAGAGATTGCCTCCCACCTTTTGAAGCCTTTCTGGGGCGTTAAAGTTAGCGAGAGCAACCATCCAAAGGGGTATGACCCTACCGTTGGAGTAAACACCGGTGATTCTACCTTCGTTATCCACGGTGATGTTTTCTAAGGCTCCCGGTCCGAACCCATTCTGGTCATAGAAGAGCGTGGCGTTTGAGGTGGCATACTGGGTGGTCCGAACGGACTCGGAGCGCCAGCTATCCTTGTAGAAATAGCCAAAGTTGAGCTCTATCTGCTGAAGGTCGTTCCTTGCCGTGCCTTGATTTGGGTCGTTAGGGGCGTAGATGTCGTAGGGTAGGTCGATGCCTAAGAAATCAGCAACCAGCAAGGGATAGCCGTTTGCTCCAATAGCATTGTATTTGTCATCTGGTAAAGCTACCGGAGAGCCGTTCTGGTCAACTATCTGAACTAAGGCGCCAGTGTTGGCATCAAGGCGATAAGTTTGATAAAACCTTTTTACATTTCCTTGATTGTCAAACTCAAGCCTCCCATATGCAAGGACACCTCTCTTGGTTTGGGTAAAGAGCTTCCCAGAATCTATAGAAACCTTCTGAATGTATGCTCCCTCCTCATACTGCCATTGCATGGGGTTTTCATCCCGGATGAAATCTCTCTGGTCTTCCGTAGGGTTGGTAGCTACAAGGAATTCCCAGACATTGTCTTTGGTAGTTGGGGCGTAGTAGACGGTTATCTCATGGGGTGTCCCAAGGGAATCGTAGACAAAGAGGGTAGAGCGGTAGGCATAAGCGGTAGAAGGAATAGGTGTTTCCTGCCTTGCATCCCAGGAGTCAAAAAGAGTGTTCATTTCTTCTAATTTGTATGTTGTTGCTGATAAAGAAGTTGTAGTAGAGGGCGTCACTTCCGTCCAATCAAGATTAATCCTCTGGGTTGTCCCGTCTAAGAAGAAGTAGATGTTGGTTTCGTTTGATAGGTCGCCTGAGGCAAGAAGCACGCTAGTCTCAGGCTCGCCTGTTGGGTCTGCAGGAGGCGGAGTTGCAGGATTTTCGAATACCCTGTAGTTCCATCTGCTTGTTGCACTGTCATAATATAGCCAAACCCTAAGGTTTCTCGTTGTTCCGTTGGCATCAACCAAAGATAGGTCCTTGGATGCCCAATTTCCCGCTGTTACACTTCCGCTTAATTCTATCCTTCCGTCCCTTCCTGGAATGGTAATTGCGTTTGTTGCTGCGGAGTCATGGGTGATGTTACCCCAGTCGATGTAAACCTTTTCCCCTGTGGAAGGAAGGTTTATCGTCGTCCTCGTCGTGGTTACATTCGTCCCTTGAGCCAGTATTTCTGAGGTGGTCGCATTCCTGATGGTGTAGTTCCATTTCTGGGTGCTTGCGTCGTAAGCTAAATCAACCTGAATTTTATTGTCCTTGCCGTCAATGTCTCTTATAACAAAGGTTGTGCTCACGGAGGTAGGACCAGTAGTAGCTGGGTCGTCGTATAAGTTCCCGCTCAAATTGACCACCTTTGACCTGGCTTCTGTTCTGGCATCGAGGTTGGTGATCATATCAATCTTGGTTGTCTTTACAGGAGGAGAGCTCCGGTCAATGCGGATGTCCGTTATAGCACCGGTGATATCGTTGGTGATCTCATCGATCTTCCAACCCTGCACCCTTAAGCCTTGAGGGTTTACTAAATAGCCGTCTTTATCGACCATGAACTGACCATCCCTGGTGTAATAAACTCCGCCTGTGGTCTTTGGATTTTTCACCATAAAAAAGCCGGCGCCAGCGATAGCCATGTCTGTAGGATTTCCAGTGGACTCAAAAGCTCCTTGAGTAAACTGCTGGAAAAGGGCTTGAATTGCTGCTCCCCTTCCGAGCTGACCTGATCCTGCGGCGGTGTTGATGCTTTGCGCCATGATGTCGCTAAAGGTTATCCTTGCCCCTTTAAAGGCGGTGGTGTTAAGGTTTGACACATTATCGCCGATTACGCTCATTCCATGCCCAAGGGCTCGAAGTCCGCTTGTTCCTGTAAAAAGTGCATCCGTCAAACCCATAATATCACCCCCTATTTTTTATTTTATCGGTTTAAACCCTTAAAATCTTAAGCATTACCCTTACCTCTGTCTTAAAAAGTCTTCCAACATCTGGTCTGCGGTGGTAATCACCCGGGAGTTGCTCTGGAAAGCCCGCTGCAAAAGTATCAAATGCACCATTTCCTGAGCAAGGTCGGTGTTTGAGGTTTCAAGGGCGCCAGAAAGTATCCGAGCCCTTTCCCCAGCACCCGGAGCAAAAATAAAAGGAGTAGCGTTAGCCTTGGCTCGGAAAAGGTTATTGCCTACCTTCTCTAAGGACTCTTCGTATCCGTTAAAATCAGCAAGGAAAAGCTTAGCCACAGGTAGGTCTTTGTTGTTTGTATACCAAGCCTTTATCGATCCCTCTTCAGTTATCACTTCGATCCTGTCAAAAACCCCCTCTTCATAGCCGTCTTGAGAAAAGTAGAGCTGGGCAAAGGGATTTGCGGAGAGCCTTGTAGGGTAGTTTAGCCTGGTAATCGACCCATCAGGGTTTACCTTAAAGCCAAGGTCTAAGGTGATGTCTTGGGTCCTTCCATCAACGGTCAAGGTAAACTTTGGTTGACCAAGGGTTGTAAGGTCAAGGGGGGATAAGGTCCCGCTCGGGTCTGAGATCTGGCTAAAATCGGCAGAAACCACCTCTCCGTTTCCGCCAAAGGTTAATGTTCCGTAAAGAAAAGCTCCTTTAAACTTCCCATCGCCACGAGTATCCTTGGTTGGGTCAGCAAGGGCTAAGAGGACTTCATAGGTGTTAGGGTTGTCTCCTCGGTCAAAGTAGGCTTTAAGGGTAATCTTCTGGCCAAGTGGGTCGTAGATATCCCAGTCAAAGACCCAATCGTATTTTCCGTCCTGAAGGGGTTTCGTTGGGTCTGCAGTCCAATCATACTTAGATAACAAGGTCTCTGTGTTCGTGGGTCTGTTTGCGTTTAGAAGAAGTTGAACAGAAACCTTGCTTGTTGCCTTAGCTGGCATTACCTTCGGGATTAGATGGGTCTTAAGGTCAGCAATGCCAGCTGTAGTAGCGTTAGGGTCTGCTCCCAAAAGATACATTCCTAGGCTATTCTGGAGGGCAAAGTTTTTCTCGTCAGCCTCGTTGATCATGAATTGACCATCCCTGGTAAAGAAGATGTTTCCTTTGCTATCTGAGACGACAAAAAACCCCCTACCAGAGATAGCAAGGTCTGTTGGCACATCCGTTGTCTGGATCCCTCCTTGAGAGAAAAGCCACCTCGTTGCCTTAGGAGTAGCCCCATAACCAGCTCCCCTAGTAAAGACCTCCCCTACTGCGTTCCTTATTACATCTCCAAACTCATATCTTCCAGCCTTAAAGCCCGTGGTGTTAAGATTTGTTATGTTGTCAGCAGAAATATTCATGGCATGAGAATCGGTGAACAAACCCGAGTAGCCTATGTAAAGCGTGCCAAAGATGCCCATACCCCTTACCTCCAGGCTATCTCTTTTAAGTCTTCAAGGTTGACCGTTTGCTCATCATTTACCTTTAGCATGGCCTTGCCGTCTTCAAACACAACCGAGGTAACCCTCCCCGTAATGATCGGGGTTATTGATTTTGCGTTCTCACCCTCGCCCACGGTGATGCTGATTTTGTAATTTCCGTCTGGCACCTGGTTTCCTGAATTATCCTTGGCATCCCAATCAAGAGTATGAGCTCCTTTGCTTAAATTCTGCAAGGTTATGGTTCTCACTATCTTGCCCGATGCGTCTCTTATGGTAACAAGGGCTTGGTTTGCCGGCTCATCAAGCTCAAAGCTTGCCCCTAAGAAGCTTCCTCCCTCCACTCTGCCCACATTACCCTCCACCTTGACGAGCTTTCCCACCATGTTTCCGGCATAGCCAAATTCCTGAGCCTTGACAAACTTGAGAAGATTTTCAAAGGATTCGTTTAGCTTTGATAACTGGTCAACCTGGTTGAAGGCGGCAAGCTGGAGCGCCATCTCATGGTTTTCTATGGGCTTCATAGGGTCTTGATACTGAAGTTGGGTGATGAAGAGCTTAACAAAATCTTCTCTATCTAAAACCTTCTTTGGTATCCTCGTTAAGTTTGCTGGCTGGTCAACCTTCTCCTGAACCTTGTTAACCATCAGAACCACCTCCCTTAAACAATGTAGTAATATCTACCTTTAGCGTTGACCAAAGTTTCCTCCTTGGGGAGCCCTTGAGTTAGAAGCCTACTGTTGTTTTTTACTGATAGTCCGTCTTTATTCTCCTTTGGTTGTCTATCTCCATGGTAGGGGAGGTTCGCATCACCTGAGGTAAGGGTAAAGACTAGCTCTTTTACTTTTAACCCAAGCTCCTCAAGATGGGTCTTGATTACCGGAGCCTCCTTCAAGATATCTTGATAGGCTTGAGGATTTTCGAGCTTGCCAACCACTGAAACTTCTCCGTTTTCCACCCGAACTTCAATGTCTAAGCGTCCAAGCTCAGGAGGAAAAAGCTCAAGCCTTGCTTTCTGCTCTCCTTGAGGGTGGACCTCAAGCACAAGGTTACGCACAAAATCTGGAAGTTCCCGTAGGGTTAGTTTATGTGGTAATAAGGACCGTGCTTGAGTTTTGTCAGCACTATGCATACCTAAGGTGGAGGGACCCTCTTCGGTTTGAGTAGGTAGCACAAAAAGGTTGTCTCTTTCCGAGCTTTTTGATTGAAAAGGCTCGGATTTTTCAACCAATTCTTTTAAAAAGCTTTTTACTTCTTTATGCTCCTCTTCTCTTTCTAAAACACTTGTTAATATAGTTTTTACTTCCTGAAGGCTATTGTCACCTAACTTTTTATTCCACTGCGGTATATCATGTGTATTCTTTCCAAGTATTTCATCTTTTTTAGTAGTATTAACCTCCAAAACTTCAGCTACTCCTATTTTCTTTTCTGCAGACAAACCTTGCATTTCATTACTATTATTAGTATGAACTTCGAGAATTTTGTTAACCCCTGTTTTCTTTTCTGGAGACAAATCTTGCTTTTCATTACTATTATTAGTATGAACTTCGAGAATTTCGTTAACTCCTGTTTTCTTTTCTACAGACAAACCTTGCATTTCATTTATTTCATTACTATTTAAATAATTTTTTAGATTAGGATAGACATTATTACCCATTTTATTTTGATTAAAAATTGAATTGGCTAAAACTTCCTTTAGATATGCTTTTGCCTCTTCAGGCAAGCTTTCCCAGTCAGTGTTGAGCTTAACAAAAAATTCTTTTTTTAAAGACTGCATGTTTATATTTATTTCCTCACCCTTGTCTTTTAGCAGAGCTTTATACTCCTTCCAAGCTTTGCTTATGAATGCGGATAGGCTCTGCAGCGTATTATTAGATAGTAGTATAGGTTTAACGGGTTCAAGGCCTTTATCATTGGTCAAGCTTGAAGCTTGGTTGGGCAAAAATAGAGCTTTGGAATCCAAAGAAAACTTTTGGTCCTTTGATCCAATGTTTATCAAATTTAATTTAATTAGTTCTTTATTAGCTGTATTATTAAATTTTATGCTTAACGGCACATCTTGCGAGTTTACTTCTTTATAAGAGACGAATTGAGAAAGCAAAAATACGAAGCTAATTGCTTGATTGAAGGTTTCTTTAAGAGAAGGATTATCTTCCATAAAGTTTAAAGCCCTTTGATAGTTTGATTTTGCATCCTGAGAATTTATTGCGCCTAAATCGGAGTTAGGCTCTTCGGAAGGATTGAGGATATCCAGGGCGGATTGAATAAGCTGAAGAAAGAGGACAAAAAGGAAGTCCATTGAGGCTTGACCATTTTCGTTTTGCATCATGAAGTTGCTTGGGCTAACTTCAGTTTGAGCGGTTATCTTCATCCTAAACCTCCTTGCTTTCATCAGCCTTCAAAAGGCTTTATTCAAAATCCGTGCCAATTTGATAAAAACTGTTTAAGACCTTTTAAACAAGAAAATTTAACGGTTTGCTTTGCTCCCATTCGCTAAATGAGGCTTAAGCTAAAGTGAACAAAGTTTCCTTTTGGGAAAATTTTTCCTTATGACACGGTGGAAAATATCGCCCCGAGCCTAATTTTTTTGTCTCCCCGAGGCGTAAGCCGAGGGGTCCCTCGGCGCTTACGCGCCTCGGGAAGACATCACTATGCGCCGTCCCTAACGAAGTGAGGAGGGACGCCGTCCCGAGCGAAGCGAGGGATGCCTTGCTATGCTTGGCAGGACAAGGGGGTTGACAAATCAACCAAGTTTATTAGAGTAAGTACTAACTTACTAAAAATTAAAAGGTTTTTTTATTTGCCTGATGACAAAGCTAAAGGCTAAAAAAGAGAAGACGCGGGAAAAGATTTTAGAGACTGCTTTGAAGCTTTTTTCGGAAAGGGGCTACCTTGGCACGACTACAAAGGAGATAGTCACCTTAGCCGGCATAACCGAAACCACCCTTTTTAGGCACTTCCCAAGCAAAGAGGTCATCTTTGAAGAGGTCTTAAAACGCTATTCCTTCCTCCAAAAGCTAAAAGAGCTTCTACCTCAAATTGAAGACCTGCCTGCTGACAAAGCTCTTTCTCTTCTTGGTAAGGCCTTCTTAGAACGTCTAAGGGAAAGAAAACCTTTAATCCTCATCCTCCACAGTGAACTAAACCTCTATCCAGAACAGGTTAGGAATGCGTTTCAAGCCATCATAAGCTCAATAAAAACCGAATTTTCAAGGTATCTTTTCAAGCTCAAAAAGAGAGGAGAGCTAAGGGAGGATGTGCATCCTGAGATAGCGGGGCAAGCCTTCTTAGGGATGATTTTTTCCTACTTTCTTCTTAAGGATATTAAGGGTGTGCCGGTTTGTGAAAACTTTAGCGAGGAGGATATCCTCCATAAATATGTCCAAATCTTCTTAAAAGGAGTAAAAAAATGAGCTTAAAAAGGGCGTTTTTTATGCTTTTGCTTTTAGTCCTTCTTTTCTCCTGTGAAAGGGGAGCAAAGGAGGGGGGACAGCCTTCCTCGGCTCAGCCCGCAAACATGACCGTGCCAGTATCCATCCATAAGCTTGAGGAAAAGGATTACGACTTTAAAGTTGAGCTTCCTGGGAAGACAAGAAGCAGGGAGAGCATTGTCGTTGTGGCAAGGGTAACAGGCATTTTACAGAGGATACTTGTTAATGAGGGAAGCTTTGTCAAAAAAGGGCAAACGCTTTTCATCATCGAGCGCGACCCATACGAAGCGGAGTATCAGGCAGCAAAGGCAGCAGTTGAGAACGCAAAAGCTGAGCTTGAGAAAGCTTCAGCGGACTGGAAGCGCGTTTCCGCTTCCTATAAGGCTAAGCTTGTAAGCGAGGCAGAAAAGGACCAAGCTTACGCCAACTACCAAAAGGCTTTGGCAAACCTATCCTTAGCTCAGGCAAGGCTTCGTCAGGCTGAGGTCAACCTAAATTATACCGTGGTCAAGGCTGAGATAAGCGGGTATGTAGGGAAAAGGCTTGTTGACCCAGGCAACTTGGTTCAGCCCGGGAAGGAGCTCATTTCCCTTTATTCTGTCTCACCTCTTGAGGTTGAATTTTCTATACCGGAGAGGGATTTGGAAAGGCTTGGTCTTCTCGGAGATTACGGGAAGCTCAAAGGCAGGACGGTTGAGGTAAAAAGAGATGAGATGAAGCATCAAGAAATGGGAAAGATTTTCTTCGTTGATGCAAGGCTTGATGAGACGGCAAGCCTTAAAGCCAAGGCTCTGATTCCAAACTCGCAGAGGAAGTTTTTGCCTGACCAGTTTGTCAAGGTGGTTATCTCTGAAAAAAGAAGAGGTCTTCTCCTTCCCCAGAAGGCAGTCCTCTTCACCCCTAAGGGACCGATTGTTTATGTAATTGAGAACGGGACTGCAAACCCCAGAGGAATTGCTATCGAAGAGGTTGATAAGGATTACTTCCTTGTGAAAACTGGGCTAAAAGAAGGCGAGGTTGTGGCTCTTGACAACCTAATGAGGCTAAAACCCGGAACCAAGGTTAAGGTTATCCAAGGAGAAGGAAGATGATATCCCAGTTTTTTATTCGTAGACCAAAGGTAGCCTTAGTTTCAGCCATTGCGGTCGTGCTCTTAGGTTTGATCGCCCTTTCTGTCCTACCGGTTAAAGAGTATCCAGCCCTAACTCCACCCCAGATAGTGGTTACCGCAAGGTATCCGGGAGCTGATTCTGAAACCATCGCCAAAACGGTTGCTGCCCCTCTTGAGGAAGCGATAAACGGCGTTGACGGCATGCTCTACATGGTCTCTTCTTCAACCTCAGCGGGAGTTTACACCTTGAATGTTTACTTTGAGGTTGGCTGGGACCCAAATGTAGCGAAGATGGATGTGAACAACCGTGTCCAGCTTGCCCTGCCGAGGCTTCCGGAGGAGGTAAGAAGGCTTGGAGTTGAAGTCCAGGAAAAAAGCCCAGACATGCTTAAAGCTGTAGCCTTCTACTCTGAAGGAGGGCAGAGGGATGTAGTTGAACTTGCTAACTTCCTTCTCATCAATGTGATAGATGAGTTGAAGCGTATCCCCGGTGTAGGGGATGCTGTCCTCGTTGACCCTAAGGTATATTCTATAAGGGTTTGGCTTTTACCTGATAAACTTTCTATGTATGGCTTAACGCCACTTGAAGTCTATCAGGCAATTTCTCGGCAGAATCAACAGTTTACCGCCGGTGCCTTGGCGGATGAGCCAACCACAGAAAGACCTTTCTTTACCTATGTTCTAAGGGGTAGCGATAGGTTCTCCTCGGTTAAACAGTTTGAAGAGATATTGGTTAAAGTTCTGCCTGATGGCTCTACCTTAAAGCTTAAGGATGTAGCAAGAATTGAGCTAACCTCTGAGCAGTTTAATCGCAATTCCTTTTTTAAGAAGCAAAAGGTCTTACCCGTTCCTATCTTTCTTACAAGCAGGGCAAACGCCCTTGAGGTTTCAAAGCTTGTTGACGAAAAGCTAAAGGAGCTAAGCAAAACTTGGCCCCCAGACATTAAATACTATTTTCCTTACAACCCCACGGTTTTTGTTGAAGAATCCATCAAGGAGGTATGGATAACCTTTGGGCTTGCCATTCTATTTGTGGTCATCGTGACCTACTTTTTCCTTGGAAGACTTGCCCCAACGATAATTCCAACCTTAGCCATTCCGGTCTCCATCCTTGGTGCCTTTATCGTTATGTATGTTCTTGGCTTTTCGGTAAACCTTCTTACTCTCTTTGGGTTGATTTTAGCCATAGGGCTTGTGGTTGACGATGCCATCATCGTCGTTGAAAACGTGGAAAGACATATGGAAGAGGGGCTACCCGTAAAAGAAGCAACTTTAAAAGCCATGGAAGAGCTTACCTCCCCGCTTATCGCCATTGTGCTTGTGCTTTCTGCGGTCTTTATACCGGCAAGCCTTGTTGGTGGTTTTATCGGAAGGTTCTATCAGCAGTTTGCCGTTGCTATAGCAAGCTCGGTTCTTATTTCTGGTATGACAGCCTTAGTTTTAAGCCCAGTCCTCTGTACCCTTCTACTTAGGGAAAGAGAGCTCCACAAACGCCCCATCTATCCAGTTTATCTCTTTCAGCTAATCTTTAACCGAGCAAGGGAAAACTATGTAGAACGGGTAAAGCTTCTCTTAAGAAGACCTGTAATCTTTGTCTTGCTATTCCTTTTAACTCTACCTCTAACCTATGTTTTGATAAAAAGGCTACCTACGGCTCTTGTCCCTACTGAGGATAAAGGGGCGCTTTTCTTGATCGGGAACCTTCCACCGGGTAGCTCCCTTAAGCGAACGGAGGAGGTTTTATCCAAGGTTGAGGACATCTTGATGAAAAACCCTTACATTGATCGTTATGTTGCCATCTCGGGCTTTGACTTTCAAGGTTTTACTTATTCTACAGATTCCTTAGGTGGCTTTATAGGGTTGATAGATTGGAACAAAAGGACTAAGAAGGAGGAAACCTCCTTTGCCCTTGCCCAAAGGATAAATAAGGAGCTTTCCCAGGTCAGGGAAGCTATGCTTTTTGTAGTAAGTCCTCCGGCTATTATGGGCTTTGGTAGAGTAGGAGGGTTTGACCTTTATCTTGAGGATAGGACTGGTGGCGATATAAAGCAGATGTTTGAGGTTGCTCAAGGTTTTATAAACAAGCTTAGAGAAAGAAAGGAGCTAACCTTAGTTAGAACAACCTTCAATCCCTCAAACCCTTACTTTGAGGTAATAGTTGACCGAACGAAGGCTGAAGCCTACGGGGTCCCTGTTGACGATGTTTATAAGACTTTGAGCATGACCTTAGGGGCAAGCTATGTGAACGATTTTAATCTCTTTGACCGGGTCTACCGAGTATACCTTCAGGCCGAGTCTGATTACCGTAAAGCCTTTGATGACCTTAGCAAGGTCTATGTTAAGAACAGAAAGGGCGTTCCCATCCCTGTTGCTAACCTTATCCAAATTAAGCCCCTTAGCAGACCGCAGCTCCTTGAGAGGCATAATCAGTTTAAGTCGGTGCGTATCCTTGGTGAGCCTGCTCCTGGCTACACATCCGGCGACGCTATAAAGGTGGTTGAGGAAGTAGCTAAGGCTACCCTTCCCCCTGGGTATACTATCGGTTGGGTGGGGCAAAGCTTGCAGGAGGTTTTATCTCAGCAGAAAGGATATGTCGTCCTTGCCATGGCTGTCCTCTTTGTCTATCTTATCCTTGTAGCCCTTTATGAAAGCTGGCTTGCACCGGTTGCGGTTATCCTTTCCATTCCCTTTGCGCTACTCGGGGCAAGCTTAACCTTAAACCTTTTGAAGCTTCCCAATGATGTCTATTTTCAGGTAGGGCTTATAAGCTTGGTAGGTCTTTCCGCAAAGAATGCAATCCTTGTTGTGGAGTTTGCCGAAGAGCGTATCAGGCGTGGCCTGGACATCATCTCAGCTATCCTTGAAGCATCCTACCTTAGGTTTAGACCAATAGTTATGACCTCTTTTGCCTTTATCGCTGGTGCCATCCCCTTAGCGCTAAGCACAGGAGCTGGCGCCATGAGTAGACATGTGATCGGTTGGACTGTTGTCGGAGGTATGCTCTTTGCAACCCTTTTTGGACCCCTCTTTATCCCGCTTCTCTACTATGTGATAAAGGCTTTGAGCTTAAAAATCCTTAAAAGAGGCAAAGAAAATGCGTAAGTTGCTTATACTATTTGCAAGCTCTTTTATCCTTTTTGGATGCAGTCAAGGGGTAAAGCTTGAGGCACCTGAGCTTGACCTGCCAAAAGAAATTGCTTCTAAAAGTCTAAAGGGGGAGGCAGAAAAAAAGAAGGAGCTATTGCCGGATAAGTTCTGGGAGGCTTACAATGACCCTATCTTAAACGAGCTCGTGGAAAAAGCCCTACGGCAGAATGAGGATATCCTTATCGCTGAGGCAAGGATAGAGCAGGCTTTAGCCATGGTCCGCTATGTGGGAGCAGATAGGTTCCCCTATCTTGGTTATGGGGCAAGTGTAACCCGGCAGAGGACCTCTGAGGAAACTATAGGTCCAAAACCTGGCTCTACTTACACCACCTATCAGCTCAACCTAAATGTTCAGTATGAGCTTGACCTTTTTGGCAGGATCAGCTCTCAGGAAAAGGCGAGCCTTTATCGTTATCTTTCTACCCTTCATGGTCGGGATGCCGTTAAGCTTTCGGTGATAAGCCTTGTCATGAACGCCTACTTTGACCTTTTGGCAAAGGAAAGGATGGTGGAAGTAGCCGAGAGACAGCTTCAAACTCTGAAAGAAATATACAACCTTAGGGAAAAGGAATTTGAGCTTGGGTTGGCAAACATTCAAGTTGTTCTTCAGGCAAGGTCTGAGGTAGAAGCCGTAGAACAAACGCTAAAATCCTTAAAGCAGGAAAGGGAGCTTCTAAGAAACCTCTTAGCTCTCCTTGTTGGTGAGAGCCCGGCTAAGATGTTTGAAAGGAGCGCCAAAACCTCCCTTTCTTTCCCTCAGGCTTTAAGGCTCCCTCCTCTTTTGCCTTCTGAGGTCTTAGAGAGAAGACCGGACATTCAAGCGGCTTTAGAAGAGCTAAAGGCTTCTGCCTATGATGTAGCTTCAGCCAAAGCCGAATACTTCCCAAGGATCACCCTTACTTCAGCCCTTGGTTATCAGAGCATTGAACTTGCGAATCTTTTCAAAGGAGGTGCAACTTTCTGGAATATAGCGGGTTTGATTACCGGACCCATCCTTGATTTTGGAAAGAGAGAAAGCAAGGTTAAACTTGCTCAAGCAAAGCAGAGGGAAGCTCTCTTGAACTATGTTAAAACCGTTAGAACTGCCTTTAAAGAGGTGCAGGATTCCTTAGTTCAGCTTGAGATGCTTGAAGGAAGGATAAAGGATTTAGAGCAAAGGCTAAAGACCCTTGAGGAGCTATACCAAGTTTCTGAGCTTCGTTACAAAGAGGGGTTATCGAGATACTTAGAAGTATTAGACAGCGAAAGGGCTTTGCTTTCCGCAAAGCTTGATTTAGAAAGACTAAAGGCAGACTACTACAAATCTCAGGTCTACTTCATAAAAGCCATAGGGGGCGGGTTTTAA
>WYEG01000011.1 GCA_009903935.1 Caldimicrobium sp. | reverse complement strand
TTGGTGCAAAGGGCAACATAAAAACGCTCTTTAGCCCACCTTAAAAAATCGTAAAGCCCTGGTTCAGGCTTAAGGTAGGAGAAAAATTGACTATAAGGTAAGGAGCGTCCTATCTCTTTAAGCTGTTCGTAAAGGTCTATATCCCCGTTTGCTAAATATCTTAGGCATTCGTCAACGGAGTGCATGTGGACAAATTTAAGGTCTTCCTCTTTCAATGGTGGTCTTCCTGCCCTTTCAAGGATGGCGTTGTAGTAGGCTCGGTTAGCCTCTAAGGAATCAAAAAGAACGCCATCACAATCAAGAACGATAAGCTTTGGCTTCTCAAGGTTCATCGTCAGTTTTTTCTTTCCAAGATATAATCCGCAATAAAATTTAGGGCAGACTTGGCTTGGCTATCCTTGAAAATGTTTAAGGCAGATTTAGCTTTTTTCAACAGCTCCTCTGCCTTATGCCTTGCTAAAGAAAAACCTTGAGCCTCCTCAATCAGCTCTCTTGCCCGAATAAAATCATCTTTTGTGGGATTAGGCTTTGTAAAAAGCTCCCTTAGCTCCCTTTGGTCATCATCTTTTGCCGAACGTAAAGCCAGGATGACAGGAAGGGTAATCTTCCCTTCAAAGAAATCCCGGCCAAGGTCTTTTCCTGTTTCTTCGCTTATCCAGTCAAGAAGGTCATCGATTATCTGGAAAGCAAGACCAAGGTCGCAACCAAAAGAGCTTAGAACTCTTTGTTCCTCCGGGCTTGCCTGAGAAACTATGGCTCCAACTTCACAGCAAGCAGACATAAGGACTGCGGTTTTTCTATATATAACTTCAAAGTAGTCCTCTTCGCTCATGCTGAGCTTATCAAAATTTAAGAGCTGAAGCACTTCCCCTTCGCTCATCAGCAGAGTTGTCTTGGTTATCACATCCATAGCTTGATGGTTGCTTAGCTCGCTTGCCATCCTTAAGGCTTTGGCGTAGAGATAATCACCCACGAGAATGGTTGCCTGATTACCCCAAAGGGTTCGCGCTGCCTTTCTTCCTCGCCTAAACTCAGCAGAATCTACCACATCATCATGAAGAAGGGTGGCCGTATGCAGATATTCAAAAAGGAGGGAAGTTCGATAGAGGTTAAAAGAAATGTCTTTTTTTGAAGAATTTTGGCAAACCTTTGCGCTTAGCACAAAAAGAAGGGGTCTTACCCTTTTTCCACCGGCAAAGAGAAGATACTCGCTAACCTGATTTATAAAATCATTCTGAGAAACCCTCTCTTCTTGTAAGGCTTTTTCAATGTTATTAAGCTCTTCCTTGATGTAAGCTTTGATTTTTTCTTTTTCAAAAAGATGAAACATCAGAGACCTCCGCCTTCTAACTTAAACTGGATAGGAAGCTTTATCAACACTATTTGCTTTGGGCGGGGAAAATGTTTGCTTGCCCTTTTTACAGCGTTTACTGCTGATTTATCAAGGACTTCAAAACCGGAGCTCTTAAGGACCTTTAGTTCCTCAACCTCCCCTGTTGGGTTTAGTCTAAAGAAGAGCAAAACTTCACCTTCCCAGCCCATCCGCCGAGCAAGGTAAGGATATTCTAAATGCTCACGAACAAGCTTTGAAATTATAGAAAATTGAGCCTCTTCAACCTTTCCTGAGGGCTCGCTTCTTTTTGTCATAGCCCCTTCCTTTAAAGTATGGTCTGCTGTGGAAGGGCTCTTACTACCCCCTTCAGACCTTAAGCCAAGCGATATTCCTTCTTTGTTTGCCATGTTCAAGGCTTCACTTACTTGATTTTTAGTGTCTACAGAAGTTTGAGTTTCGAGCGTTACCTCTTTAAAACCTTCTTTCAAGGGTGGTTCGGCTTTAGAAATTAAATCTTGATTAGGGTTAAATCTTTGCGGAAAAGGTCTTTTAGCTTGGTGATTTTTTGGTTGATTGTCCCTTAAGCTTTGGTCTTTGTGGACAAAAGAGGCAACATCCCTTAAATGAACCATGACTAAATCTGTTTGCAACCTCTTTATCTGTTCTTCAGACCGATAGAGAGGAATAAAAAGAAAAAAGAAAAAAAGAAGATGCACAAACAAAGAAAGAATAAAGGGTTTTATGTTTAACCGAGCTAAGATAAAAAAGTGCGAGGACATGTCTTTAGAATAACACAATTACACCAAATTTCACATGTAAAGGTTGTCTACCTCACTCCTATCCTGCCAAGCGTCCTTTTCTTATCCTGCCAAGGGTAGCGAGGACTCACTTCACTACCCCTCTTTTCGAAGAGAGCGAAAAATCTCTCTCTATAAAATAATAAAAATAATAAAATAAAAGGGAAGACACCTCGCTGTGCAGGGGGTGAAAAAAGAACCTGAGGTAACAAAAGTAAAGCTCGGAGAATGGAGAAGAGATAAATCAGCCCTCATTAAAATTGACATCAGTGCAAAGGAAAATAGAATTAAAGATGGAGCGGTGCCTGCGGGTTTGCAATATGGCTTAAAAGGTTATAATAGTTATAGATTTAAGAATTAAACAAAGGGGGTTGCTATGATCATCATCCTTGAGCCTCACATCACCAAAGAAAGCAAAGAATTTAAAGACCTTATGGAATATCTCAAACGATTTCCTCACTTGCAGATCAAGGTTATGGAGCATCAAGGGGTTACAAGAAATCTCATCGAGGTGCATCTGATTGGGGAGGACTATATGGTTCCCTTGGAAGAGGTTGAAAACTTGCCCGGTGTGGAAAGAGCCATAAAGGTCACCGCTAAATATAGACTTATCGGTAGACACGGAGCCCTTGCTGATTTTGGGTTCGAGTATGCTGGGCTCACCTTTAGCCAAGATAGCTTTCATATTTTTGCTGGTCAATGCGCCGTTGACACCTATGAAAACGCTGAAGCAACCTTTAGAGCGCTAAAAGATAATGGTGTTTGTTGCGCAAGAATGGGTGCCTACAAGCCAAGGACCTCGCCCTACGACTTTCAGGGGCACGGCAAAGAATGTTTACCCTGGTTGTTTGAGCTTGCAGGAAAGTATGGCATCAAGGTTTTGGTCATGGAGGTTCTTGCTCCCCATCATATAGAAGAGATCAAAGAATCCTTAGAATTGGCAGGCAATCCTTGCGGGGTCATCCTGCAGATCGGCACAAGAAACGCCCAAAACTTTGAACTTCTAAAGGCTGTTGGCAAACAGCAGGAATTTCCAGTCCTTTACAAGAGGGGCTATGGCTTAGCCCTTGAGGAGAGCCTTAACGCTGTTGAATACATTGCCTCAGAGGGGAACACAAAGATCATCTTCTGTCTACGGGGGGTGAGGACTCATCTTGGTGACCCGCATAGGAATTTGGTAGACTTTGCCCATGTGCCAGTCGTGAAAAGGCTGACAAGACTATCTGTCTGCATTGACCCCTCTCATCCTATTGGTTCTAAAGTCAAAGCACCAGACGGTATAAGGGACATCTACCATGTTTCTGCTCAAGGGGTTATCGCAGGGGCAAACGCCATCCTTGTTGAGTTCCATCCTCAGCCTGAAAAAGCTCTCTGCGACGGACCTCAAAGCCTCCCCCTTTCTGAGCTCCCTCTATACCTTGAATACATCTATAAGGTCCGAGAGACCTACTTAGAGCTTAAAAGGCTTGTAAACGAGAAAGTAGGCGCCTAAAAAAATAAAGGGGGCTTTCATGAGGGTTAGTCCTTACATCTTTAGAGAATATGACATCCGGGGAAAAGTTGGGTTTGATTTCACCGAAGATGTGGTTTTTGCTGTAGGAAAGGCTTATGGAACAACCGTGAGAAGGCTTGGCGGTAAAAGGGTGGTTTGCGGCCGAGACGGTAGGCTTTCAAGCCCAAGTCTTCAGCAGGCTTTGATGGATGGAATAAGGGCAACCGGTATCTCAGTCGTTGACATCGGCATTACTCCAACTCCGGTTATGTATTTTTCTCTGTTTAGGCTTGAAAACATTGACGGAGGCATCCAGATTACCGGGTCTCACAACCCGCCAGAGTTTAACGGTCTAAAGATTTGCGTAGGAAAAGACACCATCTACGGCGAAAAAATCAAGGACCTTTACCGGCTTATCGAAAAACAAGATTTTGAAGAAGGTCAAGGGGCTTTGGAGACGCTAAACATCCTTGATGATTACCTAAACTATCTTAAAGAAAATATAAAGATCTCTCGTCCCCTACGGGTTGCCCTTGACGCAGGGCATGGAGTTTGTTCCTTGACGGCACCAAAGGTCTTCAACAATCTTGGTTGTCAAGTCTTTCCCCTTTTTTGTGAAGTTGACGGAACCTTTCCGGTTCATTTCCCTGACCCAGTAGTCCCGGAAAATCTTAGGTATCTGAAAGAGACGGTCTTAAAGGAGGAGTGCGATGTTGGGTTTGGCTATGATGGAGACGGAGATAGGCTTGGCGTCATCGATGAAAAAGGAAACATCATCTGGGGAGACGAGCTTCTTATCATCTTTGCCAAAGACCTGTTGAAGAGGGTAAAAGGGGCAAAGGTCATTGCTGAGGTTAAGTGTTCAAGGGTCCTTTTTCAAAAGGTAAAAGAGCTTGGAGGTCATCCCATCATGTGGAAGACAGGACATTCCCTTATAAAGAACAAGATGAAGGAAGAGGGGGCACTCCTTGCCGGCGAGATGAGCGGACATATCTTTTTTGCTGATAGATGGTTTGGGTTTGACGACGGGGTTTATGCAAGCTTGAGGCTTGCTGAAATTTTAAGTCAAGCGGACATCCCCTTATCTCAGTATCTCTCTGACCTCCCCGTCAGGTATTCCACCCCGGAGATAAGGACCGATTGTCCCGATGAGATAAAGTTTCAAATAGTTGCAGAGCTTGTCCAAATCTTTAAGGAGAAGGGCTTTGAGGTGATAGACATAGATGGTGCTCGGATTGAGTTCCCAGAGGGGTGGGCCCTGGTTAGAGCCTCAAACACTCAGCCTGTCCTTGTCCTCCGGTTTGAGGCTAACTCCCCTGAGTTTCTTGAGAAGCTAAGAGAAATGGTTTTTAGCGAGCTCGAAAAGGTAAAAAAAAGATATGGAACAAGTTAAGTCCTCTCTTCAGAGTCTTCCTCTTCCGAGAAAAATCAAAGAAAATATTTTACGCTTAGAGTTAATAAAGGAAGTTTGGAAAGAAACCGTAGATAAAAGACTTGGGTTCACCTCTCCAGCCTTTATTGAAGATGATTATCTCTTCGTCGAAGGAGAAGAGCACTACCTTCTTCAACAGCTGAGGCTACAGTCTCATCTCCTTTGTAAAAAAATAAATCAGCGTCTAAAGGAGGCTTCTCTTCCTCCAATAAAGGGGATAAAGACGCGTTTAGTGGTTAAGCCTTCTCCTAAACCTTCGGCAAAAGGTGCGCGGATCGAGAAGCCAAACCTTTCAGCGAAGGACCTGCAAGCCCTGTTAGAGCTTTGTCAATCCTTAAGTGATACCGAGCTAAAAGGTTTGTTCTTAAGGCTCATCAACACCTTGTATGCATAGCCTTTTCCCCCACGCAATCCTTTTCTTATCTTGGCTTGCCTCGATTTTTTTCTTTATTTCCGGGCTTTACACTCGGCACATCATTGAGAAGACCTTAGATACTGCTCTAAGACTTCAGGCTGTAGGTGTTGAGATAACCTTGAAGAGCTTTTTAAAAAATTTAGATTTAGACTTGCTAAAGGAAAAGAAAAATCTATTTTTCGACCTACTCTTAAACCCTGAATGGGAAGGCGTGGCTTACATTGCCATCTACAACGACGAAGGTAGGATCATTCTACACTCAAACCCTGAGCTAATCGGAAGATATGTAGGGGTAGGGAGCGGCTCCCCTTCTACGAAAACAAGGCAACCAACTCATACCCTTCCAAGAAGCTTTTATCAAGATTCCCCGCTTGGGGAAAAGCTCTACATCTTTGAGAACTCGGTTAACCTTAAAGATAAGAAAGCCATTCTAAGGATTGGGTTGCATATCCTACCCGTTGAAGAGGCTCTTCTTTATGCTAAACGACACATCTATTTAGACTTCTTTCTTTCCCTTTTATTCTTCTTCGGAGGATCCGCTTCCTTTTTCTTGATAAGGAGGCTTTATGCCTTAAGGAGAAAGATAGAGGACCTTGAGCGTTGGCAGTTCATCTCTAAGACCCTGGCCCATGAGATGAAAAATCCTCTGGCGAGCATCAAGGGGTTTGCTCAGTTAAGCTTAAGAAGGGTAGATGATGAAAAGACTAAAAAAGCCCAGAGCCTCATCTTAAAGGAAGCACTTCGCCTTGAGCGCTTGCTTGAAAACCTAAGCTCATACACTCACCCAAAACCTCTTAAGTTAAGCTTCTTTGACTTAAGAGACCTCTTGACCGAGGTTATCGAAACCTTCAAACTTCTTTATCCTTCCGCAGACCTTGCGTTAAATTGTAAAGGAGAAGAATTTAATGTTTACTCAGACCGAGACAAGCTCAAACAAGTTCTCATCAATCTTTTTGAAAACGCCCTTCAGGCAGGAAGCGAAAGGGGTGTTTTAAAGGTTGATGTGGATTTGATGGCTGAGGACAAATCTTATATTATTCGTATAAAAGATTATGGGAAGGGTGTGTCTCGTGGCGAACTAAAGCGAATTTGGGAGCCCTTTTACACTACCAAGGCAAAGGGTATGGGACTTGGTTTAACCATTGTGAAAAGGCTTTGCGAAGAACTAAACTGTAAAATAGAAATTAGGTCTAAAGAGGGGGCAGGGACTGAAGTATGGCTGAAAATCCCAAGATAGTGGTCGTTGAGGATGATGCCTCCTTTGCAAGCTTTCTTGAGATGGCCCTTGAGGAGGCAAATTATCAAGTTTTTGTCTTCTACGACCCAGAAGAAGCTCTCCTTAAGCTACCAGACCTCACCCCAAACCTCGTCATCACTGACCTAAGGATGCCGAAGCTCGATGGTATAGCCTTTATAGAGAAGGCAAAGAAGCTTTTGCCCGATACTCCGTTCATCGTGATCACTGCTTTTGGAAGCATACCCTCTGCGGTTTCAGCCATGAAGGCAGGTGCTGTGGACTACCTGACAAAGCCCTTAGCCTCTCCGGATGAGCTTTTAGAAAAGGTTAGATGCTACATAAAGGTAAAAAGCCCGGCGCCATCTGAGGACCTGCCACCCCTTGAAGTGATCTTTGCCGGTATCGAAGAGCTTTACGAAAAACTGCTTGAGGTGGCAAAGACTGACGCAACCATCTGTCTCCTTGGAGAAACGGGCACAGGAAAGAGCTTAATAGCCAAGGTCATACATAAGCTAAGCGGACGGGAAGGACCTTTTGTGGAGATAAACTGTGCAGCCTTGCCAGAAAATTTAGTTGAGGCTGAACTTTTTGGATATGAGAAGGGAGCTTTCACCGGAGCCGTTAAGGCAAAGCCTGGCAAGTTTGAGCTTGCTCGGGGAGGAACCCTTTTCCTTGACGAGGTTTCAGAGATGAGCCTTCCAGTTCAAGCTAAATTTCTAAAGGTTTTACAGGATAGAACTTTTGAAAGGCTTGGCGGGCTAAAGCCCTTAAAAACCGATGCCCGGTTCATCACCGCAACTAATAGAGATTTAAAAGAGCTTGTCCGGCAGGGACGCTTTCGCGAGGACTTATACTACCGCATAAACATCTTTTCCTTTTACCTTCCTCCCTTACGAGAAAGGCAAAAAGCCTTAGAAAGGATCGTCCAATACCTCATTGAGAAGCTTTCAAAGAAGCATGGAAAACCCCTTCGAGCCTTGAGCAAAAGCTCTTGGGAAAGACTAAAAAATTATCCCTTCCCAGGCAACATAAGGGAGCTTGAAAACCTGCTTGAAAGAGCGGTAGTTTTAAGCAAAGGAGACCTTATTGAGGTTGAACTTCAAAGCGCTGAAGAAAAACCTTCCTCATCATCTTTCCCTTCCCAAGAAGACTTACGAATAAAAGAGCTTGAGAAAAAAGCCATTCTCAAAGCCCTTGAGGTGGCCAAAGGAAACAAATCTCAGGCGGCAAAGCTCCTTGGCATCTCTTTGAAAACGCTCTACAACAAGCTTAAAGAGCTCAACCTCAGGGATTGATCATTCCCATACGGGTCTGTAAGGGGGAACAGGACTCCTGAAGAGGAATAGATTGCCGGTTCTTAGGTTTCTTACATGCCGGGCCATAAAGATTATACCCAACTTCTTATAAAAAGTCTTTGCACCTGTCACCTCAACCAGGTCTCCCTCTTTGAAGTCGGGATTTATAAGATAGTAATGTCTTACAGGGCAAAGGAAGACAGAGAAGGACTTTCCCTCTCTTTCGACCTCAAGAACTGCAAGCCCTTTTGGAGGAAGATAAACCTTTAAAATCTTACCTTGAAAGCTGACCTCTAAATTTGGGTCATAGGCAGAATTTTCTAAGCAGCAACTTGACTTAGCCCAAAGAGAAAAGTGAAAGATATGAATAAGAAGAAAAATAAAAAGTAAAAAGCCCAGACCAAAGCCTTTAGCCTTGGTCTGGGAGGAGCTCATCATTCTACCATCCGCAGTATTTTCTCCACATGCCAAAGCTACCAAGCGGCAACCCCTTATCATGTGCTTCTTTCATTAACTCTACCCGAATTTTAGCAAGCTCCTGCTCTTTCTCAAGGATAGCATCCCAGTTTGGGTTCGGCTGAAGCTTGAGAGAACGTGTCTCAAGACTTAGCTGAGCCTCCCTCTGAAAGAGAGGTTGCGCATCCTCACAGAACTCCTGAAGCTTTGCTTGGTCAACTGGAGGAATAATCGGTCCACCCATACCTTTTTTAGCAAAGGCAGAACCAGCAAACAAGGTCCCGATGCCAACCACCAAGGCTAAAGCTTTTTTGTACCTCATAACCCACCTCCTAAGCGTTTTTTTATTTGATTTGCAAATTGCATGCCTATTCTTGGTATAAAACTTTCGAGGACCCCTAACTTCTTGCCTAAGCCTCTCAGGGAATGAGCGTCGTCACTACTTCGAAATGTCAAATTGAGAAGGTATCCACCCTGCAAAAAAAAGTTAATCGCATGCGCGCAATGATTTGTTCCCAATTTTTGGTGAAGGGCGAGCCGCTATAACTTTGTAATTTTTACAAAAGCCTTTGTAGATTATTCAAAATTCTTTATACCCTTGAGAATCCTCTTGACTGAACTTTAGAGAAACCATATTATTAATTTTAGAATAAAATTTAAAGGAGGTTTCCTATGGTAGAGATTAGAACGATCCTTGTTCCTGTTGATTTTTCGGAGGTAGCACCTATTTTGGCTAAGTGGGCAAAGGGCTTTGCCAAGCAACTTAACGCTAAGATCATTCTTACTTATGTCCTTGAAGACCTATCCACCTATGAAGGGATCTTCGTTGACCTTAAGACCTTAACCGAGCTTGAAAACACCCTTTATGAAGGGGCTAAAAAGTCGATGGAAGACTTTTTAAAGGAACATTTTTCGGACTTTCCAGATGTAGAGCCAGTCCTTGAAAAGGGGGATGTGGTGGAAACAATCCTTAGGGTTGCTCAAGAAAAAGGGGCAGACTTAATCGTTATCGGAACTCACGGAAGAAAGGGTTTAGATAGGATCCTCTTTGGAAGCGTGGCTGAGGGCGTGGTAAAGAATTCACCCATTCCCGTCGTTACCCTAAATCCTTACAGGGCTGGTTATCTAAAGGTAGAAGAGGAAGAAGTAATGCCGGCTTAAGATTCGAGGGAGGAAACAGGGGGGTTTTAAAAACCCCCTTGGCACCTACTTTAGCCCTTTTAAGATTTTCTCTCCCTCTTTAGCTTCTTGTGTTCCTGGAAAGGTTTTAACTAACTTTTTTAGAACGACCTCTGCTGCCTTTTTATCCTTTAACTGTAAAAAGGCTTCAGCTTGTTTGAGCATAGCTTTCGGTTTAAATGGATTGGGCTCTGGAAGGTCTATCAACTTTTGGTAATAAATAATGGCTTCTTCGTAGTTTTTCTCCTTAAAATAGGTCTCACCCAGCCAGTAGTAAGTCTGCCCAACCCAGCGCCCCTTGGGATATCTCTTTAGATACTCCTCCCAGTAGCTTCTTGCTAAACGATAATCTCCCTTTTGAAAATAAAGATAAGCCTGTTGAAAGAGGTCTTCCTCTTTTAGGTTCTTTGGCACCTCTTGCTGCTTTGCCTTTTCTTGAG
>WYEG01000051.1 GCA_009903935.1 Caldimicrobium sp. | reverse complement strand
GTTGGTTTTGAATGCCCGGTCAAAAAGGGCTTCCACATCTGGGAGGATGCCTTCTTGGTCGAAATCGTTAACCCTGAGACAGGAGAACCAGTTAAGCCTGGCGAAATAGGGGAGCTTGTCCTTACCACTCTTAGAAGGGAAGCTATGCCCCTTATCCGCTACCGCACAAGAGACTTAACTCGGCTTATTCCAGAGCCCTGCTCCTGCGGGAGGACGCACCTTAGGGTTGATAGGATACTTGGGCGTGCTGACGACATGTTTATCATCCGCGGAGTAAACATCTTCCCCCAGCAGATTGAAGCTGTGCTTATGCGTTTCCCAGAGGTTGGACAGAACTATCAGATCGTGCTTGAGGGATACGATGAACTAATAGTTAAGGTTGAGCTGAACAGGGACATGTTTGACGGAAGAATTGAAAGGCTTTTAGCCTTAAAGCAGGAGCTTGAGGATAAGATCCGGGCAGAAATCCAGGTTCGTCCAAAGGTTGAGCTTCTTGAACCGGGAAGTTTACCCGTCAGCGAAGGCAAAGCTAAAAGGGTAATAGATAAAAGAACCCTTTAAATGGGAGGAAAATTCTATGGATTATGTAGAAATTTTAAGCCTTTTTGCCGAAAATAAACCAGGCAGACTTGAAAGGATACTTCAGGTTCTTGCTGAAGAGGGGATAAACATCCTTGGCTTTTCCATCATCTCCGTTAAAGATTTCGGGGTGATAAAGCTTCTTGTGGATGATCCAGAGAAGGCTTTTAATAGGTTTAGAGAGAAGGGCTTTACTGTAGCCAAGATCAAGGCTCTTGGCGTTGAGCTTGAGGATAGACCGGGCGGGCTTTACGAGGTGGTAAAGAAGATTTCAGGAAAGCAAATAAACATCGAGAGCGCCCTCGTCTATGTTGCCGAAACTCGTAAAAAAGCCTACTTTGTGTTTGAGGTGGAAGACATAGATTCTGCCTGGCAAGCCTTGCAAAATGAGGGCTTAAAATTTTTGAAACAAGAGATGATCTTAAGGAGGTAGCTATGTATTGGAATAAAGAAGCCGAAACAATGCCAAGAGAGGAGCTACAAAAACTCCAACTTCAAAGGCTAAGAGAGGTTGTTAAGTATGCCTACGAGAGGGTTCCTTTTTACCGCAAACGCTGTGAGGCTGCCGGCATAAAACCTGAGGATATAAGGTCCTTTGAGGATTTAAAATACATTCCCTTTACAAGCAAAGCCGACCTACGCGAGGTCTATCCTTTCGGGCTTTTTGCTGTCCCCCTTTCAGAGATTGTAGAAATTCATTCCTCAAGCGGGACAACAGGGAAGCCCGTTGTTGCTGGCTACACAAGGAGGGACCTTGAGGTTTGGGGAGAGGTGATGGCAAGGTCTCTTACGATGATAGGCGTTACCTCGCAGGATGTGATCCAGATTGCCTATGGATATGGTCTTTTTACAGGCGGGCTTGGCTTTCACTATGGGGCTTTGAAAATCGGGGCGACGATAGTCCCAGCCTCTGCTGGTAATACCAGAAGACAGATCACCCTTATGCAAGATTTTGGGACAACGGTTCTTGCGTGCACACCATCCTATGCCCTTTACCTTGCAGAGTATGCAAGGGATGAGATGGGGATTGACCCTTCCACGCTTAAACTTCGGGTTGGCTCTTTTGGAGCTGAGATGTGGACAGAGGAGATGAGAAGGGAGATAGAGAAACGTTTTGGCATCAAAGCTTACAATGTCTATGGGCTAACAGAGATCATAGGACCGGGTGTTGCTCACGAATGCGAAGAGCAAAAGGGGCTTCATATCTGGGAAGACCATTTTCTTCCCGAGATAATCGACCCCGAGACAGGAGAATGGGTAGAGGAAGGAAAAGAAGGGGAGCTTGTGCTAACTACGCTAACCAAGGAAGGCGTTCCCATGATCCGTTTCCGCACAAGGGACATAACTTCATTTGTCCCAGGGGAATGCCCCTGCGGAAGGACTGGGAGACGCATCGAAAGGATCAAGGGAAGGACGGATGACATGATCAAGGTTCGTGGTGTTATGCTCTTTCCGTATCAAATAGAGCAGTGCATCCTTGAGGTGCAAGGCGTTGAGCCTCATTACCAGATAATTCTAACAAGACCACACCATCTTGACGAGATAGAGGTTCAGGTTGAGATGGCTAAGGAAACATTCTCCGATGAGGTTCGAGCTATTGAAGAACTGAGGAGGCGTCTTGAGAAGAAGATCGAGGAAACGGTTGGGATTAGGGTCAAAGTAACGCTCGTTGAGCCAAAGAGCTTGCCAAGGAGCGAGGGTAAGGCAAAAAGGGTTATCGATAAACGTAATCTCAGTTAAAGGAGGGCTTCCAATGAAGGTAAAACAGATATCCATTTTCTTAGAGAATAAGAAGGGTAGGCTTTATGAAGCCTTAAAGGTTCTTGCTGAAGCGGGCATAAACATCCGTGCTTTAGCCATCGCAGACACCTCAGACTTTGGCATCCTTCGCCTTATCGTCAACGACCCGGAAAAAGCAAAATCTGCCCTTGAGAACGCGGGCTTTACCGTAAAGATTACCCCCGTTTTAGCGGTTGAGGTGGATGACCGCCCGGGAGGCTTAGCTGAGGTCTTAAAATATCTTTACGATGCCGACATCAATGTAGAATATACCTACGCCTTCGTGGAAAAATCCGGGGAAAAAGCCGTAGTTGTTCTAAGGACAAACAACTTAGATAAAACCATCTCTGTCCTAAAAGAAAAGGGGATTACCCTCCTTTCGGAGGGCGAGGTAGCAAATCTTTGAAGTTTGAGGTTTACTTCTAAGCCTTTGTCTCTCGTTTATGGAGTTTTCCGGCGATAAGCACGCAGGGCCTCTTTGAGATCACCACATGAACTCCTGGGGTCTCAAGCCCCTTCTTTAAAGCCTCAACCATTTCCTCTTTCTTTAGCGGGTCGACCTCAACGACCGAATCCACTCCGCAGGCTTTGCAGAGCTCAACAAGATTTATAGCCTTTGTTTCTTCACCCCTTGGTCCGATGCCAATGATAGGGGTAGGCTGATGACCGGTCATAGCGACGGTTGAATTGTCAAGGATGCAAACAAGGATGTTTGCCCGGTTGTAGACAGCATCAAGCAGCCCCGTTATTCCAGAGTGAAGAAATGTTGAATCTCCGATGACAGCAGCAACCCTTTGAACTCCCTGTTTGGCAATACCAATGGCATTAGTGATGCTTGCTCCCATACAAAGACAAGTATCCATGGCGTTAAGAGGTGGAAGCGCTCCCAAGGTGTAGCAGCCGATGTCTCCAGTTATGTAGTTTGGTTTTGCTTCTACAAGGGCTTTGAAGAACTCTCGATGTGGGCATCCAGGGCAGAGGGTAGGCGGTCTTGGTGGAACTTTCTCAGGCTGAACCTCAGCCCCTTTACCCAAAAGCCTTAATACGACATCAGGGCTAAGCTCTCCTTCAGCCGGCACATCCCCGGAAAGCTTTCCTTTAACTTTTGGGTGAAGGCATCTTGCTATTTTTTCAACGAGAGGATAGCCATCCTCAAGAACGATCACCTCTTCAAGGTCTTTAACAAACTTAGCGATTAAAGCTTTGCTTACAGGGTAGCCGGTTATTTTCAGGATAGGAAGCTCTTGAGCAAACTCCATGGCATAGTTAAAAGTTATTCCGCAGGCGATGATACCAACCTTACCCTCACCAGGGTAAACCTCATTAAAGTTTCTTTCGGCTATCCATTCCTCGATAAGAGGCTGTTTAGCGTTTAGCTCCTTGTGGAGCCTGAGCACATTCTTGGGAAGGGGTAGAAGATTGTCTGGGTCTTTCACAAGGCTTACTTCTTTTTGAGGAAGAGGCTCTTCTAAAGTGACAGGTAAGTAGCAGTGAAGAAGTCTTGTTTGAGTGCGGAGTATTACTGGGATGTGAAAGGTCTCGGATAGCTCAAAGGCAAGTTTGGTGTAGTTTTTTGCAGTTTCTCCATCGTAGGGCTCAAGGCAAGGAATTTTGGCAAAGTAGGCATAGAAGCGGGAGTCCTGCTCGTTTTGAGAGGAGTAAGCTCCTGGGTCATCTCCCATGGCTATAACTAAGCCACCACGCACCCCAAGGTAGCTCATAGTCATAAGAGGGTCTGCAGCCACATTTAAGCCTACATGCTTCATCGAACAGAGGACCCTTCTTCCGGTGAGCGAAACCCCGTAAGCAACCTCGAGCGCCACCTTCTCGTTGATGCTCCATTCACAGGGCACATCGGTATTTCTGATTATGGATTCCAGGATATGGGTTGCAGGTGTCCCCGGGTATGAAGTGGCATAGGAGATGCCAGCCTCATACGCCCCTCTTGCAATGGCATCGGCACCAAGCATTAGCTTCCTTTCCACTTTTAGCCCCCTTTAAATTTGGTCTGAAGTTTGAAGCTTTATCTTATCTAAATATTTAAGAATAAGCAACCATTTTGGAAATTTTGCATAGAACTTTGCGCTGGAGGGTCTTTACTCCCTTTTATCCCTAAACCCGTTATTCTTCTCTCGAACCCCTAAAACAAACTTAAAATGATCACTCCTGCCATAAGCGATAATACTGTAAGCGGGAGTCCGACCTTTAAGTATTCTAAAAATCCAATCTTTACCCGCGAGGATGCTCCCTCTATGACGATGATGTTGGCGACAGAGCCTAAGATGGTTAAATTGCCGGCAAAGGTTGAAGCTAAAGCGAGATAAAGCCACGCATTTTCGGTGTTAAACCAATTAACAATTAAAGGTTTGAAGATCAACACCGCTGGAACATTGCTTACGATGTTTGACAACAAAGCGCAGGAAAACACGAGCGATAACGGCGTTTTTACAAAATCGCGAAAGGCTTCTACCATTTCGTTGAAAAAGGCAGATTTCTCAAAGCCCTTTATAACAATAAAAAGCCCTATAAAAAGGATTAAAAGCCTAAAATTTATAAGATTATAAACTTTCTCAGGCTTTATTCTTCTTGTGATAAGCAAAAAGGAGCCAACTCCGATGGATACTACCTCCATGGGAGAATTCAAAAAGAAAAGCAGAACCGTGAGCAGAGCTAACAAAGATGATTTAATCACCAGTGGTTTGTTATATCTGTATCTCAGTTCAGGCGTTTTGGTTACAGAAACTGCAAGCTCTTTTTTATAAAACCATTGGAGCAAAAGGGCACAGATTAAAAGCCCAACCAACGCTACTGGGAAAAGTTTTATAAAGAAGGTGCTATAAGGTATTCCGGAAGCAGCTCCGATGATGATGTTTTGGGGGTTTCCAGTGATGGTAGCCACGCTGCCAATGTTGGCTGACATACAAAGGGCTAAAAGATAAGGCTTAGGGTTAAGCTTAAGTCTTTTGGTTAAGTCTAAAATAAAGGGCGTAAAGATGAGACAAATCGTATCGTTTATAAAAAAAGCAGATAAAATCCCGGAAGAAAAGATAAGAAGGTAAAGAAGGAAAATAGGGCTTTGAATTCTATTAGCTAAAAAATTTAGGATGATGTTAAAGAAGCCTGAAAGTCTTAAATTAGCAATTAGGATCATCATACCAAAAAGGATTAAAATAGTCTTATAGTCAATGGCTTCGTAAGCTTCATAAACAGATAAAACATCAAAGATTATCATACAGGAAGCTCCAATTATAGCTGCACCAGTGCGGTCAATCCTGAATAAAGGTGGTTGCCCTAAAGCCATCAGAATATAAGTGAGTAAGAAGATAAAAAAGGCGATGTCCATAAGGACTGATTTCAAATCGTTTTTGTGCGAGCTTTACATTCTAACTTTTCTTTTTGTTTACTTCAACCTTCTCTATGGAGGCTGTTTTAAATATTTTTTTGTGTAAGCCCCCTGCTGTCACCCCGAGCCGTTTTTTTTCGTCACCCCGAGGCGTAAGCCGAGGGGTCTCCCCCTTCATGTCGTTCCGAGGCGTCAGCCGAGGAACCTCCATCTCATAACCAAAGAGGGATGCTTCTCTATCGCTTGGAAGGACGGATTAGGGGAACCTTTTTTTAACAGCCCCAGTGGTCTCCTTGGCAGTTGTATCAATTAGTATTAAACTTAGAGAAATGGTCTTTAACTCTATTAAAATATGAATTAGTTTACTTTTTTAGCTAAAAGTTTCAAAAATTACTGATTATTAAAATAATTATCTTTCATTAGAAATTATTGTCAATTTTATTAAAAAACAACTTAAAATCTACTTTGACTTTTTTATTGTTTTGTGTATGCTTTAATTATAGCAAAGATTGGGAGAAGCTTAGGGATGGAAAATCCAGGGCATATTGAGTGCGGTTTCTCCCCTCATTCAGTCTAATCCCCTTTTCCTTCCTCGCTGATAGCTTTCGTTTTTAACGAGCTTTCGTTTTTATCCGCTTTTTACGAGGAGGCAATCATTATGCTTTTTACCATGATGCAACCATTGTGGAAAAAATAAAAAAGAGGAGGTGGGCTTATGAGGAGACCGAGTAGGGTTAGAGAAAATTTAGAAGAAATGTTGGAGGATATTAAACCAAGGTTGGGTGTTGCCGCCTATGCTCGTCCTCTTTATTACGATGTTTTTCAAACGGTAAAGTCCTATTTACTTAAGCTTTACTTGGGAGATGAGGTAACTCCACCAGCCAAAGAATTGCCTTTTAAATTAGAAGGAGCCTTTTCTTATGTACATCCAGGAATTCTTACCTTACCTATGATCATAGGTTTTGACCCTTTGGACAATTACACCTCATCCGAACAGTCATTTCTTGCTGTTGTGAGATATAATAACAACAGATATTATATTTCCTTATCGATTGTTAAAGATATACGCGATCACTATGTTATGTATGTCGTTGGAGAATCCCCAGAAGAATTATACACTATTGAGTTAACTAATTTATTGATAAAATTAGCTATAAGAAATTCAGGTTACTATGGAAAATTTCTTAAATTTTCACGACCAAGTGAATCTATTGAAGGAATAAAATTTAAGATACTTCCTCCTCCTAATCTTTCCCTTAGTGATATTTATCTAAAAGACAAATCAGACCTTGAAGACTTTGTCGAAGCCGTAAAAAGAAAGAATCAAGGATTAAGATACCTTTTTGTTGGTGAACCCGGCACAGGTAAAACAGATACTGTTAGAGCCATCATTGCTGAGTGTCTTAAAGTTAATGGGATTACAGTAATAGAAGTTGATGCAGGCTCTGACATTCCTTTGAATGTAGTTTTTGAATACTCTGAGATTTTTAGTCCAGTTTTACTTTGCATAGATGATATTGATATCTTGGTTGGGTCAAGAGGAAACTTTTTTAAACCAAAAGAGCTATCAAGCGCCCTTCAAGCCTTAGATGGCTTCATTGAAAAGGATGACCACTACTTAATAGCTACAACTAACGATAGGAAGCTTGTTGATTTTGCCTTGAGAAGACCAGGTAGATTTGACCTTATCATAGAGTTTAAAGAGCTTGACCCAGAATTTTATCCGGACCTTGTTTTGAGAGAATCAAAGGATGAAAAATTAGCCGAATTATTTAGAGACGAAAAGATTAGGAGAAAGCTTTATAATCTTAAGGTAACCGGTGCCTTCATTGTTACTTTAGTAAAGCATTTACTCAAGCCAAGATTCGATGAAACCAGATACAATCCTGAAACTGTTATAGCTTTGATAGACAAGCTTCATACTGCCTTTAAGCAGGAAGTAAAGAAAGAAGAAAAAATAGGTTTTGTAGGGGGAGATTATGAGTAAAGTCAACCTTGAAGAGTTTAAGCAGATTATCAAAGAATTAACCGATGAGGCTAAAGTTTTAGGAAATCCTTACATATATTTGACTGAATTAGATAACCTTTTAAGAAATAAAGGGGTAAATATTTACAGATATAGCCGAGAGCTTGATAAAGAAGAAAGAAGAACCATAGATAATGAGATTCTCAGTCAGCTTGTTAAGTCAGCAGATGAGATTTTGGAAAGATTCTCCGCTGAAACCATTTTAGATGAAAGAAAGAATCTTGAACGAGAATTCTTAGAAATTCTTAGAATGTTTGCTAAACTGAAAGATATCGACATGGCTTATAATTTAATGCAGGATCTTTATTACTATTTCAATCCCTATGATTTTAACTACATTGTCCTTTTAAATAAACTGAGGTGGCTAAATCTTGACCCTGAAACTGAGATGGTAAAACTTAGAATCAAAGATATTATCAACATAGATGAAGGCGAGAATTTCACTGAAAAGGAGGGGTTAGTTCAAGATAAAGAAATAGAAGAGAGGTCTTTTCGAGAATATTTTGAGTGTAGATGTGGGGAAGAGGCAAATGTAGAGCTTCCGCAATGTGAGTGTGAAGAAGAGTATTCCCTTGACCCCATCATTCATGCAATCGAAGAGTTGTTTGCCAATAAAGCTGATGTAAAACCAACCTTAGAGATGGCAAAAGAGTATTTAAAAATTAAAGGTTTGACTCATGAGAGCTTCTCCAATAGAGAGCTTAGAGAGTTTTTAAATGTCTTAGCCTTTTTAGTTGCTGAAAGAATGATTTTTGATGACGAAGAGCTGGCTAATATTTATGATAGTATGTGGCTTGAAGACATCAACTTTTACTGCTTTGAAAATCTAAGTCTTCAAAATCCATACTGTAGGGTAATGTATCTTTTTTATTTAACTTTTATCGCTGGATATAGCGCCGAGGAAGCATCCATTGAAGCCTATGAATTTGTAAAGCAAAGGATTGAACCGAACGAAGTAGAAAAACTGCTCATGGAGCTTTTAGAGGATGAGCTAAGTAAAAGGCAAAGAAAGAAAAAAGTGAGAAAGGAGGTATCCCATGAAGGTTTACAGAACATTGTATAGCTCTAAAAAATGTGCTACTTGTGAGTATTGGGGAGCCATGAGGCAAGTAAGAGGCTTTAGTGTAGAAAGCGAAGAATGGGGTGTGTGTTCGAACCGTAGAACTTTAAATTATGGTAGGGAAAAGAGCTACAGGGATAGTTGCTCAAGATACATGAGATGGTTAGCGCTTGAGAGATAGAGTTTTTTTCTATGCAGGTATACTTTACTGATGAAAGAAGGATCGTTGACCGTATAACAGGAGAGGTTTTTGACCTTGAAGAAGAGTATGGAGTATGGACTTGGGAAAAGAAAATTTATGTGTATAATAAACTTTCAAGAAAGGAAAAGCTTAAAACGCTAATTCACGAAATAGTAGAGTGCTTTTTAGTAGTTTATTTAGGGATGAGGCAAGAAAGAGCCCACAAGATAGCAAGCTTAGCGGAGAGGGTGGTGGGGAAATAGAGTATAATAATAAATAAGGACTAAGGTATGTGGCAAGAATGTGAGGATAAAAACACAGTTTATTGGAAAAAGGATGAAAAAGATGGTTTTACATTAACCCTACACAGCGAAAGTCTAATTTTTACGAAAAAACCTATTATTTGTCAAGATTTTGAAATCTCGCCCGTTGTCGTTGAAGAATGGAAAGAGCTTTGGGTAAAGGTTGAGGATAGTTCTGGAAGAGAGGTTGACAAAATTTACTTTGGAGCCCAAGAAGTAAACGGAAAACCAAAACCTAATGGCTGGTATACTTTCACTTTCAGAAACTATCTTGGAAAAAGCTATATAAGGGTGAAGTTTGAGAATGGAGAAGAAATCATTACGGACCCGATAGAAGTAATTTCAAGTAAGACTATATTAGCTGAAAATGAGCAAAACGGTAAGCTTCCCTATTGCCAATTTCTTAGGGCTCTAATAGATGATTTAATCTATTACCTTGCTACATGTCCTTTTGACTTAAGCTCACCTACTGAATTTTATACTGAGGAGTATTCTTATCCACCATCTCCAGTCTTTATCCTTCATACCTTAGCTCACAATGCAGAAGCTATAATCCAAGCCCTTCAAACCATTTGGCACAACCCTTACAGAAAATTAGCAACCGAAGAAAGATGGGTATATCTTAACGAAGCAAAGCATGTAGATGAAGACACGATCGTAATGATGCTTAAGTATCCTGAATATTTGCAGGAGTATAAAGGAGGGGAATTAGCGCATTTAGCTGAATTTCTTAAAAATAATGCAACGGATACCAAGTATCTTCCACTAAAAGTTTATCAAAGGCAGTTTATAGAGACTTTAGACAATCCTGAAAATCGTTTTATCAAAAAGTTCATGGATATTATTCTCTATTGGTGCGATGAGTTGGAAAGACTGAATATTTTAAAAGAAGATAGTTCACATAAGAAGCAAATAGAGAGATTAAGAAACTATGTAAGGTATCTAAGAGCTGATCCGCTTTTTGCTGATGTAGGGGAGATGACTATTTTTCCAGCGTCATCACAAGTTTTGTTAAAGCGAGACGGTTATCGTGAGTGTTTAAACATTTATAGGCTTTTACACCTTGCAAGGATCCCTATATTTAACAAAATACAGGAGGCGATAGATAATAGAAGGATAGACCAGCTTTATGAATTCTGGTGCTTTTTTAAGTTGTCTGAGATGTTAGC
>WYEG01000010.1 GCA_009903935.1 Caldimicrobium sp. | reverse complement strand
GAAGGTTCAAAATTATTGGTATAAAATAGATGTTATGCAGGCTGCGCTTTTTGACCTATTTTTCTCCTTTTTAAAGCTTGGCTTAACGGCCTTTGGTGGACCGGCAATGGTTGCTTACATACGAGAGCTTGCTGTGCAAAGAAAGGGATGGCTTGACCAAAGAACCTTCAACGAAGGGGTTGCCCTGTCCCAGATAGTTCCAGGTCCTATCGCCATGCATGTTGCAGGCTTTGTAGGTGTAAAGCTAAGAGGGATTGTTGGAGCTATCACCACTTATGTTGCCTTTGCTTTGCCTGCCTTTCTCCTTATGCTCTTCCTTAGCGCCCTCTACCAAAAGACCTCAAACCTCCCGCAGGTTATCTCCCTTTTCAACGGTCTAAAAGTAATAGTCGTTGCCATCGTTGCCAATGCCTTCTTAAGCTTTACAAAATCCATCGTCAAGTCTAAAGTTGAATTTTTGATAGCCTTAGCTTCCTTTGTTCTTCTATTGATGGGGATAAGTCCCTTTCTTGTTCTTATTCTTTGCTTTCTATTATCTCAAGCTTTGTTTAAGGATAAATCAATGTCTTTAGAAATCATACATACTCAATCGATCAGTTTAACTGGGATTCTATTTTTATTCTTTATCCTATTCTTAGGGTTAATTTTGCTATATTTTTTTAATACCAACCTTTTTCAACTAAGTTTAATGATGGTAAAAATAAACTTATTTGCCTTTGGAGGGGCTTACACCGCTTTACCGCTTATGCTCCATGAAGTAGTAGAAAACATGAAATTGCTTGATAGCAAAACCTTTATGGATGGCATTGCTCTTGGACAAGTTACTCCAGGTCCCATCCTAATTACTGCAACCTTTGTTGGATATTTAGCTTATGGACTTTCTGGTGCTATTTTAGCTACGATTTATGTCTTTGCTCCCTCTTTTGTAGTATACCTACTTTCAACTAAAATTGCTGATAGAATAAGAAATAATCCTATCTTTTTAAGAGGAAAAAGTGGAATTTTAGCCTCCTTTTGTGCCCTTTTGCTTTTTGCCTCCTTTAAGCTAAGCTTTGCGATTGATTGGAATATCATTAAACTTCTTTTCTTTATAGCAAGCCTTCTTGTGCTTTATAAAGGCATTAACATCCTTTATGTGGTAGTCTTTGGAGGTTTATTGTCTTTTATATTGTTTAGATAGATTATCTTCTTTTTTCTTCCGGAAGAATAATCAAAGTTATTTCTCCCTTTATATTTTCTCTTTCTTTAAGTATAGATAAGCTACTGAAGGTTAATTCTTCGTGGAGTTTAGTGATTTCCCGAGCAAGAAAGCATCGTCTTTCGCCAAGCTCTTCATATAGGGCAGAAACTTCTTTGTTAAACCGATGGGGTGAGATGAAAACCACAACTGGTAGCTCAAGGTGAAAATACTTCAAAACCTCCTTGAAGTCTTTTTTCTTTCGTGGGAGGAAGCCTAAGAAGATAAATCCGTTTCCGGCATCGATCCCGCTTGCCTGTAGGGCTGCTGTCAAAGCTGAAGGACCTGGCACTGGCTCAACCTTTATGCCTTCTTCATGCGCTCTCCTAACAAGCAGAGCTCCCGGGTCTGAAATAAGCGGAGTTCCTGCCTCAGAACAGAGAGCTACCTTTTTCCCTTCCTTCAAAAGAGCTATTATCCTTGGAAGCCTTTCTTTTTCTGCCCCTTTGTAATAGCTTAGGAGCGGTTTTTTAGGGATGTTGTAGTACCGTAGAAGGTTTGCCGTCTTCCTTGTATCCTCGCAGACGATGATGTCAGCCTCTTTCAGAACCTTCAACGCTCTTAAGGTAATATCCTCAAGGTTTCCAATAGGGGTCGCGACGACAAAAAGGGACCCTTCCATACCTTAAATTCTATCATGTTTTAGGTTGACTTCATCCAATTGAGGAATATAGTTAATAATATCAGTCTGGTGATATCTTTAGAGGTCTACAAACTTCTTGAAGAGAAGCTTGGGGAACAAAAAGAGGAAAAGGTTGCAGGAGCTATAAGCCTTTGTTTATGGAAGAGTGCATCCTTTTATCTCATGGTGGAGGAGGAGAGGAAACCCAAGCCCTTATCTCTAATCTAATTCTTTCCTATTTTGATAACCCCTATCTCTCCCGTTTGGAGGATGCTACTCCTCTTGAGCTTTCTTCTCCTTGGCTTGCCGTTACTACAGATTCCTTCACGGTGAAGCCCATATTCTTCCCCGGTGGTAACATTGGGAAACTCTCTGTTTGTGGAACTTTAAACGACCTATTGGTGATGGGAGCTAAACCTCGCTACTTAACCTTAGCGCTTGTGCTTGAAGAGGGTTTTCCTATTTCTACTCTTAAGAAGGTTCTTGAAAGCATAAAGGAAGAGGCAGAAAAGAACGAGGTCTTGGTCGTAGCAGGAGATACAAAGGTTATGCCAAAGGGAATGCTTGACGAGATAATCATCAACACCACTGGGATTGGCGAAATAATTAAGCCCGGTCTTTCCTGTCAAAGCTTAAGAGAGGGTGATGTGATCCTTGCCACAGGACCTCTTGGTGACCATGGGGTTGCCATTCTTTCTCGTAGACAGGGTTTTGAGTTTGATGTTCCTGTAGAAAGCGACTGTTCAAGCCTTAAAGAGCCATTGTTAGCCCTATTTTCAGCAGATGTAGAATTGCATGCCCTAAGGGACCCAACAAGAGGTGGTTTAGCAAGCGTTCTTTATGAATGGGCTATGGCTTCTCAGGTAGAAATTTTGGTGAGAGAGGTTGATATTCCCGTGAGAGACGAGGTAAAAACCTTCTGCGCTATCCTTGGGCTTGAGCCCTATCATCTTCCCTCAGAAGGAAGGGCAATTATTGCTCTCCCTGAGCCTGAACTTGATAAAGCTTTATCCATCCTGAAGAAGTATCCTCTTACCTCGGAGAGCAAGGTTATAGGGGTAGTAAGGAAAAAGACTCCACGCCCGAGAGTCCTCATCGAGACTGTCCTTGGAACCACAAGGATCATGGATACTTTGGTTGGCGAAATGCTACCTCGGATCTGCTGATGCATGAAGGCTACCTCTTCATGAGCCTCCTTCGCTCCATTGAGGAACAAACAAAGCCTTTTCAGCCCTGCAGAATAACCAAGGTTGTCCTCCTTGTGGGCGAGTATTCAGGCATAGATTTTGACTACCTTAAGGCAGTGGTCGAGACCTTTAAAGAGGGTTCGGTCTTAGAGGATGCGGAGGTTCACTTAAAGCGAGACCCATTACGGGTCTACTGCCCCTCTTGCGGGGTTGAGACTACAAACCATGAGGCTAAAGCTTGTTGTCCCCTTTGTAAAAGCTTTGATGTGGAAATCAGAGGTGGTCTTGAGCTCATCTTAGCCTCCTTAGAAGTAGAAAGGGATGAAGACGGAACGGATAATCATTAAGGGGGTAGTCCAAGGAGTAGGTTTTCGCCCCTTCCTTTATCGTTTAGCCAAAAAGTTGGGGTTAAGCGGAATAATCAAAAACACTCAATCAGGCGTTGAAATCATAGCTTCCGGAGACGAAGATTGCCTTAACCAATTTAGAAAAGCCATTTTGGAAGAAAAACCACCGAACGCCTTCATTCGGGAGATAGCTGTAGAAGAAATTTCGCATGAAGTTTGGCAAAAAAATTATGGAGATGTCTTAAAAGAGATAAAGATAGTTAAGGAAGATGATGCGTCTGAGGTTGAGCTTGACCTTCTTCCTGATTTAGCCATCTGTCCAGATTGCTTGCTTGAGTTCTACGACCCAAAGAACAGGCGGTTTAAGCACCCTTTTATTGCCTGCACAAACTGCGGTCCTCGCTACGGTATGCTCATTCGCCTCCCCTATGAGCGAGAAAACACAACCATGGGCTATTTTCCCCTTTGTCCCGACTGTCAGAAAGAGTACACCGACCCCATGAACAGGAGGTTTCATGCTGAAGCCATCGCTTGCCCAAACTGCGGTCCAAGGCTAATCCTTTATCAAACAAAGGTCGATGAGCCCATAGCCTGGGATAGAGAGGCTCTCAACCTTGCAAGAAGATTTATCATAGAGGGAAAGATCCTTGCTGTAAAGGGGCTAAACGGCTTTCATCTCATCTGCCGAGCTGACAAACCTGAAATCGTTAAAGAGCTGAGACGAAGAAAAAGAAGACCAAGCAAACCCTTTGCCGTCATGTTTCCAAGCCTTGAGCTCCTTAAAAAATACTGCCTCGTTGACGAGGAAGATATAGGGCTTATGCAGTCCCCTCAAAGCCCGATAATCCTTGTTCCGGGAAAAGAGCTTTTGCCAAAAGAAGTTGCAGAAGGTATTAACCTTGTTGGTGCCATGCTCCCCTACACCCCAATCCATCTTTTACTCCTTGAGGGGCTTTCTTTCCCGGTGATCGCAACTTCCGGAAATTTTTCAGACGAGCCTCTAATCTTTGAAGAAGAAAGGGCAAGAAAAGCCCTCGCAGAGGTTGCAGATTACTTTTTGGTCCACGATAGGAAAATTCTGAGAGGTTCTGACGATTCCGTTATAAAAAAGATAGGGACGGTTTACATCATGATAAGGAGAGGAAGGGGTTATGCTCCCTATCCCCAGATGCTCCCCTTTTCCACTCCTATGCACATTCTTGCTTTGGGTGCCGAGGAAAAGAACACTTTTACTTTGGGCTTAAAAAACCGCTTGATTGTAAGTCCCCATGTCGGAGACCTTGGCAATCCAGAGACCTTTGATTATTTTGTTAAACTCATTGAGGAGTATTTAAACCTCTATCAGGTAAAGAGCTTAGATTTCATCGTTTGCGACTTACATCCAGGATACCAAAGCACAAGGCTTGCTAAGAGCTTGGCAAAAGAGAGGGGTATTCCTCTTCTTCAGGTTCAGCATCATCAGTCCCATCTTTTGTCTGTGTTAGCTGAAGAGGGGATAGTTCCTGAGGAGGAGCTCCTTGGCTTTGCTTGGGATGGAACTGGCTTTGGTTTGGATAGGAGCGTGTGGGGCGGTGAGACCCTTTTGCTTCAGGGTTTAGAGTTCAAAAGGATAAGAAGTTTTAGACCCTTTCGCTTGGTCGGCGGGGAGACGGCTATAAAGGATATAAGAAAAATTGCCCTAAGTTTTCTTTTCGAGGTCTATGGAGAAGAAGCCCTTGAGCTTTCCCATCCCTTGATTAGAAGCTTTTCTGAAAAGGAGTTGCTCATGATTTATAGAGCTTGGGAATCTATGGATAAGGGGGCATATAGTTTCCCATTATGTAGTTCCTGCGGAAGGCTTTTTGATGCCATCTCAGCCTTAGCTGGCGTTTGTTTTAAAAACACCTACGAAGGAGAAGCTCCTATGAAGCTTGAATCCCTATACAATCCTCAGGTTAAAGGGGCGTTTCCATACAGCCTAAAGGAGAATTTTTACTTTGACTGGGAGCCAATGGTTAGAGAGGTCGTTGAAGGAAGCTATACTAAGGAAGAGATTGCTACCTTTTTTATCAATGCTTTAGCTGATTTTCTCTGGCAAACCGTCCTTGAGCTTTCTCAAAGTAAGGTCATCCTCTCTGGCGGAGTTATGGTAAACGGTCCCCTTCTAAAAAGGATCATGGAAAGCCTTGAGCCAATGGGTATAAGAGTTTTGAGGAATAAGAAGTTTCCCCCTCTTGATGGAGGAATCTCTCTTGGGCAAGCTTACTACGGCATGCTTTCATTTATTTTTTCTAAAACAAGCTGACAAAGCTTAGGAATGTTCTTTTTTACTTCCTCTGATAGCTCTGTCCCCACCTCTAAAGACTTTGGTTCCATCCCAAGGAGAAAGACACTTTTTGGTTTGTCCCCCTTTAGCTGAAGAATAGATAGGATATCGGCAAAGGATATTTCATGGGTCGATATTTTTTCTAAAAGGCTTTGATTGGTTAAGATTTCTTCGGATAAGCAGTAGATTGTCCCAGGTTCTTTACCAAGGGTGATGGCATCGATGACGATAAGCACATCAACCGAGGATAATAGCGGTAAAAGCGAGAACCCCCCTGTCCCACCATCAACAAGCTCTACCTCAGGTGGTAGTTTACAGTTTGCCTCAAGCCATCTTAGGGCATGAACTCCAAGCCCTTCGTCGGAAATTAAGATATTTCCTAACCCTAAAACCAATATTCTTTTATTCATGAATATGCCATTATAATATAAGAAACCCCTCCCTGGGAGGGGGGCAGGGAGGGGAGGAGGGGGTTTAGGGATTTATGTGATTGGAGGTGAGGAGGGGAGTTAGCCTTAAGGTATAAAGGGCACGTTTAAGAGCTTTAAAGCGAGATAAAGAATTCCTATGGCGGCAACTCTTTTTACCCAGATGGGACTAAGTTTTTTAGCTATTCTTGGACCAATAAAGCCTGCAGCTACCGCCCCAATAGCCATTATTATAAAGAGAGGGATATCAGTCTGCCCAAAAAAGTAATACCTTGCTGATGCCATTAAGGTGTTAAAGAAGATGGCTAAGAGGGAGCTTCCAACGACCACATAGATGGGAAGTCTCATGATGACCGTCATCAACGGGACCACAAAAGGACCACCACCAAACCCACCGAGGCTTGAGGCAACGGCGATCAAAAAACCCCCTATGGCACCGATCACCATGTTAGCTTCAAATTTTTCACCCCAAAACTCTATAGTCATCTTCATGGCTTAACCCCCTTAAGATTTTTGTTCCTTTTGAGCTTTAGCAGCTGCGGCTCTTCTCTTAAACTCTTCCAAGATAGCCTTTTCTTTCTTAGATTTTTCAATATAACCTGGTGTAGTCTGCCAGAGCATAAGAGCGGCAAGGATTAGGAGCACAATACCGAACACGAACTTATATTCGTCTAAAGTAACAAATTGGTTGAGAAGTGGTCCGATAAACCCACCAAGAGCCATGAAAATTCCAACTCCTATACCAAGCTTCCAGTTGATAAAACCGATCTTGGAGTAGTTATAGATACCCGAAGCCTGGCTAAAGAGCACTGTTGGCATGACTGACCCTGCAACAACTTGATGGGGCATATGATAGATAAGGATCAAAAGCGGGTTCAAAATGAAGCCTCCACCAGCACCCATCAAAACACCAAAGGTGCAGATGGCTAAGGCAAGGATAAACGGTCCAAAAAGGTTAACCGAGGTCCCAGCAACAGGGAAGTAGAACTTCGGAAAGGATACTTCACAGATAAACTTGGCAGGTTCGCTTTTCAAATCCTTGTCCACAACCGCAATGACCGAAAAAGCTCCTTTGGGAGCATTTTCAGGAAGCTTAAAAGTAGCGGTAAAGGTTCCGTCTTCATTGGTTGTAATCTTCCCGAGGACGAAAAGGTTGCTTAGACTTCTCATCCTTGCTTGAAGAAGCCTTGCAGCTTCTTTTTTGACCTCTTTTTTATCAGTTATACTTGGTTGCGGTTCTCCTCTTGAACCAACAATTGCCCTTACAACGCTTGACTTCCATACCTTTATTTCAGATATCATCTTGGGAGGGGTAATGAAAGCTATATCAGCGTTTGATTCCTTTAGAAATTCCCCTATCCTCCATTTTTTATCAGCCTTATACTTGGCATAGATTTCCTTTACTGGCTTTTCCTCTACCGTGCCGTTCTTATCAATTTTGGCTACATAATTTTCATTGATAATAATGGTGTAAAAAGCCGGAATTTCGGTGCTTAAATAGAATTTAAAATCCTTTCTGTCTAACCTTCCAACCTGAACCTTAGCCTCCGTAGAGGTAATTTCAATGAAGTTGACCTTCATTCCCGGTGGAACTTTACCCGTAATCTGAATGGTGTCCCCACCTTTATACTTATCCTTGTCAAGCTTTACCTCTACTTTTGGAGGTTCAGCAGGCTTTGCCTGAGGCTCAGCCTGCTTTTCCTGAGAAAAGCAAGGTGTGCTAACGAACAAAAATACTAAAAAGAAAAACCATAACAATAAATCAGACTTTAGACGTTGCCAATACATCATGCCCCGCCTCCAAAGTTTTTTAATTCAAGAATATTAAATACAAAAAATATGCCAAAAAAATTGGCATAACTAATTGGCGCTTTGCCCCTTTTTGTTCCCCTTACTGTTCCTTTTTGGACAATAATTGTTCCATTTGGAACAATAACTGTTCCAAAGAGGACAAAGATTGCCCTGATTATCTTTAAAACGGTTAGGTATAAAACTTGCTAATATTGGGGAAAAAGAGGAGCTGAGCATGCCCTATTGCAAAATAATGTTATGCACTGACGGGTCTGAGTTTGCGGTAGGTGCAGAACGTGTAGCGTTAGCCCTTGCTAAGAAATGTCAAGCGGAGCTAATAGGCTACTCGGTTGTTGAATGGAATGAAGAGCTTTTTTGTCAGCTGCCTCAGCATATCGAATCAAGAATGTCGGCTTTAAAAGTTTATCATGAAGAGCTAAAGAAAAAACTCATAGAGCAGGAGATTGCATATGAATATATTATTGATTTAAAAGATGAGCCTGTATTTGCTATTGTTGAACAAGCGGAAAAACAAAATGTTGACCTAATCGTAATGGGCAGGCATGGAAGAAGAGGTCTTCTAAAGCTTTTAATAGGAAGCGTAACTCAAGGAGTTTTAGCTCATACTAAAAAGCATGTTTGCGTTGCTCCAAGAACTGCCTCACCCAAGGGAGGTCCTGTGTTAGTTCCTGTAGACGGTTCTGAAGGTAGCAAGAAAGCGACTGAATTCGCTATAATGTTAGGCGAAAGGTATAAACCGGAGAGATTGATCTTTTTACATGTTGTTCATCCAGGGATAGATACTCAAAAAGCAGAAGTCTTAATTGACCAATTCATTGAAAAAGCAATAGAAAAGGGGATTCCCAGCGAAAAAATGATCCTTTCTGGTGTTCCTTATGAAGTGATCTGTAATACTGCAGATAAAGTAGATGCTGACTTTATCGTGATGGGTAAAAGAGGACTTACCGGATTAAAGAAGATTGTTATTGGAAGCACAAGCGAAAAGGTGGCTGGTTTGACTAACAGGGCCGTAATAATTGTGCAATAACCATCTTAGAGGAGGGTAAATATGGGAGAAAGGCGCGAAGTTTATAGTTTGTGTTGTATGTGCACTGGAAGATGCCCAATCCTTGTTGAGGTGGAAGACGGGATAGTAAAACATATTTGGGGGAATCCCCATGTTTTTGGGGCTAAGTCTCTTTGTCCAAGAGGGGCAGCTGGTGTTGCCTTTGAGTATGATAATGAGCGACCCCAATACCCGATGATCCGTGACGGAGAAAGAGGGTCAGGGAAATGGAGACGGGTTAGCTGGGATGAAGCCTTAGATTTTATAGCCGATAAACTTAAAAAGATCATAGCTGAAGATGGGGCAAAAGCTATAGCCCTTAGCGACAGAGGAGGACCGCATACGGAATTACATAAGCTCTTCTTAGCTGCTATTGGGTCTCCTAACTACTTTACCCATGATGCGAGTTGTTCAAACTCTGTTCATAATGCTCATATGTCTATTGCAGGGCATGCAAGAAACACCGTTGGTTACGATTATAGGAACTGTAAGTATATGGTGGTTTTTGGAAGAAATCTACTTGAAAGTTTGATTACTGGAGAAGCAAGAAATGTTATAGAAATGATCAATTCAGGAGGAAAGCTTGTATACATTGATGTTAGATGGAACTATACAGCCTCAAAGGCTTATAAATTCTTTATGATTAATCCCGGCACAGACTATGCTTTAGCCTTGGCTTTGATAAATGTCATCGTGAACAACAACCTTTATGATGTAGATTTTGTGAACAAATATGTGGTTGGGATGGAGTATTTAAGAAGCTTTGTTCAACCTTATACACCTGAGTGGGCTGAAAAGGAAACAGGAATTCCTGCAGAAGAGATAAGAAAGATTGCTTACGAGGCGGCTGAGGCAAAGCCATCCGTGATCTTTCATCCCGGTTGGATGACTGCTTGGACAGAGAACGACTTTTATTTTAGAAGGGCTATCTATACCTTAAACGCCCTTATGGGTAGCTATGAAGCTAAAGGCGGGATCTTTATAGCCAAGGGTGCGGGTGATTGTGGATATAAGATTAAAACACCTACGAGCATTGCTCCAAAGGTGACAGAAGAGAGATGCGACGGGGCAGGAACTAAATATCCTTGGATCAGGAAAAACTGGGGAATGTTGCAGGTTCTTCCTGAGGTGGTCCTTACAGGTAATCCTTATCCGGTTAGGGCTTACATTGCAATGCGTCATGACCCATTAGTTGCTATGCCAGACTTTGATACCTGGGTTAAAGCTTTTGATAAGCTTGACCTTGTTGTAGCCATAGATGTTAACTGGAGTTTGACCGCTTGGTATGCTGATGTAATCTTGCCTGAGTCTACCTATCTTGAAAGGACTGACCATGTGATAGTGAGAAAGGGTCTTAGACCTCAGCTTGCCTTAAGGCAAAAGGCTGTAGAACCAAGGTTTGACTCAAGAAGCAGATTTCAAATCTTTAAAGCCCTTGCTGAAAGGCTTGGGAAGGGAGAACACTTCCCCTGGAAGGACGAGGTAGAATTGGTAAATTGGCAGCTTGAAGGGACGGGTTGGACCATAGAGGATTTTCAGAAGAAAGGAGTTATCGACCTTACTGACAAGCCAATCTGGTATGATAGGAATAACTTAAAGTTCAATACTCCTACGGGTAAGATAGAGGTTTATTCGGAATTTTTAGAGAAGGCCGGGGTTCCATCCTTTGCACCTTATGAAAGACCAGCCTCTCCACCTGAAGGCATGCTTAGGCTTGTCACCGGAAAAATAGCCCTTCATACTCAGGGAAGGACAACGAGCAACAACCCCATTCTTAATGAACTTTGTCCAGAAAATCATCTTTATCTCCATCCAGATACAGCAAAGAAGTTTGGCGTTAAAGAGGGGGATACGGTGGTGGTTTCTGCCAACGGAACTGAAGAAAGGATAAAGGTAAAAGTCTCGCCCTATGTGCATCCAGAAATAGCCTTTATGCTCCATGGCTTTGGCGATATCGTTCCTTTGAGGACAAGGTCATTTGGTAAGGGAGCTTTGGACACACGTTTAATGAAAGGCAAACTAAAGGTTACTGTGGGTGGGAACTGCCCGCTTTTTGAAACCTTTGTGAGCCTCAAAAAAGCTTAAAGGAGGATAGAGGATGAGCAAATATGTCATCACTCAAGACCAACTTAAATGTATCGGTTGTCTTGCCTGCGTTGTCCATTGCAAAGTAGAGAATAATATTTCGCCCGGAGCAAGATTCTGCGATATTTTACCCGTTGGTCCTAAGGAGGTAAACGGGGTCCCTCGGATCTTTTTTGTTTACATGAACTGTTTCCACTGTGAGGATGCCTTCTGTATTAAGGCTTGCCCAACCGGTGCTATGACACGAAGAGAAAAGGACGGGATCGTGTATGTAAGGCAGGAACTCTGCATTGGTTGCAAATCCTGCATGAAGGCTTGCCCTTGGGGTATCCCTCAGTGGGATGAGGGAACGGGCAAGGTTTTTAAATGCCATCTTTGCATGCATAGGATCGACCGTGGGGAGAAGCCTGCCTGCGTTGAGGGGTGCACTACGAGCTGCTTAACCTTTACCGTGCCGGAGGAGGCAACAAGGAAGGTAAGGGAAAAATACGCAACCCGTATAGCTTCAGAGCTTAAATCTACCATTTGGTAGCTTTTTACTCTATCGGAGGGGTTGATGGAGCTTATCTGGGGAAAAATCGATGAGATTATAAACTGGGCTCGGGCAGGGTCGCTTTGGCCTGTTACTTTTGGGCTTGCCTGCTGTGCTATTGAAATGATGGCTGCAGGTGCAGCCCGGAACGACCTTGACCGTTTTGGGATTATCTTTCGTGCTTCGCCAAGGCAGGCCGATGTCCTTATAGTGGCTGGAACTTTAACTTATAAGATGGCTCCTATTTTGCGTCGCGTGTATGATCAGATGAGCCATCCGCGGTGGGTTGTTGCTATGGGAAGCTGTGCCTGCTCTGGTGGGGTTTTTAGGACCTATTCAACGGTGCAAGGCGTTGACCAAATCGTGCCAGTAGATATCTATGTGCCTGGTTGCCCCCCAAGACCGGAGGCGCTTATTGAAGGTTTGCTTAAACTTCAAAAGGTGATCAAGGAAGAAAGGAGGAACTGGGGACCCTATGCCAGAAAATCGCTTATCTGAACCTGAAGACCCGTTTCTTTCAGTCTTAGAGCTTCAAATGGGACCTCAGCACCCCTCAACCCATGGGGTGCTGAAGCTTCATTTAAAGCTTGAAGGGGAAAGGATCGTTGATTGCGAGCCGATTGTGGGGTTCTTACATCGTGGTTTAGAAAAGCTTGCCGAAAACTTTACCTATCCCCAGGTTTTACCTTTAACAGACAGACTAGATTATATAAGCGCGATGAACAACAATACTGGCTACTGTTTGGTTGTGGAGAGGCTTCTTGGGATCGAGCCTCCCCCACGGGGAAAATATTTACGGACGATGGTCTGTGAGCTTGCAAGGATTGCGAGCCACTTACTTTGGCTTGCAACTCATGCCCTTGATATCGGAGCCATGACGGTTTTTCTCTACTGCTTTCGGGAGAGGGAGCAAATTCTAAACTTTTTTGAAGAAATCTGCGGAGCAAGGCTAACTGTAAGCTATCCAAGGATCGGTGGGGTGAGGATGGATGTTGAGGAGGCAACCTTGGAGAAGGTCTACAACTTTTTACCTGAGATGGAAAGAAGGATCGATGAATACGAGGGCTTGCTTTCGGAAAACAGGATCTGGTTAGAGAGGACTGTGGGAGTAGGTGTGATCACCGCTGAGGAAGCGATTGCCTATGGTTTGACCGGTCCTTCACTACGGGGCTCTGGGGTGCCTTACGATGTTAGGAAGCATTTTCCCTATGATGCCTATCCTGAGGTAGAGTTTGAGGTGCCTGTAGGGAAAAATGGAGATACCTACGACCGGTATAAATGTCGTCTTCAGGAGATGAGGCAATCTATTCGGATTATTAGGCAGTGCATTGAAAAGCTTCCTGAAGGAGAGGTAGTTTCTGAATTAACCCCAGACCTTGATATGATGCCTGGTGGAAGGATGCTCAAAGCAGAGGCTTTTAATGAGGTTGCTTTTATTAGCTTTTTACAGGAGGCAAAAGAGATCTTCCCTAAGGGTGAGCTTTATTCTGCTGTTGAAGGAGCTAAAGGAGAGCTTGGGTTTTATCTGGTAAGCGACGGAAGCGGAAGACCCTACCGTTTACACATTAGAGCCCCTTCCTTCATTCATATTTCAGCCATACCTAAGCTTGCAAAAGACCATCTTATTGCCGACCTTGTTGCCATCATAGGCACTCTTGACATTGTGATGGGGGAATGCGATAGATGAGGCTTTCTCCAACCTATTTACTTTTTAAAGACTTGGTCACCGGGCTTTTAATAACGCTTAGGACTTTTTTTAGAAAGCCCGTTACAGTTCGGTATCCTCACGAAAAGGTTCAAGTGTTTCCTTCCTTTAGGGGAAGGCATGCCATGGTCGTAGACCCTGAGACTGGTAAGCCCCGTTGCGTTGCTTGTTTAAAATGTTCAGTTGTCTGCCCTTCAAGGTGTATAAAGATTGAATATGAAGTTGATGAAAAGACCGGAGAAAGGAGATTAAGGGAATACATTCTTGAGGCTTTGAGGTGCGTGTATTGTGGTTATTGTGAGGAGGTTTGTCCGGTTGGTGCTATCGTCCTAACTGAATGGTTTGAGTACTCTGGTCGGTGCCGTGAGGACCTTATTTTTAATCTTGAAAAGCTTGTTCAAAACTGGAAGGAGCATGTAGCTAAATGGGATAAAGAATTTTACGAGAATAAGTATTGGGTTTTGAAGGGAGTGCCGCTAAAGCTTAAGCCTGCCCCAAGAAGGATGGGACTTGTCGTAAAAATAAAAGGGGTAAAGGTTGATGGTTAGACCCGATGAATATGTCCCCACTAATTACCTATCCGTGCTGATAATGGTTATCGTAGGTTTTATTTTTGGCCTTGGCGGTTTAATTTTTGGCTCTTTTGTGAGACCAAGGTTTTACTATAAGGAGAAGCTCGTCCCCTACGAATGCGGAAACGAGCCAAGCGGTCTTCCTTGGCAAAAAATAGCCATAAGGTATTATCCGATTGCTATCCTTTTTGCGGTTTTTGATGTTGAGCTTGGGCTCATCTATCCTTGGACGGTAGGCTTTTCCGGATTAACCTCCACTGGGTTCTTAGTTATGATAGGCTTTCTTTTAGTGCTTTTGCTCGGTCTTGTTTACGACTTAAAAAAAGGAATTCTCGACTGGCATCGGAGGTAGCAAGGTGCTTACCCTTGATGAGGTAGTCCAAAGGTTGAAAGAAGTTTTAGGGGACAATTTCTTGGAGGAGGGAGAGTTCAGAGGGCAGAGGTTTGTAATTTTAAGAAAAGATGGAGTGAAAGAGGCTATAAAACTTTTAAAAGACCTTGGGTTTAATCATCTGCAAACATTAACGGGTGTGGATTATCTGAGGATAAAGAATAGAAAGGCAAGGTTTGAGGTGGTATATCAGCTCTACAGCATTGAGAAGAGGCTTCAATTAAGGCTAAGGGTTGAGGTTCCAGAGGATGACCCTGAGGTTGATAGCATCGTTGACCTTTTCCCTTGTGCTAACTTCTTAGAGAGAGAGGTCTACGACCTTTTGGGAATAAGGTTTAAGGGGCATCCAAACCTAAAGAGAATTCTACTTCCTGAAAATTGGGTTGGGCACCCCCTCAGAAAGGATTATCCCTTAGAGCCTGAAGAAAAACCCCTCGATTTTATAGAACTAAAAAAATTAAATGAGGAATTATTGAAATATGGTATCAAATAACCTATTTCTCGAGATTTTGTTAATTTTAATTAAAATTGCTGTAGTTTTAGGAATAGTCCTGCTTCATGCTGCTTACACTGTCTATGCTGAGCGAAAGATTATCGGTAGAATGCAAGCAAGGCTTGGTCCAACTGAGGTTGGACCCTATGGATTGCTTCAACCCATTGCTGACCTTTTGAAACTCCTAACTAAAGAGGACATCATTCCCCTTGAGGCAGAGCGCTTAATCTTTCTTGTTGCTCCCTTAATAGTTTTAACTTTTGCCATCGTAAACCTTAGCGTCATACCCTTTCATCCAAGTTTTATCATTGCTGATGTAAACATAGGAATTCTCTTAATTTTAGCTGGCGCAAGCCTTGCGGTGTATGGAATAATCCTTGGCGGTTGGTCTTCAGGTTCGAAATATTCTCTTCTTGGCGGATTAAGGTCAGCGGCTCAAGTGTTAAGCTACGAAATACCCTTAGGTATGAGTTTGGCAGGAGTTATTTTAGCGGCTGAATCTTTTAAGCTAAGCGATATAGTTAACCATCAAGCTCAAAGTTTCTTTGGTATGAATGCCATTCCTCAGATATTGGGCTTTATAGTTTTTCTAATATGTGCCTTTGCTGAGACAAACAGGGCTCCCTTTGATTTACCTGAAGCTGAAAGCGAGCTCGTTGCTGGTTATGTTACAGAATACTCAGGTTTTCGCATGGGCATGTTTTTCCTTGCTGAATATATTTCTATCTATGTTATGTCTCTTTTAATTGTTCACTGCTATTTTGGAGGATGGACATTGCCGGGTTGGCTTTTAACCATCTTTCCACCTCTTAAGTTTGTCCCAGCTCCATTAATTCTGTTAATAAAGGTATACTTTTTTGTTTTCTTGTTTATATGGGTTAGGGCTACCTATCCAAGGTATAGGTTTGACCAACTTATGAGCATGTGTTGGAAGATTTTAATCCCTGTTTCTTTGCTAAACTTTTTGATTGTAGCCTTTCTTAAGAGGGGAGGTTTTTAGCATGGCAAGACCCCTGTTTATGTCAATATTTTTGTTGTTGTTTTTAGCTCTATTTCTTCTGTTGTTTCGTCAGAAAAAGGTTGTTTACCAGTTTTTAGTTTACTTAGTCATGATGGTGCTTTTAGGTATTGTTTATCTCTTTTTAGGCTCTGAATTCTTGATGGCTTTTCAAATAATAGTTTATGCTGGTGCCATTTTGGTAATGTTTTTATTTTTCCTTTATCTGTATCCCGAAGAGGAATTTAAAATTCAAGATATGAGAAATTCCACCTTAATTAAAACTTTAATACCGAGCCTCCTTTTTGTTATAACATTGATCCTCATTTTATTTACCTTTGATGTCAGGGAGTATGAGGCTTCAGCATCTGTCTATAGCGTTAAGGAATTAGCAAAGTTAATCTATAATCAATATCCTTTGGCGATTTTCCTTTTGGCCTTTATTCTAACTTATCCTATGATAGCTATTTACCTTCTTATGAAAGGGAGTGAAAGCGATGATTAATTATTCCTTCTTTGCGGGAGAGAAGGTTTTTTATTTGATAGCTTCTATAATAATATTGTCTGGTTTTTATTTACTTTTTACTAAAAAGAACTTGCTTTTAGCTATCTTAGCCTTAGAAATTGTGTTTAACGGTATAAATCTGATGTTTGCAACTGTAAGTTTTTATTATGGTGATTTAACTGGGCAAATGATAGTTTTATTATCCTTATCCGTTGCTGCAGCTTCATTTGCTATTGGTTTAATTTTAGTTTTAAATTACTATAGACTGAAGCGTTCACTTAACATTGAAGGGATGACAGAGCTACGGGAGAGGATTGAGGATGGGGACCGAGATGGGAATGACTAATATAGAGTATATTTCTCCTATTGGTGCTATTTTGATTTCCCTTTTAGCCTGTCCTTTTATTATTCTATTTGGTGATAAAAAACCGAATTTAAGAGAGGCTGTCTCGGTAATAGCCGGAATTATAAAGTTTCTCTTTGTCCTATCTTTGTATCCAGTAGTGTTAGAAAAGGGTTATTATAATATTGAGATACTACCCATAGCAAGTGGGCTTTCTATTAAGCTCTTAGTTGATCCTATGGGGTTTCTCTTTGCTCTTGGAGCTTCCTTCCTTTGGATATTGACCACCTTTTATTCTATCGGTTATATGAGGGGGACCCATGCCAAAAGGCAAACGAGGTATTATGTCTGCTTTGCTCTATCGTTGTCAGCGACGATGGGTGTAGCCTTTTCGGGTAATCTTCTAACTCTTTTTATTTTCTACGAGTTAATGAGCATAGCTACCTATCCTTTAGTTGCTCATAAGGAAGATGAGGAATCTCTTGAAGGTGGTCGAAAGTATATGATTTATCTTCTTGGTGCGGCAAAGCTCTTCTTGATACCGGCCATGGCCATAACTTACTATGTTGCTGGAACTTTGGACTATCTACCTAAGGGAATATTTAATCTTGATCAATTAAATTCTTATTCTTCAGTATTAAAAATTGCCCTTATCATGTATCTTTACGGTTACACTAAGTGTGCTATCATGCCTCTTCATAGCTGGTTGCCATCAGCAATGGTTGCTCCAACTCCTGTGTCAGCTCTTTTGCATGCTGTTGCCGTTGTAAAGACGGGTGCCTTCTCCATAGCCAGAGTTCTCTTAAACATTTATGGGAAAGTAGGAATTTTGACTTTAGGAATTCAGGATGTAATCCTATTTCTTGCCGGGTTTACAATAATAACAGGTTCATTGATTGCCTTAACGAGAGATAATTTTAAGGCAAGACTAGCCTTCTCCACAGTTAGTCAACTATCCTACATCGTTTTTGGAGTTGCTTTGATGCATCCTTTATCTGTGTTAGGTGGGATTCTTCATATTACAGCGCATGCTTTTTCAAAAATTACCTTGTTTTTTGGTGCTGGTTCTGTCTATGTTTCCACTCATTATACTGAAATTTCTCAGTTAGACGGACTAGCTAAGAAATTACCCATAACTTTTTTTGCCTTCTTTTTAGCTACTCTTAGTATGATCGGTGTTCCTGGTTTTATAGGTTTTTGGAGTAAATTTAATATTATCAGCGGTTGTCTTCAAAATAATTTTATACTTGGAGCCTTAGTGTTTCTAACAAGCTCATTATTAAACGTGGCTTACTTACTACCCATACCTATAAGAGCTTTAAAACGAGTCGAAATCAAAGAGGAATTTAGAGAGGATTACTTCTGCGCTATTCCATTGTTGATAACTTCTATCTTTACTATATTAATCGCCCTTTTCTTCATTGACTATTTAAAACCTATGCTAAATTTAATAGAGGTCTTGTATGTTAAATAAACAGTTTAAACGACAAATCTTTATATCTTCGTTCATTCTTGTCTTGATGTTTATCTTGAGCTTGTATGATTATTTAGTCCATGAACATCATCATGCCTTTTCTTTTGAAAACCTTCCCTTCTTTACCGGTTTAATAGGAATTATAGGTGCTTTGTTTATAACTGTGGTTGTTAAGATATTAGGGAAAATAGTTTCTCGAGGGGAAGATAGTTATGAGCGTTATTATACATCCTAGTTTAATTGGAATTTTGTTGGGTTTATTTGTATTTATTTTCTACCATAGAATTCTAAATTATTTAGCTTTCTTTGTTTCAGTACTTATATTTTTGTTCTGTTTAAATCTACAAGAAGGCGTATATAGCTATTTAACGATTTTTAATTATGATTTTTATATAAAGGTTGATAAACTTTCTTTATTTTTCTGTTATGTATTTTCCTTAATAGGAATGGTAGGATTATTATATTCTTTGCACGAGGGAAACAGATTAATACCAGGTCCTGCATTGCTCTACATGTCAAGCGCTATTGGAGTTACTTTAGCATATGATTTGATTAGTTTCTATGCCTTTTGGGAAATGTTAGCGTTTACTGCAATTTTATTGATAATCTCTTCTCGGACTAAGGCATCATACTTTTCAACTGTTAGGTATGCCATAATTCATGCTGTTTCTGGTCTTTGTTTATTGCTTGGAATGCTGTATCTTTCTACTCATTATGATATTAAAAGTGTGGCTACTTTTTCTAATATAAGGGGAACTTTTCCTTACTACTTAATATTGCTTGCGGTATTAATAAATGCAGCCATGCCTCCTTTGCATTTTTGGTTGCCCGATTCCTATCCGAATGCTTCCATTTATGGTTCTGTTTTCTTGAGTGCCTTTACAACGAAAAGTGCAGTTTATGCTTTAGTTCGGATGTTCCCAGGTGAGCCAATAATTTCAGTAGCTGGGGCTTTGATGGCTCTATATGGAGTTATCTATGCGACCTTAGAGAACAATCCAAGGCGGCTTTTGTCCTATCACATAGTCAGTCAGGTTGGATTTATGGTTTGTGGAGCGGGATTGGGAAGCCAGGAATCTTTAAACGGAGCTTCAGCGCATGCCTTTGCCCACATTATTTATAAAGGGTTGCTTTTTATGTCAGCTGGGGCTGTTATTTATTCTACAGGGCTTGAGAGATTGCATCTTTTAGGCGGGTATGCTCGGAGAAATCCCTGGGTTGCTCTTTACTTCTTTGTAGGGGCTTTGTCTATTTCTGGATTACCTCTTACAAGCGGGTTTGTCTCAAAAAATATAACCATCCATTCAGCGGCAGACCTTCATAAACCTTTAGAGTATTTGCTGATGGAAGTAGCCTCGGTAGGAACGTTTTTTAGCATAGTTATGAAGATGGGTTTTAACATTTTCTTTGGTGAGCCCAAATCAAACTATGAAGTAAAACCAATACCTTGGAATATGCATGCCGCAATGTTTATTGCTTCCTCTCTGTGTATCTTAATAGGTATTCTGCCATCATATTACTACCAATTATTACCCTATCCTGAACATTTTGTCCCCTACACTTATACTAATATAGTAAACTCTTTAAGCCTTTTTTCAGCTACAGCTTTAATATACTTTTTGGTAGCAAAGCTTATTGCGCCTAAACCAAAAATCAATCTTGATACAGAATGGTTCTTTATTAAACTTTGTAAAGCTCTAGTATATCTATTTAATAAAATTTTGGTTCCAGCTGAATATAGATATGTTGGGGAGTTTTACAGATTTCTTGTTGATAAAATGTTAGTAGGTGTGCGTAATCTCTTGGTAAGCATGAATTATGTCTATCTTGGGAAAGTTGCAACTGAAGTTCCTCAAAATGTCTATAATCTTTCAATAAAAACTAGTAAATTTTATGATGGGAATATGTTGAAGTACTTACAATTTTTGTTAATCTTTTTGGCAATTCTTTTGACAGTTATAATCTTAATATAATATAATGCATATGAGGGGCGATTATGCTTGAATGGTATGTTTGTTTAAGTGTTATAGGAATTCTTTTGCCATTAATATCTTTATCGCAACATGTTTCTTCTAAATCCTTTCTAAAAATTTTTTTGGCATATAGCTTTGCATCTTTTCTATCTACTATCCTTCTTGGAATAGAGCTCTTTCTTGGAGGTTCAAGCTTTAAATATGTTTATTTCGCTTCGCAAATGTTCCAAACAGACTTATTCTTTAAAGTAGATATGGTGAGTTTTTTGTTTTTGATCTTAAATTCCTTAATTTTCTTTTCAATCTATCTATTTAAACTTTATAGTATAGAGAACAAGCTCTTACATATTTATTTAATGATCCTTTTCGCTATAAATAATCTTTACTTTTTATCTGGTGACTATATAACCCTATTTCTATTTTGGGAAGCGATGTTAGTTCCTACGACCTTAATTTTATGGAATTTTTCTTCTGGAAATTCTAAAAGAAACGCATTGGAGTATATTATCTATAATTTCGGATTAAGCGTGTTTATGCTTTTAGGAATATTGATCTTAATTGCCTCTAAAGGAACCTTTGCTAACAAATCAGTGCTTGCATTAGCAACTTTTCTAATCTTTATAGGTATTATGGTAAAAGCTCCTGTGTTTCCTTTTCATGGTTGGTTAGAAAATACTTACTATAATTTACCTACCTTTATTACTGGAATTTTTTCAGCTGTTCTGAGTAAGTATGCCATTTATGCCTTTGTTTCTTTAATCAAGGTTATGCCTTATCTATATGATTTATTGGTTTTCGTAGTATTGTTGTCTATTGCAATTTCTGCATTTATTGCCATTTCTTCCGATGATTTTAAAAAGATTTTGGTTTACATGAGTATGTCGCATGTCAATGTAATGGTTTTAGGTTTATTAATGATTTTTCACAAGCCACGAACTGAGCTTCAAGTTGTTATTATGGGGGCAGTCCACGGATTAGTAAGTTATGCTATATTTCTATTTGCTCAAAACCTTCAAGAACAAACAAATGATTTAAACATCAAAAACTATGGGAATTTAACTATTTGCTATCCCATTTTAACAACTATTTTAACCACTTCTTTACTTATTTTTGCTGGGTTCCCAATAACCGCCTATTTTTTTAGTGAATTTTATATATTGTCAGCAACATTTAAATACTCCTTTTTCTTTGGAATTTTTTTAGCTTTAGGAATAGCTTTAAATTTGATTTATAAAGCAAGAATTTTTTATTATATGGTCTTTAAAAAGTATGATGTATTTGCTAGTGAAAAATTGCAAGAGATACCGATAAACTATTTTCTTACATCCTTAATACTTTTTATAGGGGTATTCCTTTTGACCCTTTACTATAGTGATATTTTGTATATAGCATATTAACAGAGTTTATTGTTAGGGATGGGGGTATTAAAATGTTAAACATACTTTATGAGCCTATTCAACTGGCAATCCTTTTAATCTCTATAGGTTTTATATTCTTTATTATTTCTCTAATATTCAATCTTTCTACTCGATTTATAATAAGTTTAAATGTATTATTGCTTCTATTTGCAATAGTAGTATCTTTAAATAAAATCAAGGCTCATCAAGCATTATTAAACCACTTACTTTTTATTGCCTCAATTTTTTCATTAATTATATATTGTTCTGTTTTATTAACAATAATTTTTTTACCTTTTCAGATAAAAACTACAAAACAGGCAAACGAATTATCTTTTCTTTTCCTATTAGCGGCAGCTTTAATGAATATTCTACTTTATTCCTCAAATTATGTGTATGCCTACCTTCTTATTGAGGCAATGGCTTTTTCATTCTACCTTTTTATCGCTTATTACAGTAAAACTTTAGGTTCCATTGAATCTGCCATCAAATATTACTTTGTTGGGACTTTAACGGCAATAATTTTCCTCCTTGGAGTTTTCTTCTTTTATCGTGCTACCTTAGTTATATCTTTTGATCAGTTTAATTTCATACAAGTAACAAAAGAAAATATTTTATTTTTTATTATAGGAATTATTCTAATGTCAACAGCACTAGCTTTTAAACTAGGAGCTGCTCCTTTGCATTTTTGGTTACCTGAGGTTTATCATGGGGCTCCATTCTATGCCTTACCAATGGTTATTGCTCTAAGCAAGCTTACAATAGGATATTTCTTGGTATCCTTTTTAAACTCTATATATCAAAATTTTAATTTTGATTTCTCTTATATCCGAAGCTTGTTTTATTTTTTTGCTGCTTTCTCTATGTTAATAGGTAATTTTTTGGCGATAAAACAAAGGGACGTAAAAAAGATTTTAGCCTATTCATCAGTTGCTAATGTTGGCTATCTTTTTTCCTTGTTAACAATAGATCTATCTAACCAAGTAATTTCTATCTATTCTTCTTATCTTTTAATTTATTCTCTTTCTGTCTTTTTCTTCTTTTTAGTCCTATCCTTCATTATAAAAGATAAGCAAACTATTTATCTAAGCCTTCATGATTTTTCAAACAACTTAGCCCATGCTAACATTTTTATCGTTATGTCATTATTTCTAATCATATTAAACCTTGCCGGATTTCCACCAACTCTTGGTTTTCTCTTAAAATTGTCTATTGTTTATCAGCTCATTAGTCATAATCAAATCGTTTTAGCCTTAATCTTCGTGCTGACCACAATTTTATCCGTTTATTATTACTGGGCTATTATTTCTTGTTTGATAGAATCCATAAAAAAAGTTCAAATTCGCTTATATTTACCTCTTCCAGAGATTCTATTAACTTTAATAGTGTTATTTGTAGGGTTGTATTTCTTAGTTGGGGTTTTTACACCTAATGTGATACCTTTCTTTAAATAAGCCGAACTTCTTCATTTTAGTTATTAATTGTTTTCTGCTAATTCCTAATTCCAGAGCAGTTTTTGTTTGATTCCAATTATTTTTGATTAATGTTTCTAAAATTAGATTTTTCTCAATTTCCACTAAGTTTAACATTTTTGTATCTTTTTCTATTAAAATTGTTTTATTCCCTTCCTCACAGTACCTTTCCTGTTTAATTCTCTCATCTTCTTTTTTTAATTCTAAATAATCTTCTATTAACTCTTCACTAATAATGTCCTTTTTAGTCAGTATTATTGCCCTTTCTATAAAGTTTATTAACTCTCGGACATTTCCAGGCCAATCATATTCCATAACTTTCTTTATGAATTCTTTAGTGTAGCCTTTAATTTCTTTTTTTAACTCTCTTTTTTTCAAATTTAAATAATGGTCAACGATTAAAGGGATATCTTCTTTTCTTTCTCTTAATGGGGGAAGGTATAGATACACGGTGTTTAAACGATAGTAAAGGTCAGCACGGAAGTTTCCAGAAATAATTTCTTCTTCAAGATTTTTATTAGTTGCTGCTATTATTCTAACATCAACCTTGATAAGCTTTGTGCTACCAAGCCGTGTAAAGGTGCGCTCTTGAAGAAACCTCAAGAATTTTTTCTGAATAGAAAGACTTAGGTCCCCTATTTCATCAAGAAAAAGGGTTCCGCCATCAGCAAGCTCAATAAGCCCTTTTTTGGATGACATAGCCCCAGTAAAAGCCCCTTTCTCAAACCCAAAGACCTCGCTTTCAAATAGCGTTTCCTGCAAAGTAGTGCAATCAATTACAACGAAAGGGGCTTTTGCTCTGGGAGATAGCTTATGTATTAGGCGAGCAACAAGTTCTTTGCCAGTTCCTGTTTCCCCACCGATGAGGACATTACAGTTTGTCTCAGCAACCTTAGGTAGGATCTCCTTAATCTTCTGTATCTTCGGAGAGTTGCCGATAAAATATTCATCTATTTCCTCTTTAATCTGTTTATCCTTTAAAGGCTTTTTAGCAGAAATCTCATCGATAAGGTCGTAAAGGCATTCATAATTTAGGTCATGCGTAAAATAATGATAGGCACCAGCTTTTAAAAAATTAACCGCAACTTCAGCCTCATTTGGCGCATTGACCACTATAGCATAAGCGTCTTCCTTATACTTCAAAAGGGACTTAAGTAAGTCAATAGTCTCCTCTAAATAGCTCTCATAGTCAAGAATAAATATAGCTGGTGTGCCATCAACATTTAAAGCCTTCAACATTTGATAATCAAGTTCTGAAAGAACTAGAAAGTCTTTTTTAAGGTCCTTTTCGCGGACATAAGGCTGGTAGGACTGGTAAACGGGAAAATTCTCAGGATGTCTGCTTAACAAAATAACCTTCATGGCTGATATTTGAGCACAATTGCAGGGAATAGTTCTTTCATCATAGTAATCTTAGTTTTGTCTAAAGGAAGGCTTAGACCGTTTGGCTCAAAATGCACATACCAATCAGGATACTTAAGAATAAGCTTTATTGGAAGACAAGGATCCCTCCTTTCCGCAAGAAACTCCTTTAACTCCATTAGCATTGATGGCTCTACCTCTTTAGCCTCTATCTCAAGCTCAAATCTACCCTCCGTAAACATCCTTAGGTCCTCTATAGGAGCAATGTCCTCAATAACCAAGCTTAGGCTCTCCTCATCCTTATCAACCTTAGCTCTAACCCAGATAAGCCTCCCTTCCTGAAGAAATTCTAAAGCTCTGTTTAGCACATCGGGAAAAAGCAAGGCTTTAGCGTTAGAAAATTCATCCTCAAGGCGAAGAATAGCCATCTGTTCTCCGGTTCTGGTCCTTCTATAAGCTATGTCTGAAATCAAACAAGCTAAAATAAGAGACTCTCCATCTTCAAAGGTATCCTGTTGAGAAAGGTTGGTTTTGGAAAATAGCTCAACGAAAGGACGCCACTTTTTTAAAGGGTGAGAAGTAAGGTAGAAACCAAGAGCTTCCTTCTCAAACTGCAAGAGTTCATCCTCTGTCCAGGGTGGCACATCTTCGAGCACAAGGTTTGAGCTTACGCTAAGAAGGCTTGCCTGCCCAAAGAGGGTAGACATTTTCATCTGCTGAGAAAAGCTTAAAATCTTAGGAAGGTTCGCTAATAGTTTGGCGCGGTTTGGCTCAAGGCTATCAAATGCTCCAGCCTTAATAAGCGCTGAAATGACCCGCTGGTTTACCTTTTGGGAGTCCACCTTCTGACAAAATTCGATAAAACTCCGATAAGGTCTCTTGGAGATTATCTCCTTTACTGCTTCCTCTCCAACATTCTTAATAGCCTGAAGTCCAAGCCTTAGGGCTTGCCCCTCAACGATAAAACCAGCACCGCTCTTGTTTACATCTGGAGGCAAGACCTTTATTCTCATCCTTTCCGCAACCGAGAGATACTTACTAACCTCCTCGCTTTTTCCCACTTCATAGGTTAGGATTGAGGCTAAGAAGTAAAGGGGATAATGGGCTTTAAGATAAGCTGTCTGATAAGAGAGTAAGGCGTAAGCTGCGGCATGGCTCTTGTTAAATCCATAGTCGGCAAACTTTTCTATCAGGTCAAAGACCTTTTCCGCAATTTCTTCCGCAATACCGCGAGATTTGGCTCGCTCAATAAAATCGCTCTTTAGGTTCTGCATGAGCTCTTTTTCTTTTTTACCGATAGCCCTGCGTAGTAGGTCCGCCTCTCCAAGAGTATACCCAGCAAGGGCTCTGGCGATCTCCATCACCTGCTCTTGATAAACTATGACCCCATAAGTCTCTTTAAGGATGGGTTCCAAAAGGGGGTGAAGATATTCCGGAGCCCTTCTTCCGTGTTTAGTCTCAATATACTGGTCAACAAGACCTCCTCCGAGAGGACCTGGGCGGTAAAGGGCAAGAACAGCTATAAGGTCGTTAAAATCTGTGGGCTTAAGTCTTCTTAAAAGGTCTTTCATCCCTTCAGATTCCAACTGGAAGACACCGTCTGTTTCTCCTGAGGAAAGAAGCTCAAAAACCTTTGGGTCATCAAGGGGAATAGAGTTTAGGTCGATTTCTTTACCCTCTGCCTCTTTGATAAGCTTTAAAGTGTTGTTGATGATGGTTAAGGTTTTTAAGCCAAGAAAATCAAACTTTATCAAACCAACGGCTTCACAAGCCTTCATATCGTATTGGACAACGACATCCTCATCCATCTTCATGAGAGGGGCAACTTCAACCACAGGAACCCCGCTTATCACGACTCCTGCAGCATGGATGCTTGGGTGCCGAGGAAGCCCCTCAAGCTTTAGGGCTATCTCAAAAAGCTCTCTTATCCTTGGTGAGCTTTCCATCAACCTTTGGATTTCTGGGCGTTTAACCTCCTCTTGAAGGGTTGTCTGGGGACTAGGGGTAATCATCTTAGCGATGGGGTCAATTTCTTTCGGCTTGAAACCAAGAACCCTACCCACATCACGAATGGCTTGCCTTGCCGAAAGGGAACCAAAGGTTGCGATCTTGGCTATGTATTCCTGTCCATAAGTTTTAGCGACATACTCTATTACCTCGTCTCGGCGCTCCATGCAAAAGTCTACATCAATGTCAGGAAGGCTTGGTCTTTCCTTGTTTAAAAACCTTTCAAAAAGGAGACCCCATCGGATAGGGTCAAGGTTAGTGATGTAGAGGGCATAGCTTGTTAAGGCTCCCGCGGCAGAACCCCTTCCCGGACCAACAGGAATACCTTTTGACCTTGCCCATTCGATAAAATCGGACACAATCAAGAAGTAGCTCGCGTAGCCTTTTTCGATGATCACTTCAAGCTCCATCTCGAGCCTTTTCCAGTATTCCTCTTTGTTTGCAGCAAGCTTGCCCTGACTTTCAAGCTCGGCAAGCCTCCTCTCTAAGCCCTGCCTTGCCTTTTTAACCAAGTAAGATTCTGCCGTTTCAGCATCTGGCAATTTTGCCCTCGGAAAGATGGGTTCACCAAGCTTCAATTCCAGGTTCACTTTTTCATACACTTCGAAGGTGTTATCCAATACTTCCTTGGGATAGGAGCTTGCAAGCTCCTCAAGGTCTGCTGGGCTTGGAAGAAAGAGCTTATCGGTGTTAAAGCGAAATCTCTTAGGGTCATCAAGCCTTGAGTTCGTCTGTATACAGAGTAAGACTTCATGAGCCTTAAAGGAATCCCTGTCAAGATAATGAGAATCCGTTGTGCCAACAACCTTAATCCCAAGCTTCTCTCCGAGCTCTAACATCAGTTCATTCACCTTTTTTTGTTCTGGAAGGTCGTTAAACTGAACCTCAAGATAGAAGTCTTCCCCAAAGAGCTGCTTGTAAAAAAGGGCGGCTTCCTTGGCTTTATCCTTTTCTCCAAGGAGAAGAAGCTTGGGAATCTCTCCTTCAAGGCAGGCTGATAGGGCAATCAACCCCTCAGAGCATTCCTTTAGCAGGTCCTTATCGATACGAGGTTTGTAGTAGAAACCCTCTAAGTAAGCCTTTGAGCCAAGCTTAATGAGGTTTTTATAACCTGTTTCATTTTTGGCGATCAAGATGAGATGAAAGTAGTCGGCATTTTTTTTGTTTTTATCAAACCTTGAGCCGGGAGCCAAATAGAATTCACAGCCTAAGAGGGGTTTTAGGTTGGCCTCTTTTAGCGCTTTATAGAAGTGCACTAACCCAAAGAGCGTCCCATGGTCGGTAATAGCGCAGCCTAAATAGCCATACTCAAGGAGGCGAGGGACAAGGTCCTTTATTCGAATGGAACCATCAAGTAGGCTCCACTCAGTATGAAGGTGTAGCGGAACAAAGCTCAGCATAGCTATCACCACCTTTAGCTTTCAAGGAGTTTTAAAAGGTCTTGAATGGGGAAGGGTTTAGTTAAAGCCCCATAAAAGTTATATTTTTTATAATCCCTAAGCACAGGCTCGGTGAAATACCCACTCATCACTATGGCTTTGACCTGAGGATATATTTTTTTTATCTCCATGTAGGTGTCAAGACCAGTCCATTTTCCGGGGACTATGAGGTCAAGGATTACAAAATCGTATGGCTTCCTCGCTTGTAGGGATTCTTCAAAGAGCTTGTAAGCTATCTCACCGTCAGGCGCTGTCTCTACCTTATAACCTAAGCTTTCTAAAAGTTCCCGCAGAGATTCCCTCACAAGGTCATCATCATCCATAACAAGGACCCTTTTTCTTTGAGATAAGGGTTCAACTTCAGTTTTGGTTAAAACTTCTTCCTCAGAAACAGCAGGAAGAAGTATTTCAACCCTTGTTCCCTCCCCCTCCTTAGAATGTATATTAATTTCTCCTCCGTGAGATGTCGCAACCTCCTTTGCTACATAAAGTCCTAAGCCTGTGCCAGAGGGCTTAGTGGTAAAGAAGGGCTCAAAAACCTGGGGAAGGTGCTTTTCCGGTATACCTACGCCCTGGTCGATGAGTTCGAAGCGGACAAACTTCTGCCCGTCCTTCTCTATCGTAGAAAGCTTTATTACCACCTTACCACCCTTAGGCATGGCTTCAAAGGCGTTTAAACAGAGGTTTATCCACATGATGGAAAAGAGTTCCCGGTCAACCTCCACTTTGGGGAGCCCTTCTTCCACAGCATATTCAACCTGATAGTTAGACCGACCAGCCAAGGCTAATTTAGTGTACTCTTTAACAAGTTCCAAGGGGTTAACCTTTTCCTTCTTAGTTGGCTCGCCTCGCACTAAGGTCAAAAGTTCCCGCCCAAGGATTTTAAGCTGGTTTAAGCTTTGGCTTAGCTCGTTATAAAGCTTAGAAATTTCCTCTGACTTAAAGGATGGTTGAAGTTTAAGCCTCATCAGCTCAAGCCGGTTAAACACAGAAGAGAGAAGGTTGTTGAAATCGTGAGCCAATCCTCCCGCTACATTCTTCAAAACATTCAACTTTTCAAGATAGAGCTTTTGTCTTTCCATAATGCTCTTTTCGGTAATATCCCGTAAGAATAGCAAAACAGATGCTGCCTTTCCGTCTTTTTTTACAGCCACAAGCTCTCCTTCATAGGTCCTCTCAAAACCGTCTATCTCCACTGTTTCTATGAAATTATACCTGTCCTCCTTTTGATAAAGCTGATTTGTGAAATAACCGGAAATGCTGTTTAAATTTTTAGCGAAAGTGCATTCTTTGATGTTAACCAGAGCTTTAGCTCCCAATTCTTCTACGCAGACTCTATCTCCCTTTTGATTTGCCCAGAGGATGTTCCCTGCTAAATCAAGCTGAAAGGTCATGTGGTCAGTATGTCTTAAGATGGTGTCTAAGAAATTAGCCTCCCTTTCTAAAGCTTCTTTGGTTTTCTTCAATTCGCGATTTTTTAGATATAGGTTGTAGGTAAGGTAGCTAAGAAGGGCTAAAAAGATTAGGAGGAGGGCAAAAAGGTAGGGGAGGTATTTTTTCCAGAACCTTTGGAAATAAAAGCCTTTCAGTTCTTCATAAGGTCCTTTCATCAGCTCGAGCATTAGTTGGTTTATAAGGGAATAATCTTGCGGCAAGAAAAAGACTGCTTCTATGGATTTAGCAAGCTCGCTATCAGGGGGGATTTCAAGAAGGAGCCGAGCAAATTCTTTAAGCGTCTTTTCTGGAAGGTTGGCGTTAGCAAGAACTGGCCATTCTGGATATAGAGGTGAGCTTATGAGTAAGGGAAAGTTAGGATAGCTTTTTGGAGATAAAACCTTGATTTCATCAAGGTTTATCTTTCCATCTTTAGCCATCCTTTCCAAGATTCCTGTCCGGACTGTGCCGGCTACTACCTCCCCCTTTAGCACCGCATAGACCACGGCATCATGGGTCCCGTAGAATTTAGTTTTTAAATCTTCCTCTTTGACCCCGGCTTTATGAAGCTCGTAAAGCCCGATTAAATAACCACCGAAGGAATCTGGGTTTGCTGCACCAAAGGGCTTCCCCTTAAGCTCAGCCAAGCTTTGAATAGGAACATCCTTCCTAGTAAAGATCACACCCCCAAAGTAAGGATAGTAGTCCCCAAGTTCATACTGTCCAAGGCTAAGAATGATCTTATAGGAGTATCCTTTCTTTAGGGCAAGCTCTTTTATGAGGATAGCTTGGTAAGAGTTGGTGATGATAAAGCTTAGCCTTCCTTCAAGGGCTTCCTTTTTTAGCTCTTCAAAAGGAAGGTAGCGGAATGCGATCGGCAAAGAGGTTCGTTTCTTTAAATACTCTTCCAAGGGATAAAAACGGTTCTTTTCAATAGCCTCCCCTCTCTTAGCCAAGATCCCAACGGTAATGATTTGGGGGAAGCCCTTAGTTGTAAAGCATAAACAAACAAAAAGTGAGAATAACGGTATAAGCAGAGCCCTAAAAAGACGGTTCATATAGATAATTATAAAACGCAAAGGATGATGCTCAAGGGATATCAAGGGGGACAAAGTTATCCCTGTGGATAAGTTCTTTGTCCTGCTTTTCTTTCTCATGAAGAAATCTACTCAGCTCCTCGGAAGAAAAATTGGATAGCCCTTTGCCAATGGGAACCTTTTCTTCGTTTAATACGAGAAGGCAGGCTCCTTTTTTAAACTCTCCATCCACCTCCTTTAATCCAGGAAGGAGTAGACTTTTTCCTTCAAAAAGGATTGCCCGCTCAGCTCCTTTATCAATGGTTATCCTACCTTCGGGCTTCAGAATATACTTTATCCAAAATTTTCGAAGAGGAAGGCTTCTTTCTTTTGGAAAGAATATCGTTCCCACCTCTTCCCCAGCAAAAAACCTCTCAAGGATTAACTTTTCCCTTCCAGGAAGCAAAACCATTGGGATACCCATAGATGTAACCATTTGAGCAGCCTTAAGCTTAGAGAACATACCGCCCCTTCCCACTCTTCCGGGCTTTGACCCGGCCATGGCCAGGACTTCTTCGTTTATCTCCTCTACATACCTGATTGGCTTTGCGGAGGGGTCCTCACGAGGGTCCTTCTCAAAGAGGGCAGAGACATCTGAAAGAACGATGAGAAGGTCTGCCTGCATTGAGCCAGCAACAAGGGCAGACAAAAAGTCGTTATCGCTAAAGCGGATCTCTTCTGTAGCTACAGTATCATTTTCGTTTATGATAGGGAGGACGCCCCATTTTAAAAGGGTGTTCAAGGTGTTTCTGGCGTTAAGATAGCGTTCCCTCTCGGCAAGGTCTTGAGAGGTTAAAAGCACCTGAGCCACAAAGGTTTGATACTTCTTGAAAACCTCTTCGTAGGCATGGATGAGGTCTGCCTGACCGCAGGCTGCTAAAGCCTGCTTTTCCGAGAGGCTAAGAGGTTTTTTAAAAAGCTTAAGTTTGCTCCTTCCGCAAGCTATCGCTCCAGAGGAGATTAATAGCACCTGCTTGCCTGCCTGTCTAAGTCTACTTATCTCAAAGGCAATCTGGTCTAAAACCTCCCAGTTTAGCCCTTCGTCATCTTTTGTGAGAACCGCGCTCCCAACCTTGACCACCAACCTTTTTGATTTAGCAAAGACCTCCTCTACAAATCTTTTCCGATCAAAGTCTTTACTGAGCATTTCTTTGGGTACTCTCCTTTATTTTATTCCAGAGGGCGTATAGCAATTGTTCAATGCCAGCGCCGGTTACGGCAGAGATAAAATACATTCTGCTTTTTTCTTCATCAGGAAATTTGGCAATTTTTTCTTCGAGGGCTGGATGCCCTCTCACCTCATGGCTTTGGCTCACATGATTTGGGTTCGGGGTGACAAAATTGGGGCTCGAAGGGACATAACCGAGGAGGTCGATTTTATTTATAGCAATGAGATAGTCCTTTTGTAATAGGGCTGGGTTATAAAGCTCAAGCTCTTTTCTTAGCGTTTGATAATCAGCATAAAGGTCCTCCCGGTCGACGGAGAGCACAAAAAGGAGCACCCTTGTCCGTTCAATGTGTCTCAAAAATTCATGCCCAAGACCAACCCCTTTGTGGGCTCCCTCAATCAATCCTGGCAAATCTGCTACCACGAAGGTTTCTCCTTCAGGTAATTTTACCACTCCAAGGTTTGGTTCAAGGGTGGTAAAGGGGTAGTCGGCGATCTTAGGGCGGGCCGCGGAAATTCGGGATAGAAGGGTAGATTTTCCAGCGTTTGGCAACCCAACAAGCCCAACATCGGCAATAAGTTTAAGCTCTAATATAAGCCATCTTTCTTCACCAGGTTTTCCTGGTTCTGCAAACCGGGGAGCTTGTCTTGTAGGCGTTGCAAAATGGGCGTTTCCTCTTCCTCCCTTCCCTCCCCTTGCCACAACCAAAGTCTGATAAGGTTCCGTTAAGTCTCCCAAAACTTCCCCGGTTTCTGCATCCATAACCACTGTGCCCACGGGCACACGAAGAATGAGGTCCTCACCATCTCGGCCTTTCATCTTTTTTCCCTGTCCTGGACGTCCGTTTTCAGCACGGAAATGAACTTGATGATAAAAATCGTAAAGAGTAAGAAGCTGGGGGTCGGCAAGCAGTAGGACATCCCCACCGTCTCCTCCGTCTCCACCATCAGGACCTCCCCGGGGCACATACTTTTCCCGGCGGAAACTTATGCAACCAGCCCCTCCGTCACCGGCCTTAACATAGATTTTTACTCGGTCAACAAACCTTGCCATAAATCTTGCCTTAGATTAAAGGAGCCTCCCTTTTTTGGAGCCTTCTAAAATGCTTTTTAAGAAGGTTTATAAGGGTATGAGTAGTAAATTCCTCCGGGGAAATACCTAAGTTTTCAAAGGGGATTTCAGCTCGAGCCTTCTCTTTATGACCGCCAGCTGAACCAAGATGTTTAAAAGCCCTTGAAACAAGCTTTCCTGCATCCTTCCTATAACCATCACATCTCACTATCACAACAAGCTTTTTCTTACACTCTCCCGCTACAAAGACCCAAGAGGTCTCGTAGACTTTGTTTAAAAAATCAGCGATCACAACTAAAATATCGGCATTCAAGACCTTTCCTACGAAGGTAAAGGCTCTTTTTTGAACATACTTTAAGTTTTCGAGGGCTATCTTAAAATATTTGAGCTCTGACCTTCTCAGGTCCGAACATTCAATCTTGTGTAAAAGGTGCCTGTTCATGTAACGATAGAAATACTGAAAGGCAAGCACATCCTGGGTCTTTGCGCTCTTTTCGAAGTTGTTCGTATCCGTCTTTATGGCATAGACCATAGCGGTTGCTAAACGGATCCCTGGTCTAAGCTTTGCTGTTTTTAGGTATTCGTAAAGAATGGTAGCTGTGGCACCGTAGTCTGGTCTTATGTCTACATAATCTGCAGACCAACCAGAGGTCAAGGGATGATGGTCTATGACAGCGTTAAACTTCACGGTCTTGAAGACCTCTTGATGGGTAGGTTGAGAATCAACTAGAATAAACTTATTATGCTGAGTAAGTAAGCTGGGTTTAAAGGGTGTAAGAGGGATCTTGAGGCTTGAGACCATGACCTGGTTGTTTAGCCTCTTTATTTCGTTAACGTTTGAGATGGTTACTTTTTGTACCTTCCCTTGAAGGAGCTTTTTTACCGCTAAGGCGCTTGCCAAGGAATCCGGGTCTGCTACGATTAAAATCAAAACTTGGTCCTGTTTCTTAAAGAGCCTTAAGAAGGCAGATAGACGCTCCTTGTTAGAACGAAATTTAGGTTGCCCTTTTAAAGAGCTATTCTTCATAAAGGGAAAGGGTTGATATTTCCAGCTGATACCGCTTTAAAGTATAAGATAGGTCTAAGTCAAAATCAAGGCTATCTTTTTTCATTAGCCATTCAAGCAATTCTTTTGACCCCACAAGGATTTCAATCGGTTTCTTTTCCATTTCAAACTCGTAGGGTGGGGGCAAAAATTCAAACTCCGAATACTCCATTTTGATTAGCTTTAGCAACCTTAAACCAAACTCAACAGGGCGGAACTTCAAGGGCTTGGTCACATGAATTTCAAAACCGTAACACCTCTTTCCCTTCCATTTATCGAAGGTTGGCTCAAAGGCTAAGGGGCGAAAGACCACTCCCCAATCTTTTTCCGGAAAGAGCTCCTTTAGCTTTGGGTAAAGCTTTTCTATCTTTAGATAGGGTGCACCAAAGGTAGTAAAAGGCTTTGTCGTCCCTCTTCCCTCGGATAGGTTTGTCCCCTCAAGTAAAACTAAGCCAGGATAGCATAAGGCTGAATAAAAATCAGGAAGATTTGGCGAAGGATTTATCCAGGGAAGGGAAAGGTCAAGCCAAAGTTGGCTTTTCTTGTAGTTTCTACAGGGAATGACTTCAAGCTCAAGCCTTGGAAAGTGCCTCTTTTTAAAAAGAAGGGCTATTTCTCCTATCGTAAGACCATGCCTGAGAGGAAGGCTATCAAGCCCCACAAAAGAGTAGTATTCCTTTTCTAAGAGAGGTCCCTCAACTTGGGAGCCGATTGGGTTTGGTCTGTCAAAGACAAGAACTTTGATCCCTAATTCTTCACATGCTGACATCACAAGAAACATCGTCCAAATGTAGGTGTAGACCCGGCACCCAACATCGGGTAAATCCACAAAAACAACATCTATCCCTTGAAGATGCTTTGGCTCTGGCTTAAGCCTTGGTCCATAAAGGCTAACCACTCTTAGCCCAAAGAAGGGTTCTACTTCATCGTTTGATGCCACCATGTTTGCCTGTTTTTCAGCAAAGAAACCATGCTGAGGACTAAAAAGAAATTTTAGCCTTTCTCCCAAGGCTTCTCTTAAGGCAAAGTATGAGGGGGTTAAGTTTTTGAGGCAGGCTGATTGATTGGTAAGAAGGGCTAAATTTTGGTTTAGATACTTCTTGTAGTAGCCCTCGTCTAAAAAGGTTTCTATACCTAATTTAAGGCTTTGCTCTTTCACCCTTTGTGCCTTCCTTAGGAGGGTTAGAAATTGAGACTTTAAGGCTATTAGCATAGGATTCAACGCCTTTAGCCAGCCCTTCAGCTATAAGCTCAACAAACCGGTCATCCTTTAACCTTTCAGCCATCTCCGGGTTGGTGATGAATTCTGCTTCTACAAGGATGGCTGGCATCCTTGTGCCTACAAGCACTAAGAAGGGGGCATATTTTACCCCTCGGTCAACAACATCGTGGTATTGTCTGCGTAGCGTCTGTACAAGCTCCCTTTGCACCCTTTCAGCGAGAGCTCGTGATTCCGAAAGCTTCGTGTTGGTAATCAATGCCTTAACCAGGTCTTGCAGGTCGGCTAATCCTTTGTTGGCTACGCTGTTTTCCAGAGCGGCAACCCTCATAGCTTCAGGATCGGTAGTAAAGTTTAAGTAGTAGACCTCGACCCCCTTAGCTTTGGGGTCAGGGCTTGCGTTTAGATGAATGGATATGAAAAGGTCAGCCTTCATGCTGTTTGCGATGGCTGGTCTTTTAACCAAAGGGACAAAGACATCGGAGCTCCGAGTGTAGATAACTTCAAGCCCAAGCCTATCCCGCAAAAGCTCTCCAAGCTTCAAGGCGATCTTTAAGGCTACATCCTTCTCCTTAAGACCGTTTGGACCAAGGGCTCCTGGGTCTTCCCCGCCATGACCGGCATCGATAACTACCCTTTTTACCCCAAGACCAAGTTGCCGCGCAAGCGGGATGTAGGTTGTCTCCTCTTTTATCTCCTCTTTTGGCTGCCTCTTTTCCTCCGCTCCTGCTTTTTCTTTTTTCTTAGCTATTCTCTTTTCTTTCTTCTTTTCTGGGGCTTCCTTGGTGACATATGGCTTAACCTCTTTCTTCTCTTTGCCCACTAAATCTATAATCAATTGATGGGGCTCCTTAACCTTAAAAAGCTTGTAAGAGGTAAGGCTTGAGAGGTCAAGAACGATCCTCACCGTCGTCTTATCAAACTGACCAACCCTTATTTTCTGCAAGTGCTTGTGCTCAAGGTTTATCTCCCTTTCAACGCTATCAGAAAGGATAACAGGATAGATGTCGACATAGATCCTTGGAGGTCTATCTTTGGTCTCAGGAAGGATGTTTGCTTGATACTCAAAGTTTCCGGAGACATCGACGATGATCCGAGTATAATCCTCTCCTGTTATGGGTTCAACTTTAATGATTTTTTTGACATCAGAGACGAGGGCTTGCTCCTTGGGGGGGATGGGTTTAACTTCGGGTTTTGGCTCAGCTTTTAGTTCTGGTTCGCGCTTTTCCTTGGCTTTTCCTTTTTTTTCTTTAGCAAGCTCTATCTTATACTTTTTTCTATACTCTTCCTCTAAAACCTTAGCCCGGTTTTTATCCTTTAAGTCTTCAGCGTATATCTGGATAAGCCTCTCAAAGACCCTTCGCTCCTCCTCATGTCCGGGGTAGTGTTTCAAAAACTGTTCATAGTATTTTACAGCCTGGCTTAAGTCTTCTTTTTTTAGAAATTTCTGATAGACCTCGTCATAGAGTTCAGCCGTTCGCAAAAGGGCTAAAGGGGCAAATTCAGAAGAAGGATAGAGAAGGAAAAGCCTTCGGTATTCGCTCGCCAGCGAAATATAGGTTTTTCTTGTAGGGTTTTGCTTAAGTAGTTGCCTTTCTCTTTCCTGAAGCTTTGAAAAAAGGTCGCTTGATCTTTCAGCTTCAGGCTTCTTAGGCTTTTTGCTTAAGACCTCCTTTTCTTCTTCAACCCTTTTTACTAAAAGCTTCTGTCCAGCATAAACTTTGTCTTGTTTAAGATTGTTTAGCTCCTTTATAGCGGTAGGAGTTGTTCCATACTTCTTAGCGATCGTCTCTAAGGTTTCCCCTTTTTTAACTACATGATAAATATTTGATTTTTCCGCCTTTTCAGTTGGCGGTTGAAGGATGAGCTTTGTTCCGGGCTTTGGCTTGTTTGTAGTTAGATTGTTCCAAGCCTTAAGTTCTTCCACGCTAACTCCATATTTTTTGGCAATGTCCCTTAATGTTTCTCCCCTTTTGACGATATGTATTTTTGGCTCTTCCTCTTTTTTTACTTCTTTTTTAGTCTCCTTCTTAGCTTGCTTTTTACCTTCTTCTTTATCCTTGATTATTAAAACTTCCCCTGCTCTTATAACATTGCTCTTTAGATTGTTCCATCTTTTTAAATCTTCTACCGTTACCCCATACTTTTTAGCGATCTTCTCTAAACTTTCACCGGGTTTTACTTGATGGGTCTTTTCAGCAAAGACCAAAAGAGGTAGAAGGATTAAGATTAAGAAAAGAAAAAGGCTCTTTTTCATGGTTAAGATATGATCTCCCTTTTTAATTCGGCAAGGATTTGTAAGGCTTGAAGAGGGGTGAGCGTTTCAATGTTAAGCTTGCGAAGTTTCTCTATTATCCCTTCGTAAGAAGGAGAAACAAAAATTGATAACTGTTTTGCCCTTTTAGCCTCAGTGGTTGACTTTAGGTTTTTCTCCTCTAACTTGCTTAAAATCTCTTGAGCCCTTTTGATTACATCCTCATCAAGTCCAGCAAGCTTAGCAACTTCTATCCCATAAGATTGGCTTGCCCTTCCTTCCTTTATTCGATAAAGAAACACTACCTCGCTTCCCCATTCCTTAACTTCAACATGATAATTTTTAATCCCTTCATAGGTTTTAGCAAGGTCTGTAAGCTCAAAGTAATGGGTGACAAGAAGAGTAAAAACTCCCTTTTGGTACAATTTTTCGGCTATTGCCCAGGCAAGAGACAAACCATCGAAAGTGCTCGTGCCTCTTCCTACTTCATCAAGGATAACAAAGCTTTGAGGGGTAGAATTTTTTAGGATGTTTGCACACTCGCTCATCTCAACCATGAAGGTGCTCCTTCCTCGAATAAGCTCATCCCCTGCTCCAATACGAGTGAAAACTCTATCAAATACAGGAATTTTTGCGTAGGTTGCTGGGACAAAGCTTCCCATCTGAGCAAGGATGATGATCAGAGCGTTCTGCCGAAGGAAGGTAGATTTTCCACCCATGTTCGGACCAGTGATGATATGGAGCCTTGAAGACTCATTCATGTGGAGACTATTCAGGATAAAATTGTGGGGACCAAGGACCTTCTCAAGCACAGGATGCCTTCCCTCTTCAATGATAAGCTCCCTTTCTTCTGTTATTTCTGGTTTTACATAATTTTCCCGTTCGGCAACCAGAGCCAAGGCTTGAAGGATATCAAGACAAGCGATAGCCCTTGCGGTGTCAAGAAGAGCAGATGCCCTTGTGGACACCTTGTCCCTTAGTTCGTAAAAAAGCTGAGCTTCAAGGGCTTTTATCTTTTCTTCAGCGGTGACGATCTTTGCTTCAAGGTCTTTTAGCTCAGGTGTAGTAAACCTTTCAGCGTTGACCAAAGTCTGCTTCCTTTCAAAATAGGGTGGAGCAAGCCTTGCCTGAGCTTTGGGAAGCTCAATAAAGTAGCCAAAAACCTTGTTGTAACCCACCTTAAGGTTGGGAAGTCCAGTCTTTATACGGAGCTCCCGTTCTAAGTTGGCTAAGTATTCAACCGAGTTTTCCTTTAGGCTCCTTAATGTATCAAGCTCCTCAGATATTCCAGGTTTTATGATAGGCGCCCCCTTCCCGAGAGGAGCTGGGTCCTCAACAAGGGTATTTTTTAAAAGTTCGTAGAGGTCTTGAAACTCAGAAACCTTCCCCAAGATCTCCCTAATAAGCTCCGGAAGAAGAGATTTTTCCTCTTCAAAAAGGGCTTTTAAGCTTGGTATAAAGCTTAAGGAGTCCCGAAGTAGAGCAAGCTCCTTTGGGGTGGCAAGCCTTAGCTTACATCTTTGAGCGATCCGCTCAAGGTCTGAAATCTTTTGCAGCAAGCTCCTTAGTTCGTCCCTTAAGCTCTTTCTTTCATAGAAAAACTCAACGGCAGATTGCCTTTTTATGATCTCCTTTGCATCTCGCAGGGGATAAAGTATCCACTCCTTTAAGAGCCTTCCACCCATTGGTGTAATCGTCTCATCAAGAACCCAATAAAGGCTATACTTTGGGCTCCCATCCCAGAGGTTGCGAAGAAGCTCAAGATGGCGCTTGGCGTTCTCATCAAGAAAAAGATAGTCCTCCGGATAATACCAAAGGGGTGAGGAGAGCCTGTCTTTAAGCTCAGGCTGATAGGTTTCAACATAGTATCTAATGGCTGAGAGGGCATCTTGAAAGACCTTCTTCGGAAGAAAGGTTAGATGCGTATTAGGAAGAAGGGCTTTTAGCTTGTCTTGTAGGACGGATCCGGTGGTGACCTCTCGCTCAGCTCGAGGTGACAAAGGGTCCGCTTTTAGGTCTTCAGGAAGGAGAATTTCCCTTGGCTCCTTTTTTAAAACTTCAGCCAAGGCTTTATCAAAGGGAAGCTCGGTATAGATAAACTCTCCACAGGAAAGCTCAAGAAAGGCTAACTCAACCTTTGAGCCAGGGAGAAAACTTGCAAGGTATACCTTATCTTTACCAGGCAAATAAGATATCTCGGTGTTTAAGCCAGGGGTGTAGGTTCGGACAACCTCCCTTCGCACTAAGCCTTTAGCAAGGGCTGGGTCCTCAACCTGCTCACAGATAGCAACCTTGAAGCCAAGCTCAAGAAGTCTCTGGATGTAAAAATCGCTCTTTTCTGCGGGAATTCCGCACATAGGGGCATAAAAGTCTTTTCCGGCCTCTCTTTTTGTCAGAACAAGCCCAAGGAGCTTAGACACCGTCTCAGCATCCTCAAAGAACATCTCGTAAAAATCCCCAAGACGGAAAAAGAGGATACAATCAGGATACTTTGACTTTATCTGAAGATACTGCTTAAACATGGGAGTGAGTTCTTGCTTTACCGAGCCTCGCATGGTAGATAAAGCCCCTTCTCTAAAATATAAGCATAAGCCCCTTCAGGCACCAAATACCTGATGGATTTGCCGTTTGCCCTAAGCTTTCTTATAGCCGTGCTTGAGATTTCAAAAGGAAAAACGAAGAGAAGATGCACCCGCTCTTTCTTTGAGGGGTCCCTCGCTACGCTCGGGATGACAGAAGAGGAGCTTGAGCTTCCCCAATAAGCTTCTACTTTTTTAGAAAAGATAGCTTCCGCTTCCGCTTTATCCATATTTCCTCTCGTGCAAACGATGAGCTCGGCGTAGTCTATAAGCTCTTGATAGCGATGCCACGAGGGAAGCTCAAGAAAGGAATCCCAGCCGATTATCAGATAAAAATTCACTTGAGGGAAGAGCTTTTTTAGCTTTTGGAGAGTGATAATGGTGTAGGATGGGCTTTCCCCTCTTTCAATGTCGATAACTTTGAAGGCAGGATTATTCTCGACTGCAAGGCTTGTCATGTGAAGTCTTTTTTCAAAGTCCGCTTTTGGTTTTTCTTTACGGTGCGGTGGGTCAAAGGCTGGGCAGAACCAAACTTCGTCAAGCGAAAAGGCTTCTCGGGCTTCTTCAGCGATGCGAAGATGGGCAAGATGTGGGGGGTCAAAGGTCCCCCCAAGTATACCTACCTTAGGTTCGGATTTGCCCATTACCAAAGGCTATAAACTTTGTGGTGGTAAGCTCCTCAAGCCCCATCGGTCCATAGGCATGAAGCTTAGTCGTTGAGATGCCGATCTCTGCCCCGAGCCCAAGTTCTCCACCATCGTTAAACCTTGTAGAGGCGTTGACCAAAACTAAGCTTGCGTCAACCTCTTGAACAAACTTCATGGCTTTGGTGTAGTTTTCCGTAACGATGGCTTCAGTATGGTTGCTTCCGTATTTGGAGATGTGCTCTATGGCTTCATCGAGGGAAGAAACTACCCGGACCGCAAGGATTAGGTCAAGATACTCGGCATACCAGTCCTCTTCGGTTGCTGGCTTGGCATTCGGTAGAATGGAAAGGGTCTTTGGGCAACCCCTTAGCTCAACACCATAAGCCTCATACTCCTTGGCAAGCCTTGGCAAAAACTCTTGAGCTATCTTTTCATGCACTAAGAGCGTTTCCATAGCGTTGCAGACACCCGGTCTTTGGCATTTAGCGTTAACACAGATTTTGATAGCCTTTTCTAAGTCTGCCTCGTCATCAACATAAACATGGCAGACTCCTTTATAGTGTTTGATGACCGGGATCCTTGATTTTTCAACCACAAACCTAATTAAGCTTTCACCACCCCTTGGGATGACAAGGTCGATGTAGTCTTCAAGCTCGAGGAGGTATTCCATAGCTTGCCGTTCAGGGGTGGGAACAACCTGCACGGCATCCTCGGGCAAGCCGAAATCCCGCAGAACGCTTCTAAAGACCTCAGCTAAAGCAAGGTTAGACCTAAAGGATTCTTTGCCTCCGCGAAGGATCACCGCGTTCCCGCTTTTAAAACATAGTCCTGCAGCATCGATGGTCACATTAGGTCTACTCTCATAGATAAGAAGGATGACCCCAAGGGGGATGCGCATCCTCCCCACAAGAAGCCCGTTTGGTCTTTTCCACATCTTCACAATCTCCCCTACAGGGTCGGGAAGAAGAGCCACCTCCTCAAGCCCCTTGGCCATGCCTTCTATTATTCTGTCCGTTAGGGTTAGCCTATCGATGAAAGCCTTGGTATGCCCTAAGGAAAGGGCCTGGGCTACATCCTGAGAGTTTATTTCCTTTAGCTCTTCCTTCTTTTCCCTTAACTTTTTCGCCACCTCTTTTAAGACGCTGTTTTTTGTTTCCGTTGAGAGTTTAGCCAAGGTGGGGCAAACCCTTTTTGCCCTTTTAGCTATCTCGAGCATCTCCCCTTTGAGATCATTAGTCATAACTTCCTCCTTAAGCTAAAAAAAGTTCTTGTTTCTTTTTTAAAGCTTGGATAAAATAGCCTTGTTTAATCGTTATTTTACATTTAACTTTTGCTATGGGCAAGCTTGAAGAACTCTTTCAAAGAGAAGGAAAGGAGGTTCCTTCTTTTCCTGAGCTTGGGGTAAAGATACTTCAGACCCACCTTCTTAAACCAGAAGAAGAGTTTTGGAAGCTTGTTGAAGAAACTCCTGAACTTAAGCAGTTTATCCTTGACATAGCAAACTCTCCAAAGTATAGAAAAGATGCCCCTCCGGTATCATCTGTTAGGCTTGCCATCTTAATCCTTGGGGACACGCTTGCTAAAAACCTCGTCCTTGGTTATCTATCTAAACTATTAACCAGGCAAACCTTTACAGAGTTTAATTATAGACTTTTCTGGGCAAGGGCTTTATCAAACCTTGTCTTTGCGACCTTCCTTTCTGACTTGATAGAACCCTTCCCAGTTCATCTTTTTCCGGCAAGCTTGCTTATGGACTATGGAGTAATCCTCCTTTATCTTGCTAATCCTCAAGCCTATCTCCAAGTTCTAAAAAGAAGACGCCTTGATAAGGCTATATTTGAAGCGGAAGAAGAGGTCTTTGGACTAAACCATGCTGAGGTTGGAGCTGAATACTTTGAACAGTTTTCCCTTCCTCGAAGGTTCATCCTGAACCTTAGGTATCATCACCAAGACCCGGAAAATTTTCTGCCACCCGATATTCATAGAGATTTAAAAATTCTTAGGATGGTTGACCATGGAGTAGGTAGCTTTTTCACCCACAACCGGGAGGAGCGTTTTGCTAAGTTTAAGGAAATCTCTCGAGAATTCTTTAGCGAAGACGAACTTGAAGCCTTCAAAGAGGTCTTTCCCAAAGTGGCAAACAACTTTCTTGAAATCTTTGATCTTGATGAGTACAAGCTTTTAACCTTTAGTGAATACGAGAAGGAAAAGGAAAGGCGCATCAAGGAGTTAGAGGATGCTCAAAAGAAAGAGGAGTTAAACTTAAAGGAATTACTAAAAAAATACGAAGAGGCAAAGTTTGTTTTTTTAAAAGAAAAGGAAGAGCTCTTAGAAAAATACTTTCGTTTGCTTGAACGTTTAGAAAAGGAAAGCCTGTTAGACGAAAAAACAGGGCTTTACTCCTTCCCTTACTTTATGCGTAGGTTAAAAGAGGAATTGATAAGGGCTCGAAGATATGTCTATCCCTTTAGCCTTCTTCTTATCGACCTTGATGTTAGCCAAAAGCTTAAAGAAAAGTTTGGGCTTGAGGGAGAGGTAGAGGTCATAAAAGTCCTCGGAGGAGTGATAAATAAAGCTCTTAGGCGTTGCGATTTGTTGTCTTATGAAGATGAGGGAAGGATTTTTGTTCTTCTTCCCCACACACCTTCTAACGGGGCGATGGTCGTTGCCAGAAAACTTTATCGAAAAATAGAAGAAAATTTAAAAAAGGTCTTTCCCAAATATCACGGTCCTTATGTTGTTGTCCTGTCTTACAATCCCAAGGAAATTAATCCTAAACGAGACATCCCTGAAACTTTACTGATAAACCTTATTAAAAAGGGGATAGAGGTTGTCAAAAAGCAGGGGAAAACCCGCATTTCTTTGATCACCCTTGAGCGTGACTTCGAGACCTCTTAAAAAAATTCGAGCTGACCTTCTTCTTGTTGAGCGAGGTATTGCGGAAAGCAGGGAAAAGGCTAAGGTTTTAATCCTTGCCGGCAAGGTCTTTTATAGCCTTGACGGAAAAAATTTTCATCGTGTGCTAAAGGCAAGTCAAACCCTTCCACCTTCTGCTGAGTTTAAGGTAGAGGAAGACCTCCCATATGTCTCAAGAGGGGGGCTAAAGCTTGAGCAGGCTTTAAACTTCTTTGAGGTTGACCCATCAAGGCTTGTTTGCTTAGATGTTGGCGCATCAACTGGTGGCTTTACCGATTGTCTTCTCCAAAGAGGGGCAAAAAGGGTCTACGCTGTTGATGTGGGGAAAGGGCTTCTTCATCCTAAGCTCCGAGAGGACACAAGGGTCGCAGTATTAGAGGGGATAAATGCAAGATATCTTACTCCTTCTCACTTTCCTGAAAGGATGGACTTGATCACCGTTGATGTCTCCTTCATTTCTTTAAAAAAAGTCCTTCCAGCCCTTAAAGAACTACTAAAAGATAACGGTTTAATAATAGCTCTTATCAAACCTCAGTTTGAGCTCTCCCCAAAGGAGGTAAAAAAAGGAATTGTTCGCGACCCTAAGCTTCATCTCAAGGTGGTTAACGAAATCTGGGAGTTTGCCAAGGATCTTGGCTTTGAACCCCTTGGCGTTGTTGAAAGCCCTATCCTTGGAGCAAAGGGCAACAAAGAATTTTTAATTTGCCTTAGATTGAAGACATGATATAATTTTTATAAACATAAATACACGGAGGTAGCTATGTTAATAGTGGTAGCCTATGATGGTTCAGAGGATGTAAAGGAGGGTTTACGCCAGCTACCCAAGTTTCTTGAAGGGAAGGACGACAAGGTTTATCTTCTTTATGTGGTTGCTAAACGGGAAGACATGGAAAAGGAAGAGGTTTCAATCCTTAAGGAAAAGGGAAAAAAGCTCCTTGAAGAAGGAAAAAGCCTTCTTCCTCAAGATTTTCCGAGCGAAGCCATCCTTTTAGAGGATTATTCCGTAGCTGAAGCCATTTTAAACTATGTCCATAAGGTTTCTGCTGACCTTCTTATCATGGGAGCAAGGGGCACAAGACCTGATGTTATCAGGTATACCCTTGGTAGCACCGCAAGCAAGGTTTCTGCCTTTGCTCCATGCTCGGTATACATCGTGAGAAAAAGACCTAAAACCGAATGAACTTTTTAAAGGTATTAGTTCCGGTTATATACAGTGTTTCCTTCATAGGGTTCATTTTTTATCTTAAAACGCTTGAAAAGACTGCTTATAGGCTTGCCCTCGGAACTGTTGTAGTAGGCTTTATCATTCATACCCTTTATGTAGGAGCTCTATCCCTTGACCTTTGGCAAGGGACCCCTTTGACCTTTAATCATACCCTTATCTTCTTTTCTT
>WYEG01000036.1 GCA_009903935.1 Caldimicrobium sp. | reverse complement strand
GGCTATCTTCATGTTTGTGCTCCCTCGCTATGCTCGGGATGACAATAAATGGTTGGCTATCTTCATGTTTGTTGCTCCCTCGCTATGCTAAGCTTCCTCAAGCTTTCTTTTTATTTCTTCAAAAGGTATGGCGCCTTCGCGTATCAACTCCAGCCTATTTTCTACCACAGATACCACAGTAGAAGGGGCTTTCCCTTCAGTCTTTCCCGCATCTAAAATAAAGTCAAGGTCAGGCAACTTTTTTAACAGCTCTTCAGGGTCTGAGATGGCTGGCTCATTGCTTTTGTTTGCGCTCGTTCCCGTGATAGGTCCACCAAAGGCTTGGGCAACCTTCCTTGTTAGCTCAAGGCTTGAAAGCCTCACCCCAACCGTTCCTGTTCCAGCGGTGATGAGCTTTGGCAAGTTCTTCTTAGCAGGAAGAACCAAAGTTAGAGGACCTGGCCAAAAAAGCTTAATCAACTTTAAACCCAGAGGTGGAACCCTCTCAGCTACTAAAAGAAGGTCATCAAGCCTACCCAAGAGAAGTAATATTGGTTTCCCCTCTTCTCGTCCCTTGATATCTACAAGGCGTTCCAATGCCTTTTGAGAAAAGGGGTTGCAGGCAAGTCCATAGAAAGTTTCCGTAGGTATGGCTCCCACCTTCTCTAATCGAAGAAGCTCTCCGACCTCTTTAAGAACAGCGCTGAAATTTTCTTGGCTTATAAAATAACGCTTCACGAACTTGCTTTGGCTTCCTTTAGGTTCGGTTCTTCTAATGGTTCTTGATGATAATACCGTTTAAAATAGATGATCCTCTTGCAATGCGGACATTCATGGAAACGGTTATCCTTTTGAATTTCTATGTAAAGTTGTGGAGGAATTGCCATATGACACCCTTCGCACACACCATTGTCAACGGGTGCTATACCAATTCCCCCTTTCTTTTGCCTAATCATTTCGTATTTTCTGAGAATGCCAGATGAAACTTTTTTTGCCATCTGTGCCCTTTTTTCCGAAAGCTTCGCTATTTCCTCTTTCAACTTTTGACAAAGCTCTTCAAATTTTTTATTTTCTTCATCGAAAATCTGGGTAATCTTATTCAATTCCTCTTCAATTTTGTTTTTTTCTTCTGTTAGCTTTTCTATTTCCTCCATAAGCTTAAGGATTTCCTCTTCCTTTTGCTTGTTTGTTCTTTTTATCTCTTCTATTTCAGCAAGTAAGATTTGATATTCCCTTGTTCCTCTGATTTGGGTTAGTCGAGCCTGAGTTTGTTTAAGCCTCTTTATTTCCTCTTTTAGCTCCTCTTCAAAAAGTTTTCTTTGAGCTTCCTTTTCTTCGATGATCGCTGTAAGGTTAGCTAATTTTCCCTCAAGGTTTTCTTTTTTCTCTTTTGCTTTCTTTAATGCTTCTGGGACCTCTGCCTTTGACCTTTCTAACTTTAGAATTTCTAAGTCAAGCTTCTGCAACTCAATGAGTCGCACAATATCATCCTGCATTTTTAGCCTGCACCTCCTGTATGGTCTTGTATGGACTTTTTTCGGTAAAAATTACTATGGGGACTTGGGATCCTCTTTTGGAGAGAAATTGATTAAGCCTTTTTTTGAGCTTAGGAAGCACAAAGCTTTCAGCTACGCCGTGGTCTACGATTAAGAAATTGAAGCCTTCTTCTTCGGCTTGTTTGGCAGTATGATATTTAACATCCGAAGTTAGAAGGGTTTTAACTGAGAGCTTCTTTAAGTGTTCCATAAGAAAGGAGCATGAACCTCCACAGATGCCTAAGCTATCTACCTCGCAATTTTCGTCTCCAACCATCATCACCCAAGAATTGACCTTCTTTGCTACTTCTTTTGCAAGCTCACCAAGTTTAACAGATTTTGAAAATTTTACCAGAACCCCAAGCCCGTAGCCCTCACCCAAGGAAGTTTCAGAAAGGATCGGGCTTTCAGGGGATAAGCCAAGCCTTTCCGCAAGGGCTGCACTTACACCCCAAGAGACTTTATCAAGCGGGGTATGCCAAGCAATAAGATTTAGACCTTCTTTAACCGCAAAGTAGGCAACATTTCCTGGGTAAGCATCAGGGGTTAAGCTTTGCACCGGATTATAGAAAAGTGGATGATGAGATACGATGATGTTTAAACCCTGCTCTATAGCGAACTTGCAAGCTGAGAGGCTTGGGTCAACCGTTAAGAGGATGCCCCTAACAAGAGCTTTTTTTGAACCGACTTGTAACCCTATGGGGTCATTTTTTTCTGCTAAGGAAGAAGGAGCAACGTTTTCTAAAAACTCTAAGATATCAGAAACCGTAAGGTTCATTATCAAAGAATTGATGGGCCCGCCAGGACTCGAACCTGGGACCTTCCGGTTATGAGCCGGCGGCTCTAACCAGCTGAGCTACGGGCCCATTTCATATTATAATAATTAATCAATATCTATAAGGTTGTCAAGGGCTTACAAAGAGGTATAATAACGATATGGCGCATAAGTTTGATCCCTCAATGCTTGAAAAATTAGAGGACCCTTCAAGGCTTGAAATATTTCACCCAGAAGCAGTTCTAAATAAATTTTGTCTAAAAGAAGGAATGGCTGTTCTTGATGTAGGGACAGGCACAGGTTTTTACCTCCCTTATCTTTCAAAACTTGTTGGTGAAAAAGGAAAGGTCTATGCCGTAGACATTGAACCGAAGCTCCTTGATTATGCCAAGAAAAGGGTTGAAGATTTAAGGCTGAGAAACGTTGAGGTCCTAAAGTCAGGGGAGGATTCTATACCGCTGCCTGAAAGCTCCATAGATTTTATCTTCATGGCCTTTGTTTTTCATGAGCTTAAAGAACCGCAAAAATACCTTGAAGAGATAAAAAGGGTTGCGAAGGCTCATGCAACCCTTTTGATTGTAGACTGGACAAAGATAGATAGAGACAAAGGACCTCCTCCCTCAGAAGTATATTCTGAGGATGAGGTCAAGAATTATTTAAGAAGGGCTGGAATAGAGGTTAAGAGGATTGAGATGTTTAACAAGTATGCTTATGGCATCGCAGGCAAAATAAATAAGAAAGGACCATCGATATGATGGTTGCGCATTCAAAAAGGATTAACCTTAAGGGTAAAGGATAAGGGTCTAAAATCGCCTTGTCATGGGCACAAATTTTAAGTATATTCAATTAAAAGTAGGCTCGAAAATCCTTTTTAGGAGGTTTCATGAGCTTTCTTTCCGAAAGGGTAAAAGGTCTTAAACCTTCCGCAACCTTAGCCATAGACGCTAAAGCCAAAGCTCTTAAAGAGCAAGGTGAAGACATCTTAAATCTTTCGGCAGGTGAGCCTGATTTTGATACTCCTGAACACATAAAAAAAGCCTGCATCAAAGCCCTTGAAGAGGGTTTTACCAAGTATGTGGCTACCCAAGGAATTCTGAGTCTAAGAAAAGCCATCTGTCAACGTATAAAAGAGGATTATGGGCTTGATTACAGCCCTGAAGAGGTAATCGTTGCATCCGGTGCAAAGCAAGCCATATTTAATCTTCTTTTAGCCCTTGTGAACCTTGGAGATGAGGTCTTAATACTTTCTCCCTACTGGGTTTCTTATCCTCCGATGGTGGAGATAGCTGGGGGTATCCCGAAGATTGTTTCTTCAAGCTTTGAGAAGCGGTTTGAGCCAGACTTAACCGATGTTGAAGCATCCATTAGCCCAAGCACAAAGGGGATGATATTAAACAGCCCCTCCAATCCTACGGGGCTTATTTATAGACGGGAATTTTATCTTGGGCTTTCTGAAATTATCAAAAAGCACAATCTTTGGGTCATAAGCGATGATATCTACGATCGTTTAAGGTTTGACGGAAAGGGTCCGGAAAACATCTTAACCTTTGCGAAGGAGCTAAAGGATAGGGTCTTTTTAGTTAACGGTGTTTCAAAGACTTACGCCATGACGGGTTGGAGGATAGGCTGGGCAGTAGGACCAAAGGAGGTGATTAAAGCCTGCTCAAACCTTCAAGGGCAAAGCACATCCCATGCTACATCCTTTGCCCAGAAAGGGGCTGAAGCGGCGCTTACTGGACCGCAAGAGCCTGTAAAGGTTATGGTTGAAGCCTTTGCCAATAGGGCTAAGGTCTTGTGCCAGGCTCTGAGAGAAATACCCGGGCTTAGGTTTCATGAACCTCAAGGTGCCTTCTATGTTTTCGTTGACTTTTCGGCTTACTATGGCAGAAAAACCGAAGCTGAGAAAGAAATTCAAAGCTCGCTTGATATGGCAGACTATCTTCTTGACCAAGCAAAGGTTGCCTTGGTTCCAGGGGTAGCCTTTGGGGATGATGCCTTTTTAAGAATATCCTTTGCCACCTCAGAGGAAGTGTTAAAGTTAGCGGTTGATAGAATTAATATAGCTTTGAAAAAGTTGAAATAAATACTTAGGAGGATTGTATGAAAAGAAGCTCGCTCATTTCCCGGATCCTTTTTATTGTAGTAGTAATGATCGCTATCCTTGTGGTGGTTACCTTTGCCATCCAGAGCTACAACACCTACTCTCAGTTCAAGAAAACCTTGATAATCGGAGCAGAGGGGATCATCTTGCAAGGTGAAAACATCAGAAAAAACTTTGGAAAACTTCATGAAGCTGGCGTCTTTAAAGAGCTTATGGTTCAGCTTAAAGAAAGAGCCCTTTCTGCTAAGGCAAGGGGAGATGAGGCAGAATACAAAAAAGTAGTTGCCGAATTTTTAAACATCGTGCCCGTTGTTCAGTCAATGGTGACCCTAAAGTTGGGAGAAAAAGAGGGAGGATATCTCTTTAGAGTACCTAAGGAATATCCGCGGAACCCTGCCAACGCACCGGATGATGTTGAAAAGGTGGTGCTGAAGATGTACCAGGAGGGGAAGATTAAGGGGACCTATGTGGTTGAGGGTAAATATAAAGACCCGGCTTCTGGAAAGGAGAGGAAGGCTGTTAGGGTTTTTCGTCCTGTTATCTTGACCGAAGACTGCCTTATTTGCCATGGCGACCCAGCAAAATCCTATGAGCTTTGGGGGAACAAAGAAGGTAAGGACCTAACAGGCGGTCCGATGGAAGGCTGGAAGGCAGGAGAAATCCACGGAGCCTTTGAGATCATTTACTTCCTTGACACGCATTTAAACAGGCTTTATCTGGTTATAGGCATCTCAGCTCTTATTACTTTTACCTTGCTTTTAATTGCGGGACTGGTTATCCATCGCTTCATGAGGGAAAACCTGCAGAAACCCATAAGCCTGGTGATGGAGGTCGCAGAAGAGTTAGCTCAAGGGAACCTTTCCGTTAGGTTTAGCTATAATAAAGACGATGAAATAGGAAGGCTTATTTCCACCCTTGAGAGGATGAGAGGAGGGTTAGTCGAGCTTATTCAAAGGCTTGTTGAGGCTATCAAAAATGTTTTACCCATCAGCGCAAACCTTCAGCAAAAATCTCAAGATGTAGACCTTTCAGCAAACAACTTAGCTACAGTTACTGAGGTAGTGAACCAGAAGATCGTAGAGATAAACACGAGCCTTTCTGAGGTAACCCACTCCTTTGAACAGATGAACCTTGCCATTCAGGAGATCACAAAAAGCGTCCTTAAGACTACAGACATGACAAAGGACGCAAAGGAAAGGACCGAGATGGCTCATCAGATTGTGGAAAAGCTTCTTGAGAACAGCGAAAAGATCGGAGAAATCATTACCCTTATCAACAACATCGCCGAGGCCACTAATCTCTTGGCTCTTAATGCCTCGATTGAGGCGGCAAGAGCAGGTGAAGCCGGAAAGGGCTTTGCGGTTGTGGCAAACGAGGTTAAAGAGCTTGCAAGACAGACGCAGCAAGCTACCAAAACCATTGAAGACATGATCAAAACCATTCAAGAAAATGTCAAAGAAACCATCACGGCCATTGAAGGCATAAAAGAGAGCGTGATCCAAATAAACGATGCGGCAAATGTCATAGCAAGCGCAACAGAAGAACAGACTATCACCATCGGAGAGATGAACAACTACTTGCAAGAGAGCTCAAGGTCAACGGCTGAGATCAGTCAAACCATGGATGAACTCCTCCAGGCGGTAGAAAAACTAAGGTCCTTAGCTTCAGAAAATAGCGAAATAGCTAAAACCTTGGAAGAAGTCATTGAAAAACTAAAAGAGGTAGCAGATAGGTTTAAGCTTGCTTAGGGGTAAATAATGGGGCTAATCTCAAAGGTTCGGGAAACTAAAGAAACCCGCATTGAGCTTACCTTTGACCTGAGAGGAGAGTTCCTTGAAGAAACTCGGGTTCAAACAGGAATAGGTTTTTTTGACCACATGCTCGAAACTCTAAGCTTTTATTCTGGCATACTCTTTGAGCTTAAGGCTGAGGGGGACCTTGAGGTAGACTATCATCATACCGTTGAGGATGTGGGCATCGTTCTTGGTTTGGCTTTAGATGAAGCCTTGGAGGATAGAAAGGGAATTTCTCGTTTTGGAGAGGCAACCATACCCATGGATGATGCCTTAAGCCAAGCAGTGGTTGACCTTGTTCGGCGCCCTTATTTTTACTATTCTGCTGAGTTCCCTGTATCTAAAATAGGAAGCTTTGATGCCGAGTTGATTGAAGAATTCTTCAGAGCCTTTGCCCTAAACGGGATGTTTACCCTTCATATAAGGAATTTCTACGGTAAAAATTCCCATCACATCGCCGAAAGCCTTTTTAAAGCAGTGGCTCATGCTTTAAGGAGGGCCTTACTGCCAGCCGAAGAAGCCATCTTCTCTGTGAAAGGCTCACTTTAGATTAGGTTGAAACTCCCGAGGAAGCTCATGAAGCTTCCTCGTTTTCTGAATAAACTCTACAAAGTCTTTAGGTAAAAGCCCTTTCATTATGTTCAGAGTTCTGCTAACCAAGGGATAGGTTAAGGAACGTTCAAAGGTTGCCTTTTCGCCGGGCATCGTTAGCAAGAACAAAAGATACAAAAAGGTGATAAGCAGGGTCCCTTTAACGAAGCCAAGAAGAGACCCAAGGATCCTATCAGCGATGCTTAGATTTAAGCTCTTTAGCATGGCAAAGAGGAGAAAACCAGCTAACACAAAGGTAAAGTAGATGATGAAAAAGGCTAAAAAGAGGCTCAAAAAGAATTGAGCCTTGGGATGGGATACAAACTTAGCCACAAACCCCTGAAGCCTTAGGGCAAACCATCCAGAATAAAGAAAAGCAACAACCATCCCTACCAACGGAAAAAGGGCTCGCAGGAGACCACGGAAAAACCCTCGAATGACAAAGTAAAAAAGAACGGCAAGGCTTATAAAATCAAACCAAGTCATTCTACATACCAGAAGGTTTCATCTTTAAAATCTTTTAGCACGACTCCGTAAGCCTTAAGCTCCTCTCTGATGCTATCGGCAAGGGCAAAGTTTTTTTCTTTTCTTGCTAAAAATCTCCTTTGGATTAGCTCCTCAACCTGCTTTACGGAGACACCCTGATGGCTAAGCTTCCTTTCCCTCTCCTTTTTAAAGAACTCTATCGGGTCCTCTTCAGCAAGACCAAGAAGGCGCCCTGCAAGCTCCTTTAGCTCCTTTATCATCTCTTTAAGCTCAACCAAGTCCTTTTGGACTAACTTTTGGCTTGCCTTGGTCACAAGCTCATAAAGCTTTGATTCCAAGGAGTAAAGATGCCCAAGGGCTAAGGCAGTGTTCAAGTCGTTTAGCAAAGCTGAGAGAAAGTTTTGCTTAAAGCTGGCAAAGTGCTCTTTTAGCTCTAAAAATTCCTTTGAGCTTTCTCCTTCTTTATCTGTCTTGAGCCTTAAAGCGAGGTATAAGGTTTCATACAGATGATAGACAGCTTTTTCTGTGTCCTTTAGAGCTTTTTCGCTGTAGTCAAGGGGTGAGGAGTAGTTTTGCGAAAGGAGAAAGGCTCTGATTACCTCAGGGTGATAGTTTTCAAGGAGGAACCGGGTGGTGACAAAGTTGCCAAGGCTTTTACTCATCTTTTCGCCGTTTACAGTGATCAAGCCATGATGTATGAAGTACCGAACAAAAGGTTTTCCCGTTGCCGCCTCGCTTTGAGCGATCTCATTTTCATGATGGGGGAACTTTAGGTCCATACCTCCGCCGTGGATGTCTATCGTTTCTCCAAGGTATTTCATACTCATGGCGGAGCACTCAATGTGCCACCCCGGTCTACCCGGTCCCCAGGGACTATGCCAAAAAGGCTCGCCAGGCTTTGCCGACTTCCAAAGGGCAAAGTCAAGGGGATGCCTCTTCTTTTCAGAAGGGTCAATCCTTACCCCAGCTATTAGGTCCTCAAGCTTTCTACCTGAAAGCTTTCCGTAGGAAGGGAATTTTTCTACCGCAAAGTAAACATCCCCATCGCTAACATAGGCATAACCAAGCTCTATGAGCCGTTCTATGAGAGAGAGGATCTCCGGAATATGGTCGCTTGCTTTGGGCTCAAGGGTAGGGGGAAGAACCTTTAGCTCCTTTAACTCCTCTTGGTATTCTTTAGTGTATTTTTCTGTCAGGTCCTTCCAAAAGATGCCTTCCCTGTTTGCTCGGTTTATGATCTTATCGTCGATGTCAGTTATGTTCCGAACATAGATAACCTCATAGCCCAGGTAAAGAAGAAGGCGATAGAGGACATCGAAGATCACAGCCGACCTTGCATGCCCAAGATGGCTGGAGTCATAGGCAGTGATCCCGCAGACATACATCGTGACCTTTGGAGGGTTTAAGGGAGTAAACTCTTCTACTTTACGAGTGAGGCTGTTGTAGATTCTTAGGCTCATTTTAGATTTAGTCTTTCCCAAGTTTCATAGGCTTTTTCTTTCAGAAGGGAGTTTTGCCAGGAAAAAACAGGCGTCCTTGAGACCTCATACTTTAAAACCATAGGGTCTTCTGGTAAAAAGGCTAAGAGTTTTAGCCCAGATTTTTCGCAAACCTCCTTAGCATAGGATAAGAGCTCTTCAGGGACAGGCATAGGGCAACGGTTGACTATAAACCAAAGGTTTTCTACCTTTACCTGCAAGGTCTTAAGTAAGTCAGCGATCCTTCCTGCGGTCATTATCCCCCTCATGCTGGCATCGGAGACGACGATAAGGTGCTCCATCTCAAGAAGGTTTAAACGAGAAAGATGCTCCATCCCTGCTTCGTTATCTATCACTAAATAGCGGTAGGATTTCATAAGCTTTTCAATGGCTTGAGATAAAAAGGAATGAGCAGCACAGTAACAGCCTGGTCCCTCAGGCTGACCCATGACGATTAAGTCATAGTCGGTTCCTTCAATTATAGCTTGATGAAGCCTCATCTCTACATAGTCATACCTTGCCATAGAGTCTGGAACGCTCTTTCTTAGCTCCTCTTTTATCTCGCCAAGGGTAATGTGCACCTCCTCACCCAAAAGTTCGTTGAGGTTTGCGTTTGGGTCTGCGTCAACGGCAAGGATAGGCTTTAGCCCCTTGTCAACTAAGTAGTTGATAAGCAGTGCTGAAAGGGTGCTCTTTCCCGTTCCACCCTTGCCAGCAAAGGAGATCCTTATTGGCATCTTTAAACCCCTTTTTTCTTTTTATCAAGGAAGAGCTTATAGGTGTAGGAGTCAACGAGGGCTTGACAGCTTGCCTCAAGAATGTTTGTTGAAACGCCTACAGTCCCCCATTTTCTGTCCTTACTCTTCGAAAGGATGAAAACCCTGACCTTTGAAGAGGTTCCCGGAAGACCTGGCAAAACCCTAACCTTGTAGTCCTCAAGCTCCATCTCTTTTATCTGAGGGTAAAACCGAACTAAGGCTTTCCTTAGGGCGTTGTCGAGGGCGTTTACTGGACCGTTCCCAAGGGAGGCGGTGTGCTCGACCTCTCCAACCCCAGGCGGAACCCGCACGATTACCGTAGCCTCAGCTTGCCCAGTCTTGTTAAAATGGCTATCGATAACCCGGTAGCTTAGGAGCTCAAAGTATTGTTTGGGCTCGCCAAGAAGCTTGTAGATCAGGAGCTCAAGCGAGGCTTCAGCGGCCTCAAACTCAAAGCCCTCAGCCTCAAGCTTTTTAATCTCTTCCACTATCTTGACAAGAAGAGGATTGTCAGGCTCAAGCTCTATCCCAAACTCCTTTGCCTTGTAGATGATGTTGCTCTTTCCTGATAGGTCGCTAACAAGGACCCTTCTTTCATTTCCAACAAGTGATGGGTCTATGTGTTCATAGGTCCTTGGATGCTTGAGCACTGCCGAGACATGCACCCCACCCTTATGGGCAAAGGCAGACCTTCCCACATAGGGAAGCCTTGAAGGATGGGGAAGGTTAGCTATCTCGAACACAAAGCGCGAAACCTCAGTGAGCTTATGCAAAACATCCTTTGAAGAGGTTTCATAACCCATCTTTAGGATTAGGTTTGGGATGATGGAGCAGAGGTTAGCGTTTCCGCAGCGTTCGCCTATTCCATTTATTGTTCCCTGCACCTGCCTTGCCCCAAGTATAACCGCTGTCAAGGAGTTTGCTACCGCACACTCGCTATCGTTGTGGGCATGTATTCCGAAGGGAAAGTCTTCTCCAAGAACTTGCTTTACTCGGTTTATGATTTCTGCCACTTCATGGGGCAAAGTGCCGCCGTTGGTATCGCAAAGAATGATGCAATCAGCCCCTGCCTGCCAAGCCCTTTTTATCGTTTCCAGGGCATAATCAGGGTCCTCTTTGAAGCCGTCAAAAAAGTGCTCAGCATCGTAAAAGACAATAGGCACCCTATCCTTGAGGTACCGGACAGAGTTGGAAATGATCTCAAGGTTGTGCTCAAGGGTGGTGTTTAAGGCTGATTTAACATGGATAGTCCAGGTCTTGCCGAAAATGGTTACGCCATCAGCCCGAGCATGAAGCAAACTCTGAAAGATCTCATCCCTCTCAGGGTCCTTCTTTGGATGGTGGGTGCTCCCAAAGGCAATCACCTTGGAATGCTTTAGCTGATAATTGGCAATCTCTTTAAAGAATTGGAAATCCTTAGGGTTTGAGCCAGGCCACCCTCCCTCGATGTAGTCGACCTTAAACTCGTCAAGCTTTAAGGCGATGCGAACCTTATCCTCTACAGAAAAATTTACCTCTTCAGCTTGAGCTCCATCCCTTAAGGTGGTATCATAGATTTCCACCCTTTTCATTTTTCTTCCTTCACCTCCCCTTCAAGCTGGAAGGCTTCATGCAAGGCTCTGACAGCAAGCTCGGTAAACTTTTCATCAATGACGCAGGAAATCTTGATCTCCGAAGTTGATATCATCATGATGTTTATCCCGTGCTTAGCTAAGGTTTCAAACATCTTCGTTGCCACTCCTGAATGGGTCCTCATGCCAGCCCCTATGATGGATACCTTGGCGATGGTGTCGTCTCCTTCTACTCTTTCAGCTTTAAGCTCCTCGGCAATCTTTTTAACGACCTCCATAGCCTGTTTGAAATCCGTGCGGGGGACAGTAAAGGTGAGGTCTGCCTTGCCGTCTGGTCTTGCCGTCTGAATGATCATGTCAACGATAATGCCAGCATCTCCTATGGGACCAAAGATCTTTGCCGCAACCCCTGGCACATCAGGCACACCGTATATGCTTATCCTTGCCTCGTTCCGGTTGTAAGTTATTCCTGAAACCAGGACCTTTTCCATCTCCTCATCCTCCTCGGTAATTAGTGTTCCGTTAGTCCTACTAAAGCTTGAACGAACAACTAAGGGCACCTTATAGATCATAGCAAGCTCAACGGAGCGCATCTCAAGGACTTTAGCCCCAGAGCTTGCCATCTCAAGCATCTCTTCATAGGACACTTTAGCTAACTTTCTTGCTTTTGGGACGATGCGAGGGTCTGCAGTGTAGACGCCTTCAACATCGGTATAAATCTCGCAAAGGTCAGCCTTTAAGGCTGCGGCTAAAGCAACGGCGGTTGTGTCAGACCCACCCCTACCGAGAGTGGTAATGTCTCCCCCTTCGGTTACTCCCTGAAAACCAGCAACGACCACTATCTCACCCCGGGCAAGGGCTGATTTTATGGTATCTACCTTTATCTCCTTGATACGAGCCTTGGTAAAAAGGTCGGTAGTATAGATGGGGATTTGGTAGCCAAGAAAGGCTCTTGCTTTGTAGCCCATTGCCTGAAGGGTTATAGCAAGTAAGGCTGATGTGACCTGCTCCCCCGTTGAGACAAGCATGTCAAGCTCACGCAAAGGCGGGTTCTCAGTGATAGATTTGGCAAGGTTTATGAGCCTATCCGTCTCTCCAGCCATGGCTGAGACTACGACCACCAAATCATGCCCAGCCCGTTTGTATTCTGCAATTCTTTCGGCAACATTCCTTATACGCTCAAGGTTAGCAACCGAGGTTCCGCCATACTTTTGAACGATAAGCATCTTTAGCCTCTCCTCTTCTTTTTATCAGTAAACTTTCCCCAAACTGGGTCCTCGCTAAAGTGTTGGAACCAAAAGTCTACCGGGTCAAAGGTATTATCAAGGGGCTTTATCTCAATAGGGTAGTTATCGCAAAAGGAAATTAGGAGCTGATAAGCCTCGTTTATCTCTTTCATCTTCTCGGCATCTCCGCCATGGTCTGGATGGAAGCGCTTTGCAAGCTGATGGTAGCGCTCAACGACCTCTTTTCTTGTGGTTCTTGCGGGCAAGCCAAAGAGCTTCCTTGCCCTCTCTAATTTTTCCCACTTTTCTTCTGCCGGGTTCATGTTAGAATTATTATCTTAAACCGATTTTGAATTCTTTACAAGCATAAGAGAAGTTGCAAAAGCTGCCTCGCTATCGGTGGCATAACGAAATAGCGGACTTTTTAAACATACTTGTAAGGTTGTCGGCTTATCAATTCTTTTTTATACTACTTTAGCAAATGAAATGCGAAATCCCTTTAGAATACGCAAGCTCAATCTTAGAAGCCCTCTCACGGTCTAACCATGTGGTTATCCTTTTTGACAATGAGCTAAAAGTCCTTTGCTTTAACGAGGAAGCCAAAGGGTTCTTTGAAGGCTATTCCCTTGAAGAAAAAAGCCTTTTTGACCTCTTTCCAAACCTTGATGAAGCCACCGTTAAATATCACCTTGCTAATGACCTTATCTATCAAACCATCTATGAAGTCAGACCATCCTTCACAGAAAGTAGTCCCTTTTTAGGAAGGAACAAATATTTACTTTTTGAACTAATTTCCGTCCAAACTGAAGCTGGGAAATTAGCTCTTCTTCTTGCCCATGAAATCACACCCTATGTTGAAATCATCGAGGCTCTTGAACAATCCTTAAGATTTGACAAATTAACCGGTCTTCTAAACCTTTCTTCTTTCCTTGAAGAAACTCAGAGAACCCTGTTAGCCAAACCTCGGTATGCCGGCATGCTTGTGCTTGACCTTTATAATTTTTCTGCCATAAACGACCTCTACGGGCTTGAAGCGGGGGATGAGGTCTTGAAAGAGGTAGCAGAAAGGCTTAAGAAAGCTTTCGAAGCCTCAGTCGTCCTCGGTAGGACAGCGTCTGATGAGTTTGTCATCTTTATCCCCCGCTTAGAACACCGTAAAAACATTCTACAATACCTTGACTCTATAAGCCTTATCTTTGAAATCCCCTTTAACCAAAAGGGAGAAATCTTTACGCTTAACTACAATCTTGGTGTTGCCGTGTATCCCTTCGATGGCACCTCCTCTGAAATCCTTTATCGGCACGCTCAGTCTGCTTGTGCGCTTGCTAAGAAAAGTGGTCCCAACAAGGTCCAATTTTTTGACCCTCAGATTTCAGACCATCTTCAAACCGAGCTTTCTGCGGAAAGGCTTATCAGAGAAGCCCTGAGCAACAATTGGTTTACCTTTTTTATTCAACCCTATTTTTATGCTGATACCTTTAGCCTTGCTGGCGGTGAGACCTTAGTTAGGATTGTCAAACCAAACGGTGAGGTGGTTCCTCCCGGAGTGTTTATTCAAACTCTTGAAAGGTCTATCTACCTTGAAAGGTTTGAAAAATGGGCTTTTAAAACCGTTGTCCATTTGATCAACACCTTTAAAATTTCCCTTGGTTTGAACCTGCATCCCGCAACTTTCTACAATAAAAATTTTTTTCTGGAAAGGGAAGAAACTTTGCGGTCGCTTTCTGCACCTCTTGTGTTGGAGATCACGGAACGAGCAACCCTTGATGACCCGCAAAGGGCAAGAGAGGTTTGCGAATTTTTAAAAAACTTCCCCATGGTTCGGATAGCCCTTGACGACTTTGGAACAGGCTATAGCAACCTCTCCTACCTTAAAGACCTACCGATTGATATCGTAAAAATCGACATCTCCTTTGTTAGAGCATTAAAGGACGACCAACCAAAGAGTAAACAATTGGTTAAAACTATCATAGACCTTGCCCATGGTCTTGGGGCTAAGGCTTTAGCTGAGGGGGTAGAAACTGTAGAACAGCTGGAAATCCTTACTCAGCTTGGTTGCGACTATCTTCAAGGCTTTTACTTTGAGAAGCCCTTGCCCATCTCCGAATTTGAGAAAAAATACCTAAGTGAAGCCAAGACCAAGGCTTAAAAAGAGGTTTGGTCAGCATCTTCTCGTCTCATCTGGGGTCTTATCCAAAATAGCCGAGTTTGCTGAAATTTCATCTGCAGACCCTATCGTTGAAATCGGTCCTGGCACGGGAAATCTAACCGAAGAGGTCTTAAAAAGAAATCCCAGAAAGCTTTATCTCCTTGAGATAGACGATGAGATGGTCGCCTATCTTAAAGAAAGGTTTAGATACGAAATTCAAGAGGAGAAGGTTATCCTTCTTAAGGCTGATGCCGGAAAGTTTGATTATTCTTTGATCCTTGAGGCGGAATTTAAGGTCCTTGGCAACCTTCCTTACAACCGAGCAAGCCTCATCGTAGAAAGGATGGTTTATTATTTTCAGAAGATTCCCTTGGCGGTTTTTATGGTGCAGAAGGAGGTTGCGGAAAGATGGATGGGAGTTGAAAGCTGGCTCTCCGTTTTTATTCAGACCTTTTATGACATAGAGTATATGATGACCGTCCCCCCAAGGTTCTTTGTCCCACAACCCAAGGTTGATTCTGCGGTCATAAGGCTAAAGCGCAAGCCCAAGGTTGAAGCTGTTGACCTTAAAGATTATAAAGGTTTTTTAGTCAAGCTTTTTGCTAACCGAAGGAAAGCCCTAAGGTCAAAGCTTCCTTCAGACCTTTTGGAGAGGGCAAACATCTCCCCTTTAGCAAGAGCCGAAGAGCTAAGCGCAGAAGATTTTATGCGACTGTATAGCCTTTTACGCTTTGGTAAATTAAACCTTCCTTAGCCTTACTGAGGTGAAGCCGTCAAGATTGTGCCTATGAGGATAGGTCTTTAAGTAGTCTCCTTCAACTATCTCAGCCACCGCTTCCCCGCAGTATTTTCTTAACACCTTTTCCGGATTTTCTATCACAAATTCTGGATGTTCCTTTAAGAAAGCTTGGACTACCTCTTCGTTCTCTTCAGGCTCAAGGCTACAGGTTGCGTAGACTAAAACGCCACCTTTCTTGAGATAGGGGGCTAAGCCCTTAAGGAGCCTAAGCTGCCTTTGGGGAACTTCAAGAAAGTCCTCTTCCGTCCTTACCCATTTGATGTCAGGATGCCTCCGGATAATCCCAGTTCCAGTGCAGGGGGCATCGATGAGGATCCTGTCAAAGGGGCGAGGTTTGAGCTTTTCCATAAGCTGAACGGCATCACCTTCAAACACCTGGGGTAGCCTTAGTCCAAGCCGAAGGCAGTTTTCTTCAAGCTTCTTTAAACGGAAGGGATAGAGGTCAACCGCCCAGACTTCAGCTCTATTTTCGCAGAGCTCAAGGATGTGTGTAGTTTTTCCACCCACTCCAGCGCAGGCATCAAGTATTCTTTCTCCGGGCTTTGGGTTTAAAAGGTAGGTGACAAGTTGGCTTGCCGAATCTTGAACGGTTATCCAACCAAAGTGATAGGGCTTAAGGTCTGTGACCTTTCCGTTAAAACCTTTTAAGATTATCCCCGCAGGTGAAAACTTGCAGGCTTCGGCCTCGGGAACTTGGTCTTTTCTAAGGTATTCCAGCAGACTATCTCGCGTGACTTTTAGCAAGTTTGCTCTGATGATTAGGGGCGGTCTTTCATTGCCAGCACTAAGTAGTCTCTCTGTTTCTTCCAGCCCAAACCTTTTCAGCCATCTCTTGACAAGCCAATCGGGGTAGGAATACTTAACCGCTAAGTAAAGCTCAGGGACCTCTTTTGGGGGTTCAGGCAGGTTGTTTTTAGATTCTGCTATCCTGTGTAAGACTGCGTTGACAAAGTCTCTGACAAACTTTCCTCTTCCTCTTCTTAAGAGAAGCTTTAGCGTTTCTGCAAGGGCTGCCCAGGGTGGAATTCGAGTAAAAAGGAGCTGATAGATGCCAAGCCTAAGAACGTTCTTGACTTCAGGATCAAGCTTATCTAAGGGTTCTTGAGAGAAGCGGGAGATTAAAAAGTCGATGTATCTAAGGTGTCTGATGACACCTAAGACAAGCTCAGTTGCTAAAGCTCGGTCCCTTTCTTGAGGAAGGACGCTTTTTGTTAGAACCTCGCTTATCAGCTCATCAACCGGTGGTTTATGCTTTTCCCAGATTAGAAGGGTTCGTAGGGCGACTGCCCTCGGGTTAGTTTTTGGAAGCTTGGGCAAGGTCTACTCCCATTCAAGAAGAAGTTGGCGAAGGGAAAATAGCCTGTCTCTGAGCTCAGCTGCCCTTTCAAACTCAAACCTCTTTGCGCATTCCTTCATCTCCTTCTCCACCCTCTCGATTTCGGCTTTAAGCTCCTCTACGGAGGAAAACTTTTCTTCAAGACGAACAAGCTTTTCTAAATCTACATAATCCGCGGAAATCATCTGCATCAGCGGGTCGTCGAGGGATTTTATCACCGTTTGAGGAACTATGCCATGCGCACGGTTGTATTCTTCCTGGATACGCCTTCTTCTCTCCGTCTCCTCAATAGCTCTTTTCATGGAACGAGTGATGGTGTTTGCGTAAAGGATGGCTTTACCGTTAACATTCCGGGCTGCTCGCCCAATCATCTGGATTAAGCTCCTCTCAGACCGGAGAAAGCCCTCTTTGTCGGCATCAAGGATGGCAATGAGAGAGACCTCAGGAAGGTCTAACCCCTCGCGTAGGAGGTTTATCCCTATTAAACAATCGTAAACTCCCCTTCGCAGGTCTCTAATGATCCGTGCCCTCTCTAAAGTTTTTAGGTCCGAATGAAGATAGCACGCTTTTAGCCCAAGCTCCTTGTAGTAATCTGTGAGCTCTTCAGCCATTCTTTTAGTCAAGGTGCAGACAAGCGTCCTTTCTCCCCTTTCAGCCCTTTTCTTTATCTCGAAGTATAGGTCGTCAACTTGATTGTCAAGGGGGCGAACTTCAACCTCAGGGTCAAGAAGACCTGTGGGTCTTATGATCTGTTCAATTACCCTTCCTTCAGAGCGAGAAATCTCGTAATCTCCAGGGGTTGCCGATACATAGATCACCTGATTTACCCTTTCTTCAAACTCTTCAAAAGTGAGGGGTCTATTGTCCAATGCTGAAGGCAAGCGAAAGCCGTAATCCACCAAGGTTTGCTTCCTTGACCTATCTCCTCGGTGCATCCCCCCAAGCTGAGGTATAGTGATGTGGCTTTCGTCGATAAAGATCAGATAGTCCTCAGGGAAGTAATCAAGAAGAGTATAAGGTGGCTCTCCAGGGCGCCTTCCGTCAAGATACCGGCTATAGTTTTCTATCCCCTTGCAATAGCCTACCTCTTCCAAAAGCTCAAGGTCATAAAGCGTCCTTTTTTCCAAACGCTCAGCGTAGAGGTGAAGCCCCTGGGAACGAAACCAGGAAACCCGTTCTCTGAGCTCCTTTTTAATTTCTTCGATGGCTACCCTAAGCTTATCATCGGAGGTTACATAGTGCGTTGCTGGGAAGATAAGGTAGTCTTCAACCTCGCCTAAGGTCTTTCCTCTGAAAGGGTCTATAAGCTTTAGGGCTTCAATCTCGTCTCCCCAAAGAGAGACCCTTAGGGCTCGTTTTTCTTCGTTTGCCGGAAAGATGTCTATCACATCCCCCCTTACCCTGAAGGTTCCTCGGGTAAAGTCTGTCTCAACCCGCTCATAGTGCATCTTTACCAAGGAGAGGATCAGCTTATCCCTCGTAATCTTGTCGTTTCTTCTTAAATAAAGGTGCTTTGCGAAGTATTCATGGGGAGCGCCAAGACCGTAGATACAGGAAACGCTGGCAACGACAATGACATCTCGCCTCGTGAGCACCGCAGTAGTTGCCGAATGCCTAAGTCTGTCTATGATCTCGTTTATCGAGGCATCCTTTTCAATGTAGGTGTCCGTTGCTGGCACATAAGCTTCTGGCTGGTAGTAGTCGTAGTAGGAGACAAAGTATTCAACAGCGTTCTCTGGGAAGAGCTTCTTAAACTCGTTGTAAAGCTGGGCAGCTAAGGTCTTGTTAGGAGCGATGACCAAGGTTGGTTTGTTTACCCTTGCGATGACATTGGCCATGGTAAAGGTTTTCCCAGAACCAGTAACCCCAAGCAAAACCTGATGCTTATACCCCTTCTTAAGCCCAGAAACAAGCTCCTCTATGGCTTTAGGCTGGTCCCCCTTAGGAGAAACCGTAGAATGAAGCTTAAATTCTTTTTGCGACTTTTTTATCAAAGCTTGCGTTTCCTTTTTCCTTTCTCTGGCAAGCGTCCCCATCGCACAGCTCATGCTCTCTATGTGAATCTTTGGCTTTTATAATATAATACTCAATCAGGGGCTTACCAATTTGAGAGGGCTGAAAAATGAATTTGGTTATTGACGGGCAAAGATTAAGGGCTTGGGTAAAAATAGCTTTGCTTCTCTTCTATTTTTTCGTCTTTGGGAATTGGGTCATTCTGCTTACCTCCCCTGATGAAGGACGAAACGCGAGCGCGGTGTTAAATATGGTTAAAACTTGGGACCTACTTGTGCCCTACTACAATTGTCAACCGAGGTTTGAAAAACCTCCTATGCTTTACTGGGTTGCTTTTCTCTCTTCTCAGGTCCTTGGTCTTAACGAATTTTCTTTAAGGCTTGTGTCGGGATTGTCGGCAGTTGGGCTTCTTCTGAGCTTTTATCAACTGGTGAAGAAGCATCTCAACGAGGAGTTGGCAAGAAAAAGCTTCCTCATCCTCTTAACCTTCCCCCATCTTTGGGTAGAAGGAAGAGCCTTCGTCCCCGAGATGTTAAACACTTTTTTCATGGTCTTTGCCCTTTATTCTTTCCTTTCTGAAAGATATGCTGTTGGCTGGTTAATCCTTGCCTTAGCCTTCTTGACAAAGGGTCCGGTTGGTGTCTTTTTAACCACCGCAGTCTACATACTTTGGAAAAGAGACCTTAAGTTTGTCAACTTAAAAGGCATCCTTCTTTTTTTGATCCTTGGCAGTAGCTGGTATTTATACATGCTCTATCATTTTGGCTATCAATACTTCTTCAAGTTTTTCCTCTATGAGAATTTAATGCGTTTTACAGGAGAGATGAAGCTCCATGTTTATCCATTTTACTATTATATTGTTATAATAATTTTAACGACCTTATTTTATCTACCCTCCTATATAAAATTGTTCAAAAACATCAAGTTTTTTGATAAGGAGTTGTTGCCCTATCTTCTTTGGTTTGTATTTGTTTTAACATTCTATACGCTTTCTAAGAACAAACTTCATCATTACATAATCTATGCTTATCCTCCTCTTGCTTTGATACTTGCAAAGTATACCCCCGAAAGATACATAAAGTATGTCCTTACTATTTCTCTTTTTTTGCTTTCCCTTTTTATGATATATCTTTATTCTTTCGAAAAGGAAAGGTTTACTCCCCTTGCTATTTCTATAGTTAAATCTTATAATGGAAGTGTTAGTTTTTATAAAGGAGAAAATTCAGCTATAGTTTTCTATACCGAAAGATGCATCCCTATCTTTCACGACCCTGACAAAATACCACCCGGTTTGGTCATCACCAAAAAAGAGCATACGGACAAAATACCTCACTGCCAACCTCTTTTGGTTGCCAAAGACTTTGAAAGAACCTTCGCCCTTTTAGAATGTTATGGGAAGTAAGGTCGTCTTAGCCGAGGTTACCGATAATTTTCTTTCTGAGATAACGGGAAGATATGCCTTAGAGTATGCCAAATTAACTAAAGCAAGCTTAATACTATGTTTGGTTCATGAAAAGAGTATTGATTTAGAGAAAGCGGAAAAGATTTTAGAAAGGATTTTTCTTGAAGCAGAGGGTTTAAAATTAGAGGTGGAATGTTTTATTAAACCCGGGGAGAGATACCGCGAGCTTAAGGGAATTATAACGAAAGAAAGAGTAGACCTAAGCTTTTTGGTTTTAAACGAGCTCAAAAGCTTTCTAAAATTGCCCTGTTCCCTAGCCCTTTTAAGTTTATACATCTTGGGAAGATATCGCCAAGGCGCATCCTTGGGCTTCTGAGGGAGGGTCAAGACAAAGTTGAGGAAGGCTTAGATTTTTTGGTTGCTTTGTCTAAGATTTTTGAGGCAAAATTGTTTTTGTGCTGTGTTGGTAAGGAGGATGCCTTTGAAAGGGTTATAAAAAGATTAAGACAAAGTGATGTAAAGTATGAAATTAAGTTTTTGGAAAGGTTATCCCATCGGGCTTTAACCTTTGAAATCCTTTCCAAAAAAGTAGACCTGCTGGTGATAGAACCGTATAAAGAAGGTTTTATCCGCCTTTTTAAGAAGGATCCTGTCAAAAGGTTAATAGAACATCCTCCCTGCAATATCATCCTCTTTAAACCACATCTTAGCCCATGAGAATAGCCGAGATCCCCAAGGAAGAGGTTTTTACTCTTCTTCATACTTCACCGCAAGGGTTAAGCGAAGAAGAAGCCAGCACAAGATTGAAGCAGTTTGGCTATAACGAAATTAAAGAGGCGCACAAAACTTCTCTATTCTTCCGGTTTATTCAGCAGTTTACCCATTTTCTTGCCATCATCCTCTGGGTTGCTGCTATTTTAGCCTTCATTTCTGATTGGTTAAACCCCGGTGAAGGCATGCGAAATCTGGGCTTTGCCATAATAGGGGTCATACTTTTAAACGCTGTCTTTTCTTTTATTCAAGAGTATAAGGCAGAAAAGGCTATCGAAAAGCTAAAGCTTATGCTTCCTTTTAAAGTTAGAGTGATAAGGGAGGGGAAGGAGAGAGAAATTTTGGCAAGAGAGCTTGTGCCCGGAGATTTAATCCTCCTTTCCGAGGGTGATAAGGTCCCAGCTGATGCCAGGGTTGTGCAATCCGAATATCTTACGGTAAACAACGCCCCTTTGACTGGAGAATCAGAACCAGTTGTTTTAACTGAAGAACCGTATTTTGGTAGGTTTATCGAGAGTAAAAACATCGCCTTTGCTGGGGCAACAGTCCTATCTGGACGGGGGAAAGCAGTGGTCTTTGCCACAGGGATGAGGACTGAGTTTGGGAGGATCGCTAAGCTAACAGAAACTGTCAAACAAGAAGGAACTCCCCTTCAGAAAGAAATCGCCCGAACATCCAAAATTATCGCCTTCGTAGCCACTACCATTGGTGGGATCTTTTTCATAATAGGACAATCTTTGGGAAAGAGCTTTTGGGAAAACTTTCTATTTGCTATAGGGGTTATCGTTGCCCTTGTTCCGGAGGGAATGCTGCCAACGGTAACGCTTTCCCTGGCCATCGGAAGCCAAAGGATGCTCAAAAGGAAAGCCTTGGTAAAAACTTTAAGCGCTGTTGAAGCCTTAGGTTCCATCACGGTCATTTGCACAGATAAGACCGGAACGATCACTCAAAATCGCATGGAGGTAAAAAGGGTTTGGACCTTCGACCAAAGCGCAGTGGATATGCTCTTGACTATATCTTATCTTTGCAATAACGCCACCTTCACAGAAAATCTGTATCAAGGCGACCCAACTGAGGTAGCCTTGCTTAAGTATGCCCGAGAAGCTCGCGGAGAGGTTCCCTCCGAAAGATTTTTGGAGCTACCTTTTGATTTTGAAAGAAAAATGATGACTACGGGTAACCTCATAGAGGGGAGGAGGCTTTTTCTTACTAAAGGTGCTTTAGAAAAGGTCCTACCTCTATGTGGATATGCCTTAATAAGGGGAGAAAAGATAAAGCTTACTGATGAGCTAAGGCAGAAAATTTTAGAGGCAAGCCAGGCTCTTATGGATGAGGGGTTGAGGGTTCTAAGCTTTGCCTATTCAGAGGTTGAACCAGAAAAAGAAATGGTGTTTGTAGGCTTAGCAGGGCTTGAAGACCCACCAAGACCCAAAGTAAAAGAGGCTATAAAAAAGTGCCGTGAGGCAGGAATTAGGATAATTTTAATTACGGGTGATGCAAGCAGAACCGCCCTTGCCATAGCTAAAGAAGTTGGGCTTGTCACGGGAGCTCCGGTGGTGATAGAGGGTGATGAGTTTCATCGGCTAAGCGATAGCGAGCTTAAAGAAAGGTTGACCGCAAGGGAAATACTTTTCACCCGTATGACGCCAAAGGATAAGCTAAGGATCGTAACCCTGCTTCAGGAGATGGGTGAGAGGGTTGCGGTAACTGGAGATGGAGTAAACGATGCCCCGGCTTTAAAAAAAGCTGACATTGGAATTGCTATGGGAAGCGGAACCGAGGTGGCAAAGGAGGCTGCTGACATTATTCTTCTTGATGACAACTTTGCCACCATCGTCTCAGCCGTAGAAGAAGGAAGGACTGTGTTTGAAAATATAAGGAAGTTTGTCTCCTACTTCTTTACCTCAAATATCGCTGAGCTAACACCGTATATAGTTTATCAAATTTTCCGAGTGCCCTTACCGCTTACGGTTATTCAGATTTTACTAGTAGACCTCGGCACGGACATATTGCCTGGGCTTGCCCTTGGTGCAGAGCCACCAACTCCAGACCTAATGAAGAGACCACCAAGGAGCGCAAAAGAAAGGCTTTTAACCCTCCCCCTTCTTTTAAGGGTTTTTTTCATACTTGGACCGATCGAGGCTATGGCAGGGCTCTTTGGCTACTTTTTTGTGCTGTATTCTGGAGGGTGGACCTGGGGGATGCCTCTTCATCCTTCAAACCCGCTCTATTTAAAAGCAACTACAGCTTGCCTAACAGGCATAGTTCTAACCCAGGTAGCAAATGGCTTTGCCTGCCGGACCTTCAGGGAACCCGTCCTCCGTATAGGGCTATTTTCTAACCGCCTTTTGCTTATAGGAGTGCTTTCTGAAATCCTTCTTCAGATTTTCCTCGTCTACCATCCGATAGGGAACAAAATTTTTTCCACTTATCCCTTGCCCCTAAAGGTCTGGTTGGTTTTGCTACCTTTCGGAGTTTTTCTCTTCGCCGTTGAAGAGTTAAGAAAGTTTATCCTTGGCAAAAGAAAGGCTTAGGGCTTGCGCTAAGCTCATGAGGACAAGGCTTGCCGTCTCAGCCCTTAAGATGTAAGGGGAAAGGCAAAGAGTTTTAAACCCAGCTTCAAACAGCAGAGAGAGCTCATCCTCCGAAAAACCTCCCTCAGGACCAGAAATTAAATAAACCTCAGCGAGGTCTTCTTTTTTAAAAAGACTAAGCAAATTTTCAAGGTTTAGCTCGCCCTGAGGATGGGCTAAGACTTTAAGGGAATTAGCTGGAATAGCTTCTACCAGAGTTTTTAGGTCGGCTGGGTCGCAGACCTTAGGCAAGATAAGCCTTCCTGATTGTTTTAAGGCTGAGATGGCTTTTGCCCTAAGCCTTTGAGTAAGGTTTTTCTTTGGCTTGACAACCGTATGTCTGCTAAAAAAAGGAATAAAACGCCAAACTCCAAGCTCAGTTCCCTTCTCAACCAAAAACTCGGTTAAGTCACCTTTTAGGATGGGAATGAGGGCTGTTATCTTTATTCTTGGTGAAAACTCTTTACGAACGAGCTTTAGAATTTCAACCCGAGCTTGTTCCCCTTCCTTGGTTCTTTCTATAGCTAAGACTCTTGCTTGAAATTCCTGCCCAAGACCATCGATGACAAGGATTTGGTCTCCTGGTTTATGTCTTAAGACACGAGCTAAATGGTGAGTTTCTTCGGGGGAAAGAAGATTAGTTGATGAGTCAAAAAAGAAACGATTTCCAGCCTTGAAGTGGGGCATAAAAGGAGAGAGCCGGCGGAGGGGCTTGAACCCTCAACCTTGGGATTACAAATCCCACGCTCTGCCAGTTGAGCTACGCCGGCAAGCTTCTATATCTCAAACGGAGGAGGCGGGATTCGAACCCGCGGCACGGGCTTTTCACCCGTGCACTCGCTTAGCAGGCGAGCGCCTTCGACCTCTCGGCCACTCCTCCAAGCTTTAACATTAAAAATGGTTCCGGGGCCTGGATTCGAACCAGGATACTGGGATCCAAAGTCCCATGTCCTACCAGTTAGACGACCCCGGATAAATAAAATTATATTCTAAAGTTCAAGCAATTCAAGAGGGACCTCCGAGTAAACAACACCCCTCCCATCCTCAACAAACACAATGTTTTCAAGCCTTATCCCAAACTTCCCCGGAAAGTATAAACCCGGCTCAATGGTAAAAACCATGCCTTCTTCTATCTTAATCTCCTCTTTAAGCTTGTAGTAAAGCCTCGGCGGTTCATGAACTTCAATCCCAACTCCATGTCCGGTCGAATGGGTAAAATGGCTAAGCACTCCCTTTTCCTTGAGGTAATCCCTTACCGCAAGGTCAACCTCCCTAACATCCCGCCCAACCTTAACCGTCTCCAGGGCTTTAAAGTAGGCTTCCTTTACCCATTGATAAGCCCTCTTAAACTCCTCGTCAGCCCTGCCAAGGTAAACCGTTCTTGTGAAATCGCTCACATAGCCCTGAAAGACAACCCCAAAATCAAGAAGAAAAGCCCCCTTCCCGTTAATCTTAGTGCTTGAGCTTTCCCAGTGGGGTATGGCTGAATGTTCCCGAAAGGCAACTATGGCTGGAAAAGATTCCCCGGTTGAGCCTAAAGTAAAAGCTTTGTTGACGATTTTTCCTCTTATGCTAAGCTCAGTCTCGCCGCTTAGAGGCTCATCTAAAAGCTCCTTAAATATTCTATCCGTAAGATTTATCGCTTTTTTTATGAGCTCTCGCTCTGTTTTATCCTTTTTTAACCGGAGCTTTTTTAAGGGTAAGAGCAAAGGGATGAGCTTATAAAATTTTGAGCGAAGGGCGGACTTAACCGCAATGGTTACATAATCTCCTTCTATTCCAACAGAAGAAACACCAAGGGAGCGGAGGAATTTTTTCAGGGTTTGCAGGGGGTTTTCAAGGATAAGGTGCACCTCAAGAAGTTCATGGGCTAAGGGCTTTGCCCTTTCAAAGTATCTCCCGTCTGTAAGGAGGTAGGCTTTTTCTTTTGTGATCACCAAATAGGCAAGGCTTGCTTTAAGACCTGAAAGGTAAAAAACATTTGCCGAACTCATTAAAAGAAGAGCTGATACCCTATACTCGTCAAGCAGCTCCTGAGCCAACCTTATCCTTTCAACCATTCCTTGACCTCCTCGGTGTAATCTCCCTTTCTTTCCTTGTAGATAAAAAGCGGGGGAAGGACTATAACCTCCTCTCCGGCAGATTTTTGGGCACAAATTAAAACGAGCCTTGCTCTGTCTCCTGGGTAAGAATGGACAAATCTTACGACCTTTGGAGTCAAGCCATGCTGATATAAGAGGTTTATAAGCTCGGTTGTGCGATAGGCAGTGAAGATAAGATAGAGCCTTCCTTTGGTTTTTAGAAGAGCCTTTGCCCCTTGAAGGAGCTCTTTAAGGCTTAAAGCATCATCCCTTCTTGCTACCTCTTTAAAAGTGTTTGGGCTCCTTCTTCCCCTTCCAACCTCAAAGTAAGGAGGGTTGGCAAAGACCACATCAAGGCTGTTCGGTTTAAAGCAAGTTTGCTTAAAGTTTCCAAGCACAGGGAAAATCTTATTCTGGAAGGCGTTTGCTTCAATTCCCTTTCGCAAACATTCCATATAAAGCCTTTCTTTTTCTAAGGCAAAGACCTTGGCATGAGGATAGCGTAAGGCTAAGATGAAGCTTACGATCCCTTGACAAGCCCCAACCTCTAAAGCCACCTCTCCCTTCCTTAGCTCTACAAAGTTTGCAAGAAGAACAGAGTTTATCCCAAACCGATAGCCCTCATCTGGCTGAAAAACTAAAAGCTTGCCTTGAAGAAAAGGCGTCTCTTCTATGGTCATGCTAATTAAGTTTTGTTTTCTCCTTGATTTAACCTTCGTAGTTAATTAATATTAATATTTTAAAATAAAATGGCAAAAAGGGGTGATTGGTTATGGAGCTTAAAAAACTGGTAAAAGTTAGCGAGTATGAATGGGAAATACCTAAGACTGGAAACATGCGAGTTCCGGGGAAGATATTTGCCACGAAAGAGCTGATAGAAGAGATGGATGAGAAGGTGTATGAGCAGTTGAGCAATGTGGCTGAGCTTCCTGGCATTGTGAAGGCAGCGATAGCCATGCCCGATGCCCATTGGGGCTATGGTTTTCCTATAGGAGGAGTTGCCGCCTTTGACCCGGATGCAGGCGGCGTCATCTCCGTTGGCGGTGTTGGCTATGATATCTCTTGCGGGGTTAGAACCCTTCTCTCACCTTTGACCAAAAAAGATGTTGAGCCTTACCTTGAAGAGTTAGTTCGAGAGCTTTTTGAGACCGTTCCCTCTGGGGTTGGCTCGGAGGGTGAGATAAAGCTTTCGCCCTCTCAGCTTGATGAGGTTTTGATTGGCGGGGCAAAATGGGCGGTTGAAAAGGGGTATGGTGAGCCTGAGGACCTTGAATACATCGAGGAAAGAGGTTGCATGCCAGGTGCCGACCCATCTTATGTCTCCATGGAGGCAAAGAAAAGACAGCATAGACAGGTTGGCACCCTTGGTTCAGGGAATCATTACCTTGAGGTTCAGTATGTAGCTGAGGTCTACGATAGGGAGGTGGCTAACGCCTTTGGTCTGTTTGAAGGGCAGGTTGTGGTTAGCATCCATTGTGGTTCAAGGGCTTTAGGTCATCAGATCGCTACAGACTACCTCCCTATCTTAGCAAAGGCGGCAAAAAAATACGGCATTCCCATCAAGGAAAAGGAGCTTGTCTGTGCCCCTATAAATTCCGAAGAGGGGCAGAGCTACTTTAAAGCCATGTGCTGCGGCATAAACTGCGCTTTAGCTAACAGACAGGTGATAACCCATCTGGTAAGAGAGGTTTTTAAAAGCTTTTTCCCTGGTGTGCATCTTTCTCTTCTTTATGATGTGAGCCACAACACTTGCAAAGTAGAATACCACGAAGTTGACGGAAGGAGAATGAAGCTATATGTGCATCGGAAAGGGGCAACCAGGGCATGGGGTCCAGGTAGAAAGGGGCTTCCAGAGAAGTATCGTAAGGTTGGTCAACCGGTGATCATAGGCGGGTCCATGGGGACTGCCTCTTACATTCTTGTAGGCACAAAGGAAGGAGAAGAAAAGGCCTTTGGGTCCTGTTGTCATGGAGCAGGAAGGACTATGAGCAGAAACCAAGCCATTAAGAGTTTTAGGGCTGATGAGATCGTTGAACGGTTGAGAAAGAAGGGTATAATTGTTATGGGCAAGTCTAAAAAGGGGCTTGCTGAGGAGGCACCAGAGGCTTACAAGGATGTTTCCGAAGTGATCGAAGCAACCTGCAAAGCAGGCTTAACCAAAAAGGTGGCAAAGCTCCTTCCCCTTGGTTGCATCAAGGGGTAATATACTATAAAATACTATAAAAACACAAGGAGGTGGGCCATGAAGAGAGGTTTAAAGCTTGTTGGTTTGCTCTCCGGTTTAGCTATGCTCTATGCTTGTCAATGTCCAGCACCACAGGTAGCAGAGAAGGCGGCTGCTCAACCAGCACCAGCTCCAGCTGAGCCTGATTGCTGCAAAAAACTCGAAAACGAGCTTTCCGCTTTGAAGATGGAGGTTAACGCTCTAAAGAGCCAGCTTGATGCGGTCAAAGTAGAAGCAAGCGCGGCAAAGGAGGCAGCTGACAAGGCTGTAGCCGCAGCAAACCGCGCTGAAGAGGCCGCAAAGAAGGCTGAAACAGCTGCTCAAAAGGCAGAGCGTGTCTTTGAAAAGGGATTAAAGAAATAAAAAGCTATTAAAAAAGCTATTAAAAGATGCGAAAACCTTTCCTCAAGCTTGGAGAGGTCTTTGGTGTAAAGCCTTCTCAGGAGTATGTTCATCCTGAGAAGGCTATTCCCCTTAAGTTTAATAACTGGGAAGAACTACGCAGAGAGGTAAAGCCTTTAACGGATAAAAACCTCGTTTTTTCTGAACCTCCAAAGGTGGCAAAGGTTGTGAAGGAGGTCTTAAGCAAGCGAAGAGATAAGGAGCGTTCAATCTGGCCTCCCAGACCTTTAGAAGTTTATCTTCCTCTCACCTCTGAATACATCGAAGGCAAAAAGGAATGCGTAAGCCATGAAACCCTAAGAAGGCTTAGGGATGGAAAATTTTCAGTTAAAGCCGTCTTGAACTTGAGAAGGCTTACTGTTGAAGAGGCTCTTTTAGCCCTTGAGGATTTCTTCAGAAAGGCTATAGAGCTTGGGTATTCTTGCGTTCTTGTCATTCATGGGAGAGGGCTATCCTCCCCAAACGGAGAGCCAGTGCTTAAGCCCCTTTTTAGAAGCTGGCTTGAAAAGGGTCCATACCGGAGGCATGTTCTTGCCTATGCTTCAGCTCGTCCTTGCGATGGCGGTCTCGGTGCTACCTATGTGCTTCTTAGTCAAAGACCGGTCAAAAAGTAGATGCGTCTTTTTTGCTTCCGAAAAGGGCTCTTAATAACAGGTAATCCTCGGTCTGGTAAAACCACACTCATTAAGTATTTTGAAGACATCTTAGAGAAGACCTTTCCAAAGGTTAAGTTTTTTGGCTTCATTACCGAAGAGGTGAGAGAGACTAAAGGCAAACGGGATAGGATAGGATTTGACCTTGTTCCGATTGGGGAAACGAAAAAAGTTTTTCCTTCCTCATTACCCTTAGCCCGGAAACATCTTTCAAGAAAAGACCTACCTAAGGTTGGTAGCTACACTGTCCTTGTTGAAAATTTGGAAAGAATGCTTTCTATCTTAGAGCATGAACTTTCGGAAAAAATAGATGTCGTCCTTATCCTTGATGAGGTCGGGAAGATGGAGCTAAAATCTCCCAAGTTTATTCCTTTTTTTGAGAAGGTTTTAGAGAGAAACATCCCTTTTATTGCTACCGTTGGTAAGGGAGACCATCCCTTTTTACAGCGGATAAGGAATTTAGAAAAGGTTCTATTGTGCGAAGTAACCTTAGAGAATAGGGATTTTTTGCGTGAAAGGCTTTTGCTTGAATTTTTAAGACCGGGGCTTTTGGTCGTCCTTGAGGGGATTGACGGAGCAGGGAAAACCACAGTGCATAAAGCCTTGGTGGAAAGGCTAAAAAATAATCCTAAATTTGTTTTTTCCTATGAGCCAACAAACGGAGCCTACGGAAAAAAATTAAGAGAAGCCTTAAAAAATGGGAATTTTCCCAAGGAGGAGAGGCTTTCCCTTTTTATCAAGGATCGCCTTGAGCATGTTAAAAGCCTTATCATTCCTTCTTTAAAGGAAGGAAAGCTTGTCATCCTTGACCGCTACTATCCATCAACCATCGCCTACCAAGGTGCTGAAGGCTTTGATTTTAAAGAGCTTTTGATCCTTAATGAGACCATTGCCCCAACTCCTGACCTGGTGATTTACTTTGACTTACCAGTTGAGGTGGCTGTAAAGAGATTAAAGGAGAGAGGAAACGAATTTTCTATCTTTGAGAAAGAGGAAAAGCTTGTAAGGATTGCCGGAAACTACGAGAAGCTCCTTCCCCTCTTTAAGGTGCAGAGGCTTGATGCTTTGCAGCCTGTTGATAAGCTGATCGATGAAGTATTGAGTAATGTGAGGCTGTATTAAAAATGTTTTTGGGCAAGCCCTCCTGCAGTCGTCCCGAGCCTACTTTTTTGTCGCCCCAAGCATAAGCGAGGGGTCCCTCGGCGCTTACGTGCCTCGGGAAGACATCCTGAAGCGTCATCCCGAACGAAGTGAGGGATGCCTCGCTACGCTCGGCACGACAAAAATGGGGGCTCGGCAGGACATGGATGGAGGGGTCACCCCGAGCCATTTTTTTGTCGCCCCGAGGCGCAAGCCGAGGGGTCTCCAATTGTCAAATAGGAGATTTCTCGCTACGCTCGAAATGACAAGATGAGTAGGAGATGCCTCGCTATCGCTCGGCAGGACAAAAAGATGTTGCTCGGCAGGACAAAAAAGGACGCTCGACAGGACGGAGTAGGGAACTTTTTTGAACAGCCTCTAACTAATGTTGACTTATTTAAAAAAGTTGTATAAAATATATTCAAATGAGACCGATTATTTTGCTCCTTTTTTGGTTTATATTATTTCTATTTCAAACGCTATCGAGCTATTCTCAAACTGTAGCTCAAACTATATCCCTTAAAGAGGCTTTACGTCTTGCCAAAGAAAGGAATTTAGAGCTAAAAGCCCAGGAGCGTTTTGTTCAAGCATCTCAACTTGAAAAAGAATCAGCAAAAGGTGCCTATTTTCCAGTTTTTAGATTTGAGGAAACCTATGCCAAAACCGACCTTCCAGCTAATGTCTTCTTCTACAAGCTTAACCAAGGGAAGATGGAGGCAAAGGATTTTGAGGTCAAACGCCTAAATTCGCCTTCAAGCTATGAAAATTTTGAGACAAAATTTGTCCTTGAGCTTCCCATCTGGCTTGGAGGAAAGATCCAAGCTCTAAACAAGCTATCAGAGCTTAGGCTTCTCTCTACCGAAAGCCTAAAGCTTAGAAAAACCGACGAAATACTCTTTGAGACCTACTTAGCCTATCTTTGGATTTTCTTGAACAAACAAGCCGTTAAGGTTGCAGAAACTTCTATAGCTGAGGCTGAGGAACATCTTCGAGTGGCTCAGGCAAGGTATAGAGCGGGTTTAGCTCTTGAGGCAGATGTCTATCGAGCAGAGGTTTATCTTGCCAAAGCTAAGGAAAGTAGGGATGTAGCGGTAAATAATCTTAACCTTGCCAAAAGAAGGCTTGAAGTTCTTGTTAACACTAAACTTTCGCCTTTTGACATTGAGGAGTTACAAGCCTGTCCAACGATCGAAGAGGAAAAGTATATGCAAATTGCCCTGAAGAAAAGACCAGACCTAAAAGCCTTAGATTACGAGATTAAAGCCCTTGACGAGCAGAGAAAAGTTGTTCTTTCAGATAATCTTCCGCAAATTTCTGGATTTGTCGAATACAGTATGAACGGCAAAAATTATCCCTTTGAAAATCAAGGAGATGGATACACTGCAGGTATAAAGTTTGTATGGCGCTTTGATACAGGGCTTACGGTGCTAAAGAAGGCTTCCGCGACTGTTGAGCAAAAATCTGCCCTTCTTGAAAGGTATAAATACCTGCAGGACAACATAGCCCTTGAGGTGGAAAGTGCTATCAGCGACTACCGGAACGCTTTAACCAAGCTTAGAAGCGCTGAGGAAAGGGTAAAGCATGCTAAGGAAGTAGTAAGAGTGATGCAAACAAGGTATAGCGCCGGTCTTGTTCGGATGGTAGACCTTCTTGATGCTCAGACCCAGCTTGACCTTGCAAGGTTTGAAAGGATAGAAGCCATAAAGGCTTGTCATGAAGCCTTTGCAAAGCTTTTATTCGCAAGTAGTTCCTTTGAGGAGTTGCTATGAAAGAAAACTTCATGAAGGCCTACGGAAAATATATTCTTTTTGTGGTAGTAATCGTTATTACTCTGCTTTGGCTTTCGGGATTTTTTACTCCGAAGATTAAGAGCGGGGAAATAAAGCCTCAAGCAAAAAAGGTTTCTGGGCTAAAGGTTGCAGAAGTGGAAGTTGTTGAGGCTTTACAGACACCTTATTTTGGCTTGGTTCAGCCTGATGACCGGGCGGAAATTGCAAGCAGGGTCTTTGGTAGGGTGGAGAGGGTTTTTGTGAAGGAGGGTGATGCAGTTTCAACTGGGAAGCTCCTTGCGATAATCGATGCTGAAGATATTAAGGCTAACATTTCCGCGGTTGAGGCTCAGATTAAGGGGGCAGAGGCAGCTTTACGGGCAGCAAAAGCCCAGTATGAGGCAGAGCGAAGGACCTTTGAGCGCTATGAAAAGCTTTTACATGAGAAGGCTATCACTCCTCAAGAATACGATGAGGTCAAAGCTCGGTATGAGTCCGCAAAGGAACGAGTAAAAGAGGCTGAGCAAGCTCTCAAAGCCTTAAGCTATCAGAAAAGTAGCATAAGTTCACAGCTTAACTATACTACCCTTAGAGCCCCCTTTAGCGGAACTATCGTTGAGAAACGCGTTGATGTGGGCGACCTGGCAACGCCTGGTCAGACTCTTTTTGTGTTAGAAAGAGGACCTTTTAAAGTAGAGGTTGAAGTCCCAGAAAAATTTTGGGACTATTTAACCTTAAACAGGGAGGTTGATGTTCAGCTTGACGAGGAAGGAAAGGAAATCATAAAGGGAAGGGTTGTTGAGCGCTCATCCGCTATTAATCCAGTCACACGCACTTTTAGGGTTAAGGTTTTACTTTACCAGCAAACCGGGATCAAATCAGGTCAAGCGGTAAGGATACTTTTGCCAGAGAAAGGGAAATTTGTCCTAATTCCGCAGAAGAGCCTTTATCAGAGGAACGATTTTACAGGCGTCTTTGTGGTCCGACCTGATGGGACCTTAGAACTCAGATTTGTCAAACTTGGTATTCAGATAGGAGACAAGATTGAAGTAATTTCTGGGCTTAACCCACATGAGAAGATTGTGGTTGAGGGCATTGAGAGAGCCTGCGACGGTTGCATTTTAGAAAAATAAGCCTTTCAAAGGTCGTCCTATGAAGGATGAAGAGCATCTTGGGCTAACAGGCAAAATTGTAAGCTACTTTATAGATTCTAAGCTTACCCCTATTTTCATTCTTGTTTCTCTTTTTTTAGGTCTCTTTGCCATTCTTAAAACGCCAAAGGATGAAGAGCCCCAGATCGTGGTCCCCATGATTGACATCATCATTCAGTATCCTGGGGCAGAGCCAACCGAGATTGAAAAGAGGATCATTTTCCCCTTAGAGAAAAAGCTTTGGGAGCTTAAAGATATTGAATACATTTATTCAGTTGCGAAGGAAGGGGTTGCGGTTGTTACCGCAAGGTTCTATGTAGGGACAGACCCGGTTAAGGCCCTTGTTGACCTCAATTCCAAATGGATGTCTGCTGTAGATATAGCCCCACCAGGGGTTATCCTTCCTCCTCTTATCAAGCCAAAATCTATCGATGATGTTCCCATCCTTAGTCTAACTCTTTGGAGTAAGGATTATGATTGGTACAGCTTAAGAAAGATGGCTTTAGCTTTAGAAGAGGAGATAAAGAAGATCCCAGATGTTGCGGAGACAACCATTATAGGTGGGCGCCCAAGGGAGCTCCAAGTCCTACTTGACCCTATAAAACTTTCAGCCTATCGCATTTCCCCTTTACAGATTGCTCAGATCCTTAAAAACGCCAACGCTCAATGCGTGAACGGAAAGGTCAAACAAGGAAACCTTGAGTATGTGGTTAAAACTGGCGAATTTTTAAAGAGTAGGGCAGATGTTGAAAACATCGTCGTGGGTTTCTATGGTGGTAAACCCGTCTATCTCCGGGATGTAGCAAGGATTGTTGATGGTCCAAGCGAGATTAAGGATTATGTCCTCTTTGGGTTAGGTCCGAGTGCCAAAGAAAAGGGAATAAAAGTCGAAAATTCTACCGAAAGGCTATTTCCTGCTGTAACCATAGCTATCTCTAAGAGAAAGGGGACGAATGCAGTTGAGGTAGCAGAAAGGGTTATAAAGTTTGTTGAAGAGGTTCGAGGGAAGTATGTTCCAAGTAATGTAAACATTACGATTACCAGAAACTACGGAGAGACGGCTAAAGAGAAGGCAAACGAGCTTCTTGAACATCTTTTCATAGCCACCTTCGCGGTCATTCTTTTAATCGGCGTTGTCCTTGGAATGAGAGAGGCTTTTGTAGTTGGCATTGCCGTGCCGGTTACCTTGGCTATGGCCTTATTCTTCAGCATGATGTTTGGGTTTACCTTAAACAGGGTTACCCTTTTTGCTCTAATCTTTTGCATCGGTATCTTGGTTGACGACCCGATAGTGGATGTGGAAAACATCCATCGTTGGTTTGAAACAAGGGTCGGCTTGGATAAAAGAAGGTTAATCATAGGAGCTATAAACGAGGTTCGTGCCCCTATCATCCTTGCTACCTTTACGGTTATCGCTGCACTCATGCCCATGGCTTTTGTTACTGGTCTTATGGGACCATACATGCGTCCCATTCCGATCAACGCCTCAGTTGCCATGCTCTTTTCTTTGCTCATAGCTTTAATCATAACCCCCTGGGCAGCCTACAGATTTTTAAAGCAAGAGCAGGTACATGGTGAGCTATCTGCCAAAGAAAAAGACATTAAGCATACTAAAATTTACAGATTTTATGCTAAGTTAATGACACCTTTTCTTCTGAGTAGGAAGAACAGAGCTTTCCTGTATTTAGGAGTAGTAGTTTTACTCCTTCTCTGTTTTTCTCTTTTTTATTTCAAGCTTGTTCTGGTTAAGATGCTTCCTTATGACAACAAGAGCGAAGTTCAGATTGTGGTTGACATGCCTGAGGGCACCCCTGTAGAAAGAACGCTTGAAGTTTTAAAGGCCATAGGTGATTACTTAGTAAGGGAAAGAATTGTTACGGATTATCAGATCTACGCTGGAACCTCAGCACCTTATAACTTTAACGGTTTAATAAGACATTATTACTTGAGGCAAGATAGCAATTTAGGAGATATTCAAGTAAACCTCGTGGGGAAGCATCATCGAGATGAGCAGTCTCATGATTTTGCAAAGAGGATAAGACCAAAAGTCGCTGAGATTGCTAAAGCCTATGGAGCAAAGTATGCAGCCGTGGTTGAGGTTCCACCGGGACCTCCGGTTTTATCTCCCGTTGTGGCTGAAGTCTATGCCCCAGAGCTGAAAGTTCAGCAGAACTTTGCCCTGGCTGTGCTTGAGCTTTTCAAAAGAACGCCCGAGCTTTCTGATATTGGCATCTACCTCGAGAGCGATGCTCCTATGGTTAAGATCATCCCCAAAGAGGATAAGCTTAAATTAGTTGGCTTAACAAAAGAAGAATTGGTAGAAAACATTAGAGCCCTTTGTCAGGGTTTGCAGGTAGGCATTTTACAAACAACGGATGCCGAGCATGTGCCTATCATCATCAAGCTTGACGAACCATACCGGACCTTAGATTTTCTCAAAAATCTAAAAATCCCAACCAGGCAAGGCAATTTAGTTCCGCTATCAGAAATAGCAGAACTTAAAGTAGAGACCATTCCAAAGAGCATCTATCGCAAGAACATGAGACGGGTAAACTATGTCATCGCAGATGTTACAGGAAAATACGAAGCCCCTGTCTACGGGATCTTCGCGGTCCGAGATAAGATTAAGAATCTTCCAAATCCTTATGGTAAAGTTTCTGAATACTGGCTTACCCATCCCATACCCATCAATGAGGTTGCGGTAAAATGGGATGGAGAAATGCACATCACTTTGGAGGTTTTTAGAGACCTTGGGCTGGCTTTTGTTGCCGCCATCTTTGTGATGTATGTTCTTATCCTTGCTTGGTTCAAAGATTTTGGCATACCGGGTGTGATCATGGCTCCTATTCCTCTGACCTTAATCGGTATCATCCCCGGACATTTACTCCTAAATTCATTCTTTACCGCAACCTCTATGATAGGCTTCATTGCCCTTGCTGGCATCATAGTTCGAAATTCTATCATCGTCGTTGATTTTGCTGAAAATTTGGTAAAAAGCGGCGTTCCTCTTCCTCTTGCTGTAGTTAAGGCAGCTGCAGTCCGGACAAGACCCATCATGCTTACCGCGGTTGGTGTTATCGTGGGCGCCTTTGTCATCCTGTTTGACCCGATCTTTAACGGACTTGCCATCTCCCTAATATTCGGAACCATCGGTTCAACAACCCTTTCTCTACTGCTTATCCCCCTTCTTTACTACGGACATAAGCTAAAGAAGGGTTATAAACAGCCAACAAAAGAAGAGGTGGCAAGGCTTCTAACCTAATGAAGGTCTTTGACGAGTATGCTCAAAAGTATGACGAGTGGTATGAAAAGCCTTTTGGTAGCTCTGCTTTTAGGCTTGAATTAGAATGCCTAAGGAGACTTTCCGGGGGAAGCCCCTTATCCCTTGAGGTTGGAGTTGGAAGCGGAAGGTTTGCCTCATCCCTGGGAATAACCTTCGGAGTAGACACCTCTAAAGAGCTTTTAAAAATTGCTAAAAACCGTGGGATAAAAGCTATACTTGCAAGGGCTGAAGAGCTTCCTTTTAAAGATGGATTGTTTGAGGAAGTCTACATGGTGGTTTCCATCTGCTTTTTTGAAAGCCCAATCCTTGCTCTTAAGGAGGCGTATCGTGCGCTAAAACCAAAAGGAAGGCTGATCCTTGGACTGATTCTTTATGAAAGTCCCTGGGCAAGGTTTTACCTTGATAAGGCAAAGAAGGGGCATCCTCTTTATTCTAAAGCCAAGTTTTATTCCTTTGAAGAGTTAAACTCTATGCTAAAAGAGGCAGGCTTTAAGCTTGGTCGCATTTTTACAACCATCTTTGATGAGCCTCAGGATGAAAGGGAGGTTAGGTGTCAGGAGGTAAGAGAGGGTTTTCATAGGGAAGGGGGCTTTTTCTGCCTTTTAGCCTCAAAAGCCTTCTGATTTTCTAAAAAGTTCAGTGAGATAAAATACTGCTATCCCAAAAGCAACAGCAACGTTTAAAGATTCCTTCTTCCCATAAAGGGGAATTTTAATAACCTTATCTGCAAGGGTTAAAGCTTCTTGGGAGACGCCGTCTACTTCGTTTCCTACGATGAGGGCAATTGGCTTTTCTGCCTCTTTCAAATCTTGAATAGGGATACTTTTATTGGTGAGCTCAAGGGCTAAGATAAGATAGCCTTCAGATTTTAATTTTTGAACTAAGGGTAGGGTAGCTTCCCATTTTTCCCAGGGGATCATTGAGGTTGCGCCAAGGGCAGTTTTTTCAACCCCTGGATGAGGGGGCGTTGCGGTGATCCCGACAAGATAAACCTTTTCAAGGTTGAAGCAGGCTGAAGTTCGGAACATTGAGCCTACATTGTAGGCACTTCTTATGTTTTCAAGGATGACGCTTATGGGGAAGGGCTTAGAGAACATTTATTTGAAAGAGAGAATGGTCAAGATATGCGCGCCCGGCAGGACTCGAACCTGCAACCTTTGGATTCGTAGTCCAATGCTCTGTCCAATTGAGCTACGGGCGCACTTGCTATTTGAATATTTTAAAACTAAACGAAAGATTTTCAAGCAAATCGGGGCGAGAGGATTTGAACCTCCGACACTCGGCTCCCGAAGCCGACGCTCTCCCAGGCTGAGCTACGCCCCGGTTTTATAAAAAATTTAGTCTTTTCTTTGTCTTTGTCAACAGGAAGGTCTGTGGTAAAATTCTAAAAGAAGATGCGAAAAATTTCCCTTTTGTGTATATTTTTCCTTCATTTTTTAGCTTCAAATCTTAATGCCTTTAGTCTCTCCATTCCTTATGTGCAAAAGGAAGAGCAGGGTTTTATTTTTTCAGTTAGATACAAAAACTTTCCTCTACAGGAAGTAATCTTAAGCCTCAAGGAACAGAAAGAAGATGTCTTACTAATTCTCGAAGCGAGCCTCTATGAAAGGCGCTTCTTATTGCCAGGCCTTTTCGTTAAAAAGCTCGTCTATTTTAAAAAGGCTTATTTTAATCCTGAAGACAATGCATACAGAGTGGATACCGAAAAGACGACATTAACATTTAACTCAGCCGAAGATGCTGCCCTTTTTTTAGTAAGGTCGGAATCTTATTATTTCCTCTTTTCAGAAATGCTTCATGAAAGACACTTTGTTGTGTTTAAAGCAACTCTTACTTATAAAACCCATCTAAATCCTAAATTACGATATACTTCAAAGCTAAATACATATATTAAAAATGCTGAAACAATTTATAAATTTTCTAAAGACTAAGCCTAAGCGTTCCATTTTTTTATTGCTTTTCATTCTTTTCTTGGTAGCCGAGTATCTTTTGTTTAAGCTTAATCTATTAAATCTTTCTCATAGATATTTCTATCTTTTTTTGCTCTTTCAAATTAATTTAATTCTTATCCTTTTTCTTATTTACCAAATTTTTAGGTATATCTTTTATACCTTTCTTGAAATAAAAATTCAAAGATTTTCAAAGAGTTTAAGGGTAAAATTGTTGTTTATATATCTTTTTTCAATGGTTTTTGCCTCGACTTTATTAATAATTGTTGGGTTCTTCTTTTTAAAAAAAACATTAGACCTTTGGTTTAGAGAATACTCAGCTGTTCAATTATACTTAACTGCTTTTGGAAAAGAAGATATCTTCAGGTCCCTGGAATCCCAATTAATCGCCAAAGCCAATCTTATAGAAAATGAATATATTACTAAAACAGATATAATTAGAAGTAAAGAACTACGAGAAAAGTATAGATATCTTCTTAATCTTGATGCTATTGAGGTTTATACTCTTGATGGGGATTTATACAAAAAGACCTACTCAAATGACGAGTTTAAAAAGTATGGTATACCACCTTCTATTCTTGAAGAACTCTTAAAGGATAAAACTCCGAAAAGACAAATAATCAATTTAGGCGGTAAGTATTATGTCCGGGTTTTTACTTATGTTAAAACCAAGGATGGTCATCCCTATATTCTTGTGGTAGGTAAAGTTTTAGATTCCTCTGAAATTTTTAAAACTGAGGAGGTGGCTTGGGATAAGATACTTCGCCTATCTATTTTCTTGTTCTTAATTCTTCTTTTTTTACTCGTTTTGTTCATCGGAGTTTGGGTTGGGAACAAGCTTGGTAAGCGTTTATCTGAACCATTAAGATTGTTAAGCGAAGCAACAGAGAAGATATCACATCAAGATTATAATATTAATTTACCCGATATTTTTTACCAAGACGATGAAATTGGATTGCTGATTAGGAGATTTAACGAGATGGTAAAAAGATTAAAAGATTTTGAAGAAGAAAGAAAAAAATATATAGAATCTTTAAAAGCTATTTTAGATCAACTTCCAATCGGTATACTTTTATTGACAAAGGATTTTCAACCAATCTTTCAAAATCGATTTATACTTGACTTTTTAAATGATATTGGTTTAGAGAATTGTAATGAGCTATGCGATCAAATAAAACTTTTTGATGTTTTGTCATCTATCGACATTACTAATGGTTTCTATAAAGTTTATGAATTTACTACTGTAAAGGGGGTTTTTAATTTAGGAATTTCTGTTTTTCCATTTGAGTTAACAGGTCAATTACATTATCTTATCATTATAGAAAACCTTACCGAAAAGGAAGTTTTAAAAAGATTATCCATATGGAAAGAAGTCGCAATCAGGATAGCTCACGAAATAAAAAATCCACTAACTCCAATTAAGTTATCAATTGAAAGATTAAGAAAGAAATTATCTGATAGTTTATCAGAAGAGGATAAGAACCTTTTAAATCAAACGGTGGATGTAGTGCTAAAGTCTATTGAAGAGCTCCAAAAATTATCCCATGATCTATATGTATTAACTAAGAAACCCATTTTGGATAAAGTGGAAGGAAGTTTAATAGAAAATATAAAAGAAGTGATCAATCTTTACAAGTTGGCTTATCCTAACATCACTATCAAGCTTAATACCGACAAGGATGTGGTTTTTCCTTTTGACCCGTTAGTAATGAAAAGGTTATGGATAAACCTTTTTGAAAACTCTATCAAATCCATGAAGGAGGAAGGAAGCATAACGATCGATGTTTTGGCTAGCTCAGATGAAGTAATGATTGTTTTTACTGATACAGGGGAGGGGCTTCCGGATGAGGTAATTTCTACCTTTAACAGCGGTCAATGGGAAAGCCTTAAAAAATTTGGCACAGGTCTTATAGTCATTCAAACTGTTGTCCATTTACATAACGGCAGGGTCCGATGTGAACGAGCACATCCTCGAGGCTCAAGATTTATCATAGAGTTTCCTATTACTAAAAAATGACCTTATTTCAATCCCAAAAGTGTTTTAAGACTTTCTAACTCTTCTTGAGACAAAGGTAATGCTTCAGCTGGCTTTAGCTCTCCTAAACAAACAGGACCTATGGCTATTCTTTTTAAGGATAAAACTTGGTAGCCAAGCTTGCCAAACATCCTTTTTATCAGATGATACCGCCCTTCTATCACTGCTACTTCTAAGAATTTTCTATCCTCGGCTAAGACCTTTATCCTTGCTGGTAAAGTTTTTTCCTTGTGAAGGACCCCTCGCTTCGCTCGGGGTGACAAAAGGGGGAGCTCGGCGTGACATGGGGAACTAAGCTCAATCCCTTCTTCAAGCCTTTTTATGTCCTCATCGGTTATAGGTTTATCGAGGAGAACCTCATAGCGTTTTTCAAGCTTCCATTTTGGATGCATGATCCTATGGGCAAGCTCGCCGTCGGTTGTCAAGATCAAGAGTCCCTCGGCATCCTTGTCAAGCCTTCCAGCAGGAAAAAGCCTCTTTAAGCCCGGTAGAGCCTTAGGGAGAAGCTCAAAAATGGTTGGTTCTTTGTCCTTGGTTGAGGTAATATATCCCTTGGGTTTGTAGAACTTGTAGTAGAAGTTCTCTTGGAAAGGGATTTTCTGGAAACCTTCAACCTCTACCACATCTTTCTCTGGGTTTATCTTAAAAGCAGGGTCAAAGACATTTTTGCTGTTTACTTTGACCTTGCCGGCTTTGATGAGCTTTACCGCTTCTCTGCGAGAGCTAACCCCAATATGGGTTAAGTATTTATCAAGCCTTATTGTTCCTTGCAATCTGCCCAAGACCTCCCGTAGGCAAAGTTTACCTTAATCGGAACAGAAAGCCGAATAGGTAAAGAAAGCCTGGAAAAGGGCTCTTCCATGACTTCAATAGCCAAGCTTCGAACAACCTCTAATTCTTCTTCCGGAACCTCAAGGATAAGCTCATCGTGAACCTGAAGGAGTATTTTGCTCTTAAGCCCTCTTTGTTTCATCTCTTGAGCTAAAGCAACCATTGCGGACTTCATAAGGTCTGCCGCTGACCCTTGGATAGGAGTGTTTATAGCCATCCGAAAACCAAGGTCTCTTAAGTTTTTGTTTGGGCTAAAGATCTCAGGGATGTATCTTTTTCTACCGGAAATGGTCTTGACATACCCTGTTTCTTGGGCAAACTTTATAATCTCTTCTATGTATGATTTTACCTGAGGATATCTCTCAAAATACCTTTTAATATAAAGCTCCGCCGAGTGTCTATCTATGTTTAGCTCCTTTGCCAGCCCATAGGGGCTCATCCCGTAGGCAATACCAAAGTTGATGACCTTAGCAACGCGCCTCATCTCTGGGCTTACATCCTCAGGTTTTACCCCGAAGACCTCGCAGGCGGTTTTTGTATGAATGTCCTCCCCTCTAAGGAAAGAGGAGATAAGGTTTTCATCCTGGGAAAAATGGGCTAAGATACGAAGCTCAATCTGAGAATAATCAAGGCTAAAAAGATAATACCCTTCCTCGGCGATAAAAGCCCGTCTTATCTTTAGCCCTTCTTCTCCTTTAACTGGGATGTTCTGCAGGTTTGGGTTCTGCGAGCTAAGCCTTCCTGTTGCTGTACCAGTTTGATGGTAAGTAGTCCTAAGCCTGTGGTCCTTAAGGCTTGTTTGCTTCAAAAAAACATCAAGGTAAGTGCTCTTTAGCTTGTAGAGGTTTCGGTATTGTAATAGATACTCAACTATGGGGTGTTGCCCCCTTAGCTCTTCAAGGACTTCAACATCCGTTGAGGGCTGCTCCCCTTTAGGTGTATTCTTAACCTTGGGAAGCTTTAGTTTATCAAAAAGGACCTTAGCAACCTCCTGCGGAGAACGGGGATTAAACCGAAAGCCTGCCAACTCATAAAGCTTTTCCTCGATGGCTTTTAGCCTCTCGCTAAACTCTTGGCTTAGCTCTTTAACATAGGAAAGGTCAATCTTTACACCTGCATCCTCCATCTCAAAAAGGACATAGCTTAACGGAACCTCTACGCTTTGATACCACTCCTTTAGCCCTTCCTTTGAAACCTCATCCTTTAAGGCGCTGCCAAGGCGTCTAACGACGATAGCCTTTTTACAGGGTTCATCAGTCTCTTTAAGGTTGACATCAAGATAGTGGAAGGCTAATTCTGAAAGCTCGTAGCTTTTTTTGCCAGGGTCCAAAAGATAAGCCATAAGCTTTACATCATCAAAATTTGAAAGCGCTTCAAAAAAGGGCTCAACTTTAAAGGTCTTCTTCAATTCATGAAGGTTCTCTTTTAGGTCAAAAAAACAGAAGCGCTTTTGGGTTAGACGGGATAAGGTTTGCTCATTTAGAGGGAGAGATAAGCATTCCTTGTCCGATGGGGCTAAAAAGACCTCTCTATTTAAGCCCAGATTAAAGAGTTTTATTTCCTCTTTTTTTAGGCTAAAACCTATCAAGTCGGATTTTTCTAAATGTTTATCAAGGCTTCCCTCATCAACCTTTAGGAGGCTATACTCTATTTCTTCTGAGGGGAAGTTGAACTCCTTTAAAAACTTTTTGAATTCAAGCTCTTTGAAAAGGCTTTTAAGGGTTAAAAGGTCTGGCTCACGCCTTTGATAAAAGCTTAGGTCGTGAGAAGGAAGCTCGACATCAGTTCTTAGCCTCATTAAGCTTAAGTTTTCGAAGACCCTTTCTTTATTCTTTGCTAAAGCCTCACGAAGCTTAAGAGGGGTCACCTTGTGTAAATTTTCAAACAGCTCTTCAAGGCTTTTAAAGCGAAGTATTAGCTCTTTGGCTGTTTTTTCCCCGACTCCCGGCACCCCTTTTATGTTATCGCTTGGGTCTCCAACCAAAGCCCGGAACTCAGGGAACCTCTCGGGCGGAAAGCCAAATTTTTTTAGGAATTCCTCTTTGTCTATGAAGACTTCTCTTACAGGGTCGTAGAGAATAGTCCTTTCAGAGACTAAGGCGTAAAGGTCTTTGTCCGGGGCTACGATGATAGATTTGATGGGGAATTTGTGAACAAAGGTCGAGATCAGGTCGTCAGCCTCAAAGCCTTCCTTAGAGAGAAAGGGTATGCCTAAGGAAGAGACGATTTTTTTTATGTAGGAGATTTGAACTTTTAAGTCATCTGGCATTCCTGGTCTTTGCGCCTTGTATTCTGCGAAGGCAAGATGCCTGAAGGTAGGTCCCTTCTCATCGGCAAACCAGACGATGGTCTGAGGCTCAAATTCCTTTAAGATTTTGATAAGCATCTGCGTGACACCAAAGATGGCTTTAGTTGGGAACCCCCTTGAAGTTGAAAGATAGCCTTGAATGGCAAAGTAAGCTCGGTAGATAAAAGAGCTCCCATCTATAAGGATGGCCCAATCTTTTAGCTCCTCTTTTTTGACCATAGCCTCTATTCCTGACGAAAGAGGAGGTATATTCCGCTCATTATGAGGAGGGTGCCTATGATTTTTTGAAAGGTTATGGGTTCACGGAGAATAAATATGGCAAAGAGGGTCGTAATCAGCGGATAAGTTGAAGTAAGGGGGACGACCTGGGAAGCCTGGTTGTGCTTTAACAATTGGAAATAAAAATACATGCCCAAGAAGCCGCCCGTTATTCCGCTTAAGCTAAGTATGGAAACCTCCCTCAGGCTTAACTCTTTAAGGCTTTGCGGGTAGAAAATTAAAAGGATGAGAAATATGCCGACTAAGGCGGAAATTGTTCTCACAAACAAACCCGCTAAGGGGTCAACATTTCTTAACCCAGCCTTCTCTATGATAGGGGTAATACCCCAGAAGAAGATGGTTGCTAGCCAAAGGGCAAATGTTTTCCCATCCATAGGTAATATTAAAGTATACCAGCCTTTCGGTGACAATCCACTTTTTTGTATTATAATTCTTTTAAAACTCATTCAGGGAGGAAGCAATGGCGCTTTTGAAAGAGAAAGGTTTTCTGCTTGACCAGCAGGACAAGCGGGTTAAGGAACAACTTTCCAAGATTAAGCACAAAATCATGGTGATGTCTGGCAAGGGTGGTGTAGGAAAAAGCACGGTTGCGGTAAACTTAGCCGTTGGTTTATCTTTGCAGGACTTTATGGTAGGTCTTCTTGATGTAGACCTCCACGGTCCAAGCATCCCTAAGATGCTCGGGGCAAGGGACCTCAAGCTAACAAGGCGCCCTGACGGAAAGCTTGGAGCCATCAAGTATTCTCCAAACCTAAAATTCCTCTCCATCGAGCCCCTTCTTCCTTCCGAGGATTCGGCAGTAATATGGAGAGGACCGATAAAGATCTCGGCCATAAAACAGTTCATTGGAGACATAGACTGGGGAGAGCTTGACTACCTTGTCATCGATGCCCCTCCTGGGACGGGCGATGAGCCTCTGACGATAGCTAAAACCATCCCAGATGCTTATGCCCTGATCGTCACCACTCCTCAAGAGGTTTCGCTGATAGATGTAAAGAAGTCCATCCGGTTTTGCCAAAAGGTAAAGCTTAGGATCCTTGGCATTGTGGAGAACATGAGCGGGTTCATCTGTCCCCACTGCGGAAAAGCTATCGACCTCTTTAAGAGGGGTGGAGGGCAAAAGCTTGCCGAGGAGATGGGAGTGAGGTTCTTGGGAAGGATCCCCGTTGACCCGAGGGTTGTTGATACCGGCGATGCGGGAAGACCTATTGTTGGTAGCTACCCAGAATCCGTTACCGCTAAAGCTTTTGAAGATTTGATAAGGAATGTTGTTTCGGCAACGGAAGAGATGAGAAGAGAGGTCCTTGAGGAAGCCTTCATGCGGATTGCGATCCCCATTTCTACGCCAACAAAGATAGAGAAGGACATAAACCAAGCGGTGCTCTTTGCTCTCTACGATGTAGAAAAGGGGAAAATCTTAGTTAAAGATGTAGTTAGAAAGCCAGATGACCAGGATTTGAACGAGTTCCTAAAAGAGCAGGTGGCAACCCACATCGTCCTCTTTGAGCCAACCCCAGAGCTTGCGGAGCGGTTTAATCTCCTTGGTCTAAGGGTCTTAGCAACCGACGAAGAAAAGGCAAATCCTGATGACTTAGTTAAAGAATACATCGAGCAGGTTGAGAGTAGGAGGACAGCATAGATGGAGCTTTTTTGCAAAGCCTGCGGGGCAAAGGCAGAGCTTTTCGGAACTTGAGCTAACGCCAAGGTAAGGTGCCTTACCTGCGGAGCTGAATTCAGCGCCAAAGACTATGAAGAGGACATAGAAAAAGCAAAAGAGAAGATGTGGCAAGATTTTCTAAAAAACTACTGCACCCTGGGGGTTCACGATGGACATACTCAAGGATTTGATAAAAAAGAACGAGGCTAAGATTGTTCTTATAGTGCTTGATGGGGTAGGAGACCTTCCCGGTAAGGATGGAAAGACCCCTCTTGAGTATGCAAAAACACCAAACCTTGATTCCTTAGCCAAGGAGAGCGCGACTGGGCTTCACATTCCTGTTGACCTTGGCATAACCCCAGGAAGTGGTCCCGGTCATCTTGGTCTTTTTGGCTACGACCCAAAGGAAATAGTCATCGGAAGAGGAGTGCT
>WYEG01000039.1 GCA_009903935.1 Caldimicrobium sp. | reverse complement strand
TTTGCACCTACTTTGTTGAAAAACTAAACCTCCTAACTTTCCCAGGTATCTACTTATCCGCTGTTTCTGCCTTTGCCTTGCTTCTTTCCTTCTTTTTCCTTCCTGAAACTAATCCGAGAGAAAAGTGAGGAGAAAATGAAAATAAGAAAACTGCTTATTCTTACTGACCCTGCTGATGAGCTGGAGAAAAATTTGCAGAAAATGTATATAAAATGAGTACAAGAAATGATGAAAAAAGCGATATCTCTTGAATCTATATTCAGTATCTTTGATGAAATTTTTTCATGGAATAGCAAAAACAGAAGTTGAATCTCAAGATTTATATAGCTTTTATGAAGCATTTCTAACTGTTACTTCTTACTATCAACATAGTCAAGCTGGTAGAGGCTCTTTAATTGCTAAATTATTCCAAGAATTATTAAATATAGAGAGCAATGAGAAAGTTTTGTTTGAAGGTAGAGTATCTAATTTTTCAAAAATTTTAAATAAAGGTTGCATACTTGAAATAAGTAAAGACGAAGATCAAAAATTTGATATTGTAGTTAAAATGAACAATACCATGGTTATTTGTGAATTAAAAATGAAAATTTACTCAGGATGTACTGCAGGGAGAATTGAAATTATAGAAAAGTTTATAAAATTTGTAGAACTAGTGGACAAAGATGAAAAACTGTATAATTGCTTTGATTTGAACAAAATAAAAGAAATAAAATTAATTGGTGGCGTGTTATATGATATTGAAGGAAATCCAGCAACATTAGAAAAGGATATTGAATGGCAAATATGTTATAGTGGATTAAAGAATGGAATAAATAGATTAATCAACTTTTTAAAAAATAAAAATCTAAATTTTCAATATGAAAATAAATATAGAAATTGTGCTTTGCAGATTTCTTTCATATTAAAAAGCATTAAATTTGTGATTTACTTTCTTTATGGAAACCAATTAATCGAGGCAATTACTGTAGGTGAATCTATAAATTATTTAGAAGATTTAAAAGAAAAATTGGAAACGAAACTATATGATGATATATGGTTAGCTCAATTAATTTCAATTAATGAAAGAAGTATATTAAATCAAATGTTTAGAAAGAATAAGAAGTTAAAAAATACCTTAACATATATTTTAGACCATTATATAAGAGATGTTGAATTTAAGAATTTCTTTGATAATTTTTTGAAGAAAAAATCCAAAAGCAAAGAGGACTTGAAAAAAATAATAATAAAGATTAAAAATATTATAAAAAAAGACAAAGAGCTTTTAAAAGCAGTTAGTCATTCTAAAGCTATACAGATTATGAAAATAGAAACTACCTATACTATAGATGACTATTTAGCCGATCTAATACAAATTTTACTATGCCCAAAAGTTTTTAATTTTCTTTTGCTACAATACAGAAGTTTACACGACAATAAGGAGATATAATATGAAAGAACAAACTCTTTTCCATGATACAAAAAAACAAATTACTTTATTTAACACATATAATTATGCTTCATATGAAGACATTATCCAACAATATTCAAAAGAGTTTAGAAACTTAATTAAACCTAAAGGTGATACATGTTTTGGCTTTTGGATGCAAACCCTTGCAGATTTAGAACTTTTAGACTTAGAACTACAGGGATTAACGAAAATCTACTATATTGATCCAATAAATAAAATTGTTGATTTTGAAGGTGACGATGACTATGTAAGAAATAGAGTTGCTCATTTAGAATTAGTTCTGAATAAGCCCTCATTATATTGTGAATTTGTAGATGAGTTCGATGATACTAACGCTTATGCCTTTCATAATTTGTATCCATATAAAGGGAAGTTTTATCCTCGAATTGTTCGAACTTTGATTAACGCTTTTAAATTAGATTCAAATAGCCTAATTTTGGACCCTTTTAATGGATCTGGAACAACTACACACGAAGCTTCACTAATGGGAATTCCAAGCATTGGAATAGAGATTACTCCTATTGGTGTTATGATTGCAGAACTTAAGAATGAACTTCTGTTTCTTAATGAAAAAGACATAGATTTTTCTTATTCTGATCTTATTGAAATTTTAAATGCTATAGAAAATAAAAAATGGGAAGACAAGAATTCTACTATTTATAAACTGATGTTAATCATCTACTTTGATACTGTAGATGCTTTCCAAAGAACATCAAGATACGAAAAGAAAGGTAAAACTGGATTGTTTATAGAAAAATTTCAATATATTAAAGATTGTTACAAAAAAATCAAAAAAAATTCAAGAAAATAATAAATTATCTTTTGCTAAAGCTAAAATAATCAAAGGAGATATTTTAGATTTAAAAAATTTAATTAGTTATGAAAAAAAGTTTGATGCATGTATAACAAGTCCACCATACTACTTTTCTATTGATTATGTAGGGAAGGATAAAATTGCTTATGAATATTTAAATTTAGATACAAAAGAAATAGAAAAAAATATTTAGGAATGAAAGAAAATAATTTAAAAAACTTAGATTCATCTCTCAGTTATCTATCTGGATTTCCTTCCAAGGTTATTAGATATTACCTTGACCTTAAAATAGCCATTGAAAATATTTATTGGACTTTGAAATCAGGTGGTAAATTAGCTATTATTGTAGGCGATAGCACTGTTGAGGGAAAAAAAATACCAACTACAATAATGACAAAGAGGTTTTGTGAGGAAGTAGGATTTAAATTTGAAAAATTAATATTCAATCCCTTATTAGGAGTAAGAAACAGAGCTATTAGAGGGGAAAGCATCATTATTTGCACAAAGCCTTAGTTTATATAAATTCTCATTCATGATAGATTTATTTAACAATCAAAGAGGTCAAAAATTTAATAAAGCGTTGGATAGAGGCTTGATCATATGGAAATTTGATACATTTTAAAAGATACAATATCTGTGAAAATATCTTGAAGTAAGTGACAAGATAGCAAGATTGGGAGAGCACGATAGGATTTATTTTGGAACAGGGATAGAAGATATATATATTTAACGAAGGCTTTGAAGATAAAGATTTTGATGGAGACTTTACTACAGTATGGCGGAGGCACTTAGATAAATCTAAATGTATAGCTTAAAAAAATTAAAATCAGCAAAGGAGCCAAGGCTTTATCTTTCGATTGAGAGAACCTTTCTTAGCTTTCAAAGGCTCGCTATTTTTCTTGTTTCTTTAGCTATCTTTTTGTGGAAATTGAGGCGAATAGCTGTTGAAATTAAAGGAACGTACCTATCTCCTATTTGGGAAACACTCTTTAAGTTTTTTTTGTTTACTGGGATACTCATATCCCTTTTGTCAATACCAAGCTTTATGTTGATGTTAAAATTCCTCGAGGAGGGCGTAGAAGTGGACCCAAAAGAGGTTGTTGACCCAAGGATTTACATGGCAGGAGAAAGAACTTTTTTATCCTGGATTAGGACTGCTATCGGGCTCATTGTCTTCGGGTTTGTCATCGAAAAGTTTGAATTCTTTCTTGAAGAGGTTAAAAGTATGCTCAATATTCCTATTAAAAGCGGAACAAAATCCCTCCATGGGTTTGGAATTTTATTCATATTACTTGGGCTCATTACCATTATTCTTGGTCTTATCAACTTTTACCGCACAGTCAAAAGGGTTGAGCAAGGGACCTACAAGACAAACACTTCTTTGTATTTATTCTATGGAATAGCTCTCTTCTTGTCATGCCTTCTTGTTGCTCTTTACATTCTTAAAATTGTCGTGTGGTAGAATTCCCGGGAATTTCCCACAGGGGGTCGTTTGTGGGTAAGCTTAGGTCTTAGCGAGGGTCCCTATTTTCTTCTTGACCGTTTTTTAACTAACCGTTAGAATTTAAAAAAAATCATCTTTGCCCCATGGCTGAAGATTTAAAGAATAGACTTTTTGAAGAAAAGCAATACGTCCTTGAAGGGCTTCAGGCTAAGGAGTCTTGGCGGCTCTTTAGAATTCTTGCCGAGTTTGTAGAAGGTTTTGAAGTTCTACCGAGAGTATATCCTGGAGTAACCATCTTTGGTTCCGCTCGCACAAAGCCAGATGACCCTGATTATCAAAAGGCTGAAAAGCTTGCGGAACTTCTTGTTAGAGCGGGTTTTTCTGTAATTACCGGGGGTGGACCAGGGATAATGGAAGCAGCAAACAAAGGGGCAAGTAATGCTGGAGGCTATTCTGTCGGGCTAAACATTCGCCTCCCTATGGAACAAGAACCAAACCCCTACGCCAACATCAAGCTTGAATTTCGCTACTTTTTCGTGAGGAAGGTAATGCTGGCTAAATACTCCGTTGCCTTTGTGTTTTTCCCCGGTGGCTTTGGCACCATGGATGAGATGTTTGAAATCTTAACCCTCGTTCAGACAAGAAAAATTCGTCCTGTGCCCATAGTTCTTGTGGATAAACAATTCTGGAAACCTTTGGTCAGCTGGTTTACTAAAACCCTCATTCCAGAGAACAAAATTTCTCCGCAGGACCTTGAAATATTTAAAGTCCTTGACGAACCAGAGGAAATAGTAAATCACATAAAGGAAAAACTTTGGATTTAACATGAAGCATCTTCTTGACATTGAAAGCTTAAGCAAAGAGGACATAGAACACTACCTAAACCTTGCGGACAATCTTAAGGAGATCCTTTATCGCCCCATACCAAAGGTGCCAACTCTTCGCGGAAAGCTTGTCCTGCTTCTTTTCTATGAACCATCTACGAGGACAAAGTTTTCCTTTGAAAGGGCTTGCAAGATTTTATCCGCTGAGGTGATGAGTTTTCAAACCAAGGGTAGTAGCTTAGAAAAGGGAGAAACTTTGCTTGACACTGTGAAAAACCTAAAAACCCTTGGGGTCAATCTGATTGTGATTAGGCATAATCTTTCTGGAACACCCCATTTTTTAGCCAGAAATTTATCTGTGCCTGTTGTCAACGCGGGGGATGGCACGCACGAACACCCAACCCAAGCCCTTCTTGACCTTCTTACTGTACGGCAAAAGCTTGGCACCCTCTATGACCTAAAAGTAGCCATAATCGGAGACATCAAACACAGCCGAGTAGCCCACTCGGACATCCTAGCCTTTCAAAAGATGGGGAGCACTGTTTATGTTTCAGGTCCAGCCCATCTTCTACCAACTCCTGCTGAAGAGGAGTTCTTTTGCTTAAAACCTAAGGCATTTAAGGTTTGCTATAATCTTGCCACAGCAATAGAATCTGCGGATGTAGTCATTGCTCTTCGAGTTCAGAAAGAAAGGCACGAGACCCCTCTTATTCCAGGCTACAATGAGTATCATCTTACTTTTGGCTTAGCGCCTAAGCATCTTGATTTAATAAAGGAAGGGGCTTTGCTCATGCATCCCGGTCCAATCAACTGGGGGGTTGAGCTTCATCCTGAGCTTGAGAAGTATCCTTTTCAGGTGATCCTTGACCAGGTAGAAAACGGAGTTGCCGTTAGGATGGCTGTCCTTCTAACCCTTCTAACAGGAGCTTAAAACTATGAGGTTGCTTATAAAGAACGGAAGGGTCCTTGACCCAACGCTTGGCTTGGATTTAATCGCCGATGTCTACATAGTTGACGGAAAGATAGAAGGCGTTGAGGAAAATATTTCAGTTTCTGCTGATAGGATTCTCGATGCTCATGGACTTTGGGTATTGCCTGGTCTTGTGGATATTCATGTCCATTTAAGGGAGCCCGGAGAAGAATGGAAGGAGGACATCGAATCCGGAACCAGAGCTGCCCTTCACGGAGGTGTTCTTCGGGTTGCTTGCATGCCAAACACAAAGCCCCCTGTTGACACTCCTGAGGTCTGCTCAGCAATCATAGCCAAGGCTAAAGAAAAGGGATATGTTCCTGTCTATCCTATAGCTTGCATTACCAAAGGCCAGGCTGGAAAGGAACTAACCGAGTTTGGAAGACTAAAGCTTGCTGGAGCGGTTGCCCTTTCGGATGATGGCAAATGGGTTCAGGATTCTGAGGTGATGAGGAAGGCTTTGCTTTACGCTAAATCCTTTGACCTCCCCATAATTTCCCACCCTGAGGACCAGGCTTTAAGCTTTGGAGGACAGGTCAACTTAGGTAAGCTTTCAGCAAAGCTTGGTTTGAAGGGGGTCCCTTTTACTGCTGAAACCGTTGCCGTGGTTCGAGACCTCCTTTTAGCCAAAGAAACAAAGGGTAAACTTCACTTAGCCCATCTCTCTGTAAAAGAAAACCTCCCCTTCCTTCGCTGGGCAAAGGAAGAGGGCGTAAACTTCACCGCTGAAACCTGCCCCCACTACTTTCATCTAACCGAATGGGAGTGCGATGGCTACAACACTTTAGCTAAGGTCAACCCACCTCTTCGCACAGAGGATGATGTCCTTGCTATAAAACAAGCCATCAAAGAGGGGCTGATTGAAGTGATAGCAAGCGACCATGCACCCCATAGCCCCCTTGAAAAGGATGTAGAGTTTGAACTTGCAAGCCCAGGGATGATAGGGCTTGAATTCCTTCTACCCTTGAGCTCAAGCTTGGTGCGGGAAGGACTTATCTCCCCGTTGAAGCTACTTGAGCTCCTAATCACTAATCCTGCCAAGGTTATAGGTATTGAGCCACCAAGCCTCCGAAAGGGAGAAAAAGCTAAAATTGTCCTTTTTGACCCCGAAGAAGAATACTTAGTTACTGAAGATTTCATCCAGAGTAAAAGCAAAAATACCCCCTTCCTTGGCAAAACCATCAAGGGAAGAGTAAAAAAGGTCATCCTCGAAGATAAAGTTTACGAATTTTAACCCTGTGTAGTTTTTCACACAGGTGGGTAAAAAACAATACAGGTCGATTTGGGTTGACTTCTTTGCCTATTCACGGACAATTTAAGGTTCCCATGGGCATCCCTTGTTCCTTCATACTTAAACATAAAAAATTATAAAGGCGCAGGTCCTTTAAGTGTGGCATATTTTTTGTATATAAAATAAGCTTAAAAAGGAAAGGACTATCCTTTTTGATAGAACAAAAAGGGAGTAAAGCATGGAATACATGAGAACAGTAGGAAGAGAGGTTGTGCTTGAGGGGGTTGGAGTCTTTAGCGGTAAAGATGTTAGGGTGGAAATCCATCCGAGGTACGAGGGGGATGGGATCCTCTTTGAGAGGGCAGACCTAAGCCCAAAGGTTGTAATTCCCCTTAAAGTAGAAAATGTTATCGGGCTTGACGGGGCAACTGCCATAACAGACGGAGAGCACACCATCTTATTGATCGAGCATCTACTTTCAGCTTTACACGGGCTTGGAATTGACGCTGCTTACATAAAAGTTTATGGAGAAGAGATACCCCTTTTTGACGGCTCTGCCCTCCCCTATGTCCAGGCTTTGAGACATGCTGGCTATACTATACTTCCAAGGCTAAGGAAAAAGTTCTACCTTCGTAAAGATTTTGAGATGCAAAACGGAAACGGCTTTATTCGATTCCGCCGTTCCTTAGCTACGACTATCTCCGCCAAGATAAGCTTTCCTCATCCTTTGATCGGAGAGCAGTCTTTTAGCCTTGCCCTTACACCAACGAACTACCTCAAAGAGGTATGCTTTGCCCGGACCTTCGGGTTTAAAAGCCTTCTTGAAGAAAGAAGGAAAAAAGGGATCCTTAAGGGTGGAGATTTAACAAACGCCATCGTCCTTGATGAAAAGGAGGTCTTAAACCCAGAAGGCTTAAGAACAGAGGATGAGTTTGTCCGGCATAAAGTGCTCGACCTTGTAGGAGACCTTTTTGTCCTTGGCAGACCATTAGTTGCCGAGGTTTATGCAGAGCTTTCTTCCCATAAGCTCCATGTGGAAGCCCTAAGGACCTTGTGGACCTCAGGGCTTGTTGAGGAGGTTGAAGTTTCTTCCCTTACCTTTTTTCTCGTGAAGAAGAGGTTTGCGAGGAGGGCTTAGTAAGCCTTCCCACTTCATAGACTAAACCGTCTGCTCTTTCGAGCGCCTCTTCAAGCTTTAGAAGGTTTAGCCTAAAGTCTTCCCCTCTTAGCTCAGCAAGGGCTGAAATTTTCCTTAAAACATGATAGAAGGGATTTTGTATGCGCTTTTCAAAGTCTGGAAAGACTTGCAGAAATATCTTTTTCCCCTCAATGGCAACCTTGAAGGGTTGGTAGACGATGAAAACCTTAGTTTTTAAGGGAACATTCTGATAAAGAAAAGCTATGTGTTCTTTATAGAGGCGAAAGCAACCATGGGTTGTTCTCCGTCCTACGCTTTCCTCTTTGTTTGTCCCGTGAATAAGGTAATTACCTCGGTCTAAGTAGAGGGCATAATCCCCGAGGGGATTATCAGGTCCTGGTGGGACAACCTTTGGCAAGGTCGGGTCTTCAGCTAAGATTGAAGGGGGAGGATACCAGGTAGGCTTTTCCTGCTTTCTCACAACTGTGTAGGTTCCTTCCGGAGTTATCTTACCTTCGTCAGCTATACCAACGGGGAAAACATAGAGCTTGTTTGCGTAAAAAAAATAAAGCCTCATCTCCGGAAAATTTATCAGGATATAAGTCCTCTCGGGGTAAAGAAAGTCTTGAGGGATAATGACCTGATAAGGAATGATGATCTTTTTTCCAGGTGGGGGGACCCAAGGATCAACCCCAGGGTTTGCGCTAACCAGGTGTTGATAGCCAACCTTAAAGGCTACCGCAAGGTCAACAAGAGTGTCCTTATCTTTAATGACATATTCCTTGTTCTGAAAGTAGACGGCTCGTTCAGTGCTAAAATTTGCCGAAAGTATAACCCCATCACTGCCTTGGCAAGGGGCTCCTAAAGGGTAAAATAGTAGCAAAGTCCAAAGAAGGATTTTTAAAAGGGAGAAATCCTTATGCAAACCTATATACGATTTGAGAACATTCTTCATAGGATTGGAAACACTCCTATTGTAAGGCTAAACAAGATTAAGGTCAAGCCTACGGTCGAAATTTGGGGAAAGATTGAATCTGTAAACCCTGGAGGCTCTATTAAAGACCGCATAGCCCTCTCCATGATAGAGGATGCTGAGGCTAAGGGCATTCTTACAAAGGATAAAATAGTGGTAGAAGCTTCAAGCGGAAATACGGGCATTGGTCTTTCCTTAGTTTGTGCCGTAAAGGGCTACAAATGCATGATCGCCATGCCTGAGTCTGCATCCGTTGAGAGAAGAAAAATCATGCAAGCCTTCGGGGCAGAGATAATTTTGACCCCTGCTAAAAAGGGCACAGACGGAGCCATTGAATTTGTTTACGACCTTGTTCGAGAAAACCCTGCTAAATACTTTTGTCCTGACCAGTTTAACAACCCAGCAAACTGGCAAGCCCACTACCGTGGAACTGCTCCAGAGGTCTGGGCTCAAACAGAGGGGAAAGTTCGGTATGTAGTCTGTGGTCTTGGCACAACAGGGACGGCAATGGGCATTGCCCGGTATGCTAAGGACTTTGGCTTGCCTTTCAAGGTGGTTGGCATTGAGCCTTATCCGGGGCACAAAATTCAAGGACTTAAAAACATGAAAGAATCCTTCCCGCCGGGTATCTTTGACCGAAGCCTCCTTGATAGGGTCATCAATGTTCCTGATGAGGAAGCCTACGAGATGGCAAGATGGCTTGCCAAGAAGGAAGGGATTTTTGTTGGCATGAGCTCAGGCTGTGCTTTAGCGGGTGCTCTTAAGCTTGCTGAGGAGATAGATGAAGGATTGATCGTCGTTATATTCCCTGATTCTGGCGAGCGCTATCTTTCTACCCCTCTTTGGTCCTTTGAAGAAAAAGAGGCAAAGGCTGATTTAATCCTCTCGAACCTCCTTAGCGGAAAGCGTGAGCCCTTTATCCCTCTTGAAAAGGCCAGGCTTAAGCTATACACCTGCGGACCAACGCTTAACATCAGACCTCACCTGGGTCTTTACCGTAGACTTTTGACCGCAGACCTCCTTAAAAGATATTTAGAACATAAGGGCTATGAAGTATTCTGGGTTATGAACTTTACCGATTTTGACGACAAAACCATAGCTTCTGCCTTGAACCAAAACCGCCCCCTCAAAGATTTGACCTCAGAAATCGAGGCTCAGTTCTTTGAGGACCTTGAGTTTTTAGCCATTGATAAGCCAAACCTCTGTCCAAAGGTTAGCGAACACTTAGAGGATATGAAAAACTTTGCTTTGGAGCTAATGCAAAAGAACAAAGCCTATGAAAAGTTTTCAGCCGTTTATTTTGATGTTTCAAGATTTCCAGAGTATGGGAAGCTTGTAAAGCTTGACTTAAAGACGATGAAGGACAGAGAGCCTATAGATGCTGAGGAATACGAGAAAGAAGAGCCTGCTGATTTTGCCCTTCTTAAAAGGGTGCATATTCTGGAGATGAAGGCTGGATATTTTGTGGAAACTCCCTTTGGAAGGGTTCGTCCAACCTGGCACATCCATTGCGCTTGCCTTGCCTTAAGATACCTTGGGGAAACCTTTGATATCTTCATCTCAGGCGAAGACCTGATCTTTCCTCACATCGAAAATACCCGTGCAGTAGCCAAGGCTTTAACCGGCAAAGAGCTTGCAAGATATTACTTGGCAACGGGGCTAACTTACTTTGAGGGTAAAAGGCTCTCCTCTGAGAACCGAATAACTATCGAAGATATCAAAAAACAAGGATACGAGGGAAGGCATCTAAGGTTAGTTTTTCTTCAAGCCCATTATAAAAGTAAGCTAAACCTTAGTTTTTCAGCGCTTGAGCAGGCAAAAAGGCTCCTTGAGAAGCTTGAAACCTATTTAGGACAGATTGCCATCACGGAAGAAAAAGTCTTATCCGAAGAACAAAAGGAAGGGCTTTGGCAGTCTCTTGAGAGCTTTAAGGCTAAGTGGGAAAACGCCCTGAAGGAGGACCTTAACTCCCCTCTTGCGATATCGGAGCTTATAACCCTTTTAAAAAGGGTTTATCAGGCCACAAAAGAAGGCTTACCCATAGGGTTTAAGTCTTCTCTTTTTGCCTATCTTAAAGAATTCAACAAAGTCCATAAAATTCTTGCCTTTCCTGAAGAGGTGTTAGATAAGGAGATATTAGAGCTTGCTAAAAGAAGGGATAAAGCAAAGGAAGAATTAGATTATGAGACGGCAGATAGAATAAGGGATGAGCTTTCTCGCCTTGGCTATCGCCTGTTTGAGAAGGATGGAAAAACAAGGGTTTTGAAGTTCCGTTATGAGTTCTAAACTTCTCCTTGAGATGTATGAGCGTTTGTTTGAGCATTTTGGACCGCAAGGCTGGTGGCCTGCTGAAACCCCTTTTGAAGTCTGCGTAGGTGCCATCCTTACTCAAGGCACAAACTGGAAAAATGTGGAAAGGGCTATCCAAAAACTTAAAGCCAAGGGTCTTCTTTCACCAAGAGCACTCTACCAACTTGACCAAAAGACCTTAGCGGAGCTCATCAGACCCTGCGGCTGCTACAATGTTAAAGCTAAGCGCTTGAAAAACTTTATATCCTTTCTTGTTGAAAAATACGAGGGTGAAATAGAGAGGCTTCGCGGCAAAGACTTAAAGAAGGTTCGGGATGAGCTTTTAGGAGTCTCGGGGCTTGGGAAGGAGACGGTTGACTCCATCCTTCTCTACGCTCTTGATTATCCAATCTTTGTAGTTGATGCCTACACCTACAGGATTTTACATAGACACTCTTTAGCCTCGGAAGAAATAACCTATGATGAGCTTCAGGAATTTTTCATGAATAACCTGCCTTCCGACCTAAACCTTTTTAAGGAGTTTCATGCCTTGCTTGTAGCCTGCGGAAAGACCTACTGTAAAACCAAGTCTCCTTCCTGCAGCGGATGCCCCTTGGAAAAGCAGGAAGATTAATTATTTTTCAAAAATTATGATGCCAAACCTCCTTCAAGGCAAGAAAATTCTTATAGTTGATGACGACCATTTTTTTCATAAAGCTTTAAACAAATTATTTTCCCGTTATCTTCCTACAATTCAGGTCAATAATGCCATGTCCTTTTCCGAAGCTAAAGGTCTAATTTTTAAAGAAAATTTTGACCTTGCCATCTGTGATTATCATCTTCCTGATGCTGAAAAAGGAGAGGCTATAGAGTGCTTGGTTAAGTCCAATATTCCTACGGTTGTCTTAACAGGAGCTTATGACCCAGCCATCAGAGAATTTTGTATAAATCTTGGGGTGGCAGATGTCCTTTTAAAAAATATTCCCAATCTTTCTGAAATAATTATTTCAACTGTGAAACGCCTCTTGAAGAATATGCATACAAACGTCCTCGTAGTTGAAGATTCTAAACTTGCCCAAACGGTTATCACTAAGACCTTAAAATCAATCGGTCTTAATGTCTTTCAAGCAGGGACCTTAGCCGAAACGGAAAAACTTATATTCGAGAAAGGGGAAACCTTTGAGTTGATCCTACTTGACTACTATCTTGAACGGGAGGCTATAGACCTTTTAATCAATCTAAGAAAAAGATATTCAAAGCATGAAGTGGGGGTTATTGTTATTTCCGCCTATGTGACAAGCATCTTTGTCCCTCAGCTCTTAAAAGCTGGGGCTAACGATTTTTTGAGAAAACCCTTCCTTGAAGAGGAGCTTAAGGTTAGAGTAAACAACCTACTTGATTACCTTGATGCCATAAGAGAGCTAAGCTTTTTAGCAAACCACGACCCTTTAACGGGACTTCTCAACCGAAAAACCTTTTTTACTAAGGCTAACGAGCTTTTTCAAATAGCTAAAAGAAAGGGGCTAAAGCTTGCCTTGGTGATGTTTGACTTAGACGACTTTAAGAAAATTAACGATACCTATGGACATCAGGCTGGTGACCTTGTGCTATGCGACTTCGGTAAAAAGCTAAAAGAGTGGTTTAAAAGGTATACGGATATTATAGCCCGTTACGGGGGCGAAGAGTTCGTGTTGATATGTTTTTACGATAATATAGAAAATTTTCTCTCTTACCTCGAAAAATTTAGGGAATTTATAGCCCAAAACCCACCATCTTTTGAAAATGTGCAACTTCCCTACACCTTTTCTGCAGGAGTTGAGCTCGAACTCAAAGAAAACCTTGAAGAGATGCTAAAAAGCGCTGATTTTAAGCTTTACAAATCTAAGTCCTTAGGTAAAAATCAAATCATATATTAATGAAACCATTTTGTGGATTTTTTCTCCATTCTTCATCTCTAAAAAACTTGATTTATCTAAAAATTAGTCTTGTTCCAAATATGAGGATTTTTTCTACATTTTTAAAAAAGGTCTTTCTAAATTAGCTTCTTCTGGTAAAATTATGGCAACATGAATGTTTATCTACTTGGGACGGCTGGGGCGAGGTATGTAGTGGCTAAACAGCTTAGAGCCTCTGCCGGGACGGTGCTGGAAGAGGATGGAGAATTTCTCCTCATTGACCCTGGTCCTGGCACCATCGTCCATTTAGCCAAGCATAAGATACCCGTTGAGAAGATCAGAAACATCCTTATCTCTCACAAGCATCTTGACCACTCAGCAGACCTTAATGTGATCGTTGATGCCATAACTGAAGGCACCCTTAAAAAACGGGGAAGGCTTTTTATCCCAAAGGAAGCCTGGGAGGAGGGCGTTCTTCTTTCTTACCTAAAAGAGGCTTTAGCTGAAACAATATTTTTAGCCGAGAAAGAGGCTTATCATACCGCTAAGTTTAGTTTTAAAACCACAAAAAAGCTTCTTCATTCAGCTGAAACTTATGGTTTTATCTTCAACCTCAAGGATGGGAAAAGCCTTGGTTTTCTTGTTGACACTGCCTTTTTTGAAGAGCTTATTTCGGAATTTCAAGGAGTGAACTATTTAATCGTGAATGTAGTAAGGTATGAGCCTAAAGAGGGGGTGCTTCATCTCTCGGTCCAAGATGTGCGAAAATTATTAGCGAGCTTAAGACCGGAGCTAACGGTTATCACCCATTTCGGGATGACCATGCTCCGAGCAAACCCTTTCAAGGTAGCAAAGGACTTGAGTTCTGAGCTAAACCTTAAAGTCGTTGCCGCTTACGACGGGTTAAGATTGACTCTTTGAGAAAAGAGTATGTCGATTTACAACCTAAACGCCCTTTTTAAACCGAAAAGAATAGCCATTGTCCATCATCCTAAGGATAGGGACTTAAGCGAAGTCCTTTTTAAAAACCTAATCCTGAGAAACTTTAAAGGGACAGTGTATCCCATCTCACCTGATGGTGAAAGCTTCTTTGGCATAGAACCCTATCCAAACCTGCTTGCAGTTCCTAAGGAGATAGACCTTTGCATACTGGCTGGAGGGGTTGAACATTGGGTTGAGGAGGTGGAAAACTGCAAAAGAAAAGGTGTTAAGGCTCTTTTGCTGATCTACCCTGATTTTAACTTTAGGGTGCCAAACGCTACAGACCTACTGCAAAAGATTCGTTTGCTTACAAGAAAGTATGGTATCAGGTCTCTTGGTCCAAATAGCTTGGGTTTTATCGTTCCAAGCCTCAACCTTAATGCCAGTTTATTTGATGGTGAAATACCGCAAGGGCACATCGGCTTTATCTCAGACAGTTCAACCATGGCTATTGGCTTGCTTGATTGGGCGATAGAAAAAAGGTTTGGCTTCAGCACCTTCATCTCCCTTGGGGAAAAGGTTGACGTAGATTTACCCGATGCCATCGACTACCTTGGTTATGACCCCTCAACTCGTGCCATCTTAATCCATTTAGAAAGCATAGAGTCGGGAAGAAAATTCTTACGTTCTGTTCGAGGCTTTGCCAGAAGTAAACCGATGATCGTGATCAAATCCAAATCTTCTATAGAAAGCCTAAGTAAATGCACAAGCATCCTTGATGGTATAGCAACTGAAGACTTGATCTATTCAAGCGCTTTTAAACGGGCAGGCATGGTAGAGGTATCAACCATAGAAGACCTTTTTTACTTAGCAGAAGGATTAGAAAAGCTATCACGACCTAAGGGTCCTCGTTTGGCTTTAGTTTCAAATTCTGGAGGGCTTACAGATATTGCCTTAAAGTTTTTAAGAGAATATCGCCTACCCCTTCCCAACCTTTCTCAAGAATTAAAAACCGAACTTTCCGCGAAGATTTCAAACTCGCTCGAATCTCTTGATAATCCAATTAAATTGTTAAGCGATAGTCCACCATCAGTTTACAAAAATCTTTTAGAGAGCCTGGTAAAAAGTAGAGATTTTGATGCTATCATCATCCTTCTTTCTCCAACCCATAGACTTAAAGTTTTTGAACTGGCAATGAGTATAGTTTCCGCCTGGAAGGCTTCGCCAATCAAAAAGCCGATTTTTATCGTTCCTTTTGGGGCAAAAAAGGTGGAAGAAGCAAAAACCTACCTTTTAGAACAAGGATTGGCAGTCTTTGATACACCAGAGCAGGCTATTAAAACCTTTTACTATCTATATCAATACGAGCATAACATTGACCTCCTTTTTGAAACACCTTCAAACATCCTTGAAGACTTTATCCCCGATAAGGAGCGTGCTCAAAGGATCATTTTCCAAGCTTTAAAAAAGGGAAGAACATATCTTAACCTCTCCGAAGGCTTTGAGTTGTTAAAGGCTTATGGGATCCCAGTTCCAAAGTACAGGATGGCAAGAAATGAAGAGGATCTCTTAGCCGTTGCCGAAGAGTTAGGCTATCCGCTTTCTTTATGTTTGAACGAGACCCCATATCTAACCTATGCACAGCAAATGGTTGAAACAAAGCATCAGGGTATTTACACTGAAAAATCCCTCTTAAGAGAGGCAAGGGAGCTTTGGGATTATGCCGAAAAGGTAGGATTAGATAAAAACCTTTTAATCTTCCCTTATACAGCCGAACAAACATACGAACTTCTCCTTGGTAGCAAGAAGGACCCTGTTTTCGGGGCTATTATTGTGGTTGGGATAGGCGGTAAAGAGGTTAAGCTTGGCTATGATCAAGCTATCGGTCTACCTCCTCTCAATCAAACGATTGCCCGCAGGCTTTTAGAAGAAACCATCATCTATCATCATCTAAAGCTTGAGGGGTATCCGATCGAAGAGCTTGAAAGCTTAATGGTAAAGTTTAGCATGCTAATAGTTGATTTTCCGGAGATAGCTAATGTGGTGATAAATCCTCTCCTTTTGACCAGGCAGGGCGTCCTTGTTCAATACTTAAAGGTTGACCTTGAAGAGGTTGCTCTCTATGAAGATATAAAACCTACCTCCCTATTCTGCCCTTCTCATCTTTCTATCTGTCCTTATCCCTCCTATTTTTCCTTTCATGAAAGGCTAAAGGATGGCACAGAGGTTTTCATTCGTCCGGTAAAACCGGAGGATGAACCTTTGTTGAAGGAACTTTTTTACAAGCTATCAGAAAAGTCCACCGAACTTAGGTTTAACCAGCCAGGTAGAAAGATTACTCGCGAAGAGTTGATAAGGTTTTGCCATATAGACTATGACCAGGAGATGACGCTTATAGCCTTGGTCAAAAATTCCAACGGGAAGTCCGAAATCATCGGAGCTGGTCACCTAATCAAATCCTATGAAGACACTGCCGAGCTTGCCTTTGAAGTAAGGGATGACTATCAGGGCAAAGGATTGGGAAAGGTCTTAATGCAAAAGCTATTGCAATGGGCAACCCTTTGCGGCTATAAAACCCTTTGGATGGAAATCAGAAAGGATAACCTTGCCATGCTTCGTTTAGCCAAAGCTTTTGGGTTTGAGGTTTCAAGCTCCGAAGAGGACATGGTCTATGTACAGAAAAACCTCTCCGAGGAGTTGCCTCAACTCTTTGCGTGAATTATTTTTTAAATAATCTCATACTTTGCAGGCTCATAAGTGTCTAAAAGAGTCTTTTAAATAACTAACATGGTTTAAAATAGCTTAAAGGGGGTGCTATGAAGGTAATAGGTATATTAGGCTCGCCGCACAAGAACGGGGGAACGGCGCAACTTTTAATTTCAGCGCTTAAAGGTGCAGAAAGAGAGGGGGCAAAGACTGAATTTTTAAGCCTATATGATGGTGAGGTAAAACCCTGCGTTGGGTGTGTGCAAGATGAGGAGCCAACCTGTAAATTCCCGTGCATCTTTGATGATTATGGGAAGGTCATTTTAGAAAAAATTCATGAGGCAGAGGGGATCGTTTTTGCTACTCCTGTCTATTGGTTTGCCCCATCAGGACCAATGAAAAACCTTATAGACAGGATGACCGCCCTTGAAAACATGGTAGTCTTTGGGGAGCCAAGCTATCTTGAGGGCAAGGTAGTAGGCGCTATCGCTGTGGGAGCAGACGATGGAGGTGCTTATGCTACTGGATACCTGATTACCGCGCTTACTTCTATGGGAGCAATCATCCCACCCTGGGGGATTGCCTATTCCCACAAGGGTGACCAAGCTATATTTGACGATAAAGCCCTGATGGATGCCATAAACATAGGTCTTCTCATCGCAAGGATGGTGAAAAGATTAAAAGGCGAAGCGGTTGATTTAACCTTTCAATACGACCCAAAGCTTCGAGATGCCATAAGGAAAGAAGTTATTTCTGAGCTTGGGCTGATTAAAGATAGTTGCAAGCTTCATGCTAAGAAGATGTTAATGCTTGACAAATCATAAAAAATTTTTTATTATGTTGATAATCGGGACGTAGCGCAGCCTGGGAGCGCACCCGCTTGGGGTGTGGGGGGTCGGCGGTTCAAATCCGCCCGTCCCGATTTTTTTATGTTTGCAGTATAATGACCAAAATTCAAAATAACCGGGCACCTTGCCTGGGGGAGGTGAGCTATGAGGGTAGCGGATACTGTTTGCGCCATGGAAAGGTTCGAACTAATTCCTACCCAGCAAGGTGCTTTGAAACGATGCATCTGGGGCTTTCATTTAGTGGTAGAATTTTGGAACTCACCCTTTGACGGGATCGCTGAAGCAGAAAAGGTCAAATCTGCCCTTATCTTCGCCTTAACAAACAACAATTCAGAAGATGGAAACATAAGAGCCGTTAGTTATCAATTTAAGCCCTTTGGAGTTTCGGCGCAGGTGAACGACGGAAAATCTCATATCTACATTCACACTTGGCCTGAGAACGGTTATTCCGCTATAGATATCCTTGCTGAAGACCGGGGGAGGGCTTACGAGATTTTATTCCGTCTTCAAATGGCCTTAAAACCAGAAAAGGTCTGCGTTGCCGAGGTCCCAAGAGGAATTACTAACAGCGATTGGGGGGAAACTTGACTGGATACTTCTTCTGGCGGGAAAAAATCCATCAAGATTTCGGGCACGCCTACAAAGTTGAATTAGTATTTGAGGAGCATAACCTCCAAAAGGTCCAAATATTTAAAAATCAAACCTGGGGCTACTTTTTTGTCTTAGACGGCATAGTTCAGTTTACTGAAAGGGACGAATACATCTATCACGAGGTCATCACCTATCTACCCGCAAGCCTTCTTAAAAAGGCTCCTGAGACTGTGCTAATCATTGGAGGGGGCGACGGAGGGGTTTTAAGAGAACTCCAAAAAATATCCGGCGTAAAAAAGATCCTTCAATTTGAAATTGACCGAACCGTGTTTGACCTATGCAGGAAGTACTTCTTTAAGCTTATGGGGGACTACTCTGACCCACGGGTTGAGCTCAATTTTGTTGATGGTCTTCAGGGATTGAAAGAAAGCGATACCGAAGCCTTTGACCTTATCATCGTTGACTGCACTGACCCAGTAGGGCCGGCTAAAAGCCTCTACTCCTTAGAATTCTATCAAGAGATACATCGGGCGTTAAAACCTGATGGGGTTTTCATTCAACAGGCAAGTCTCCCTGCCTATTTTCCCCATGTCCTAAAGCTTGCCCTACAAGCATCTTCAGTGTTCCCATGGTTTGATATCGCCCGGGTTTATGTTCCCTGCTATGGCGAAGAATTAGCTTTTATCTTAGGGGCAAAAGAGAAGAAAGACCCAACCAACCCCTTGCAACCTTACTATGGTAAATACTATCATCCTGGTTTGAACAAAGCCCTTTTTACTCTTCCTCAAACCTGGCTAAATCTTGTGGAAAGACGCCGTCCCGAGCCAAGTGAGGGAAGCGTCTTTTGAAGATTACTGGGGGATTTTTAAAGGGAAGAAATCTTTACTGTCCGCCTGCCTCAGCCCTTGAGATACGACCCCTAAGAACAAGGATTAGGAAAGCCCTTTTTGACATCTTAGGGGATGACCTCTCGGGGTTGAGGGTGCTTGACCTTTTTTCCGGCACCGGGGCCCTTGGGATAGAAGCCCTATCAAGAGGAGCAGAATTTGTCCTCTTCGTAGATGCAAGCAAAAAGAGCATAGAGCTAATAAAGAAAAACCTCGAACGCTTTAACCTTTTAGATAAAGCTATGATCCTTCAAATTGCCCTTCCTCAGGGACTGAAAAAAATAAAAGAAAGGACTCTCTTTCTGAGAAAAGGTGAAGACTTCCAGAAGGAGAATCCTTCCTACGACCTTGTGTTTATTACCCCACCCTACAGAACAGGCTTAAGCTTAAAGACCTTAGAAAATCTACCTACAGAAATTCTAAACCCAAAAGCCCTGATCGTGGTTGAGGAAGAAAGCGGAGTGGACCTCCCAGATGAAGTGGCTCAGTTTGAGCTTGAAGATAAAAGAGCTTACGGAGAGACTACTTTATATTTTTATCGGATAAAGGCTTAAAAACATAGCTCCCTCGAGAAGGGACCCTTAATTTCCGTAGTAAAGTAACGAAACCTTGCCTGAACTCTAAAACACTCCTTTTGTTCCCCTTCTTTGGTAAAGGTGTACTCCGTTTTGTTCTTTAAGTCGATGTAAAAGCTTTTTCCGTCTCGGATCCTCTCAATAGTAAACTCTAAGGGAAGCTCAAGGGGTAGACTATTTATGTCCTCATAGACCGGCTCAAACCGTAGGAGATAGTATGCTGGATATAGCTCTATAACCTCTAAATTTACAGGAGCCTTTGGAGGATAACGAAAGTATACCCGAACCTCCTCGCTAAAGGGACTTTCAACCAAAAAATCCTTTTTTGCCTTAACACGGTAGATGTAGAGCCTTCTTGGTGCCACCTTTTCGTCTGTGTAGATAAAAAGGGTTGCCGCCGAATGTAGCCTTGGTTTAAGCTTTATCTCTGTTTGCTTCTCTTTTTTCTTTGGGTCATCAAGGGAGACCTCTCTCTTTTCGATGATCAAGGCTTTAAGCGAGGTAAGATAGTTCCCACCGCTTGTTTGGGAAGGAAGGTCAATGAGTAGTTTTATAGCTTGACCTTCAACCTCGGCGCTGAGACCCGGAACTTGAGGGATGCTCTTTTCTATGGGTAAAGGAGGCGCCTTCCTACCACAGGAAACCAAAAGAAAAGAGGCTAAAAAAAATCCTAATATTCTGAGAAGAGGGTTCATTTTTTTCATAAAAACTTAATCTTTGCTATCCTTGCAGAATGGCAGAGGAAGTTTACCGCAACGGGTAGGCTTGCAATGTGAGTATGAGCAACCTCTACATGAACAGCCAAAGCTGTAGTTTTTCCCCCAAAACCCAAGGGACCGATGGCAAGCTTATTTATTTCAGAGAGCAACTCCTCCTCAAGGGCTTTTACTTTTGGGTCTAGGTTTTGGGTTCCAAGCTCTCGGAAAAGAGCCTTTTTCGCAAGGAAAGCGCAATGTTCAAAGCTTCCACCAATCCCCACTCCTACGATAAGAGGGGGACAGGGGTTTGGACCTGCAAGCTTAACCGTCTCAAGGACAAAATTCTTTATCCCCTCTAGGCCATCAGCAGGCTTGAGCATGGCAAGCCTGCTCATGTTTTCGCTTCCACAACCCTTAGGCATGACCCAAATCTCAAAAAGTTCCTTTCCCGGAACTATTTCATAATGAATTATAGCTGGGGTGTTTGTGCCGGTGTTTTCCCTGGTCAAGGGATGGGCTACAGAGGCTCGAAGGTAGCCTTCTTTTACGGCCTCGGCAACTCCAGCATTTATCGCGCTCTCAAACCCGGTTGGAATAGTCAAACCCTCCGAGATCCGCACAAGAATAACAGGTATCCCCGTGTCTTGGCAGAGGGGTAAGCTCTCTCTTTCTGCTATTTCAGCGTTTTGAAGCAAGATGTCAAAGACCTTTTGGGCTAAGCCCCCATTTACCTCCTTGTTCCTTGCTTGTTTGAAAAGCTCTTTTACCGAATTTGGTAGTTTAATGCAGGAAGATATGTAGGCTTTCTTTATTTCTTCTTTGAGCTTATCAAGGCTAACCATTAAGTTATAAACCTTTCAGGATGGTCTTGTAAAAACCGCTCAACTTCCTCAAAGAAAGCCTTAAGCAGGTCCTCTTCCTTTACTTTTTTGATGATTTTACCCTCTCTAAAGATAATACCAACCCCCTTTCCTCCTGCTATCCCAAGGTCGGCTAATCGGGCTTCACCTGGACCGTTGACTACACAGCCCATCACGGCAAGCTTAAGATTGGCCTTAATGTTCCTTGCCCATTCAACAACCTTCTGATAAAGAGGCATGAGGTCTATCTCACATCTTCCGCAGGTTGGACAGGCAATAACCTCAGGATACAAAGTTCGAAGCCCAAGGTTCCTTAATATCTCATAGGCAACATAGACCTCCTCCACCGGGTCAGCCGTCAAAGATACCCTTATGGTATCCCCTATTCCTTTAAGGAAAAGATAACCCAAGGCTAAAGTATTTTTCACCGTCCCAGGGATTAGCCCCCCAGCCTCGGTCACCCCTACATGAAGCGGAAAATCTGACCTTCTAGCAAAGAGTTGATAGGCTTTAACGGTATGCCACCAGTTGGAAGATTTAAGAGAAACTTTAAGGTTATAGTAGTCATGTTTTTCCACGATGTATTCTACCCATCTTACAGCGCTCTCAACCATAGCAGAAGGGCTTGGATATTTGAAGCGTTCTAAGATTTCAGGCTCTAAGCTTCCGGCGTTTATTCCAATCCTAACGCAGACCCTACGCTCTTTACAAGCCCGGATTAGGTCGTCAAGCTTCGACCTATCTTTAAAGGTGCCGGGATTTATCCTTAGCCCTTGCACACCCTGCTCAAGGGCTTTAAAGCCAAGGGTTCCAGCAAAGTGAAGGTCGGCTATCACTGGGATGGGGCTTTCTTTAACAATTTCCTTTAGGGCTAAAACGGATTTTTCATCGGGAATGGCAACCCTTACCAATTCACAACCCGCTTGATAGAGGCGCTCTATCTGAGAAAGAGTTTCCTTTATCTGCCAAGTAGGTGTGCTGGTCATGCTTTGAACACGGATGGGGTTTTCCCCTCCTATGGCTACTTGCCCTACATAAACAACCCGGGTTTTTTTTCTTTTGACCTTTGGATAATAGGCAACTAATCTTCTCATGTTTCCCATTTTACTTTAAAATTAAGCTTATGCCTACATTTCTATACTTTGCTAAAAAGGGCTTAGATATTCCCTCTGAGCTAAGCAAGGCCTTATCCAAGGCTAAGATAAGGCTCATCTCCGAAAATGACCTTGAAAAGGAGGGAGAAGCACCCTCTGCCATCTTAGTCCTTGGTGGTGACGGGACTTTGCTGCGGGCTGCCCCTTATGCCTACAAGCTTGACCTTCCTATCCTCGGGGTAAATCTTGGTAAGTTTGGCTTCTTAACCAAGCTCACCCTAAACTCGGCAATCGAAATCTTAGAAAATTGGGAAAAGACTAAGCTTTATTTTGATGAACGAGAGGTGCTTAATATCTTCTATCAAGGTAAAAGCTTCGTTGCCTTGAATGAAGGTGCGATACTTAAAGGTCCAGCTGGAAGGACCATAAAGTTAGTCGTAAGCATAGAGAAGGAGGGCATAGAAGAGGGGTGGTTTGAGGTCCTTGGGGACGGGTTGCTCGTTGCTACACCCACCGGGTCAACAGCTTACAACCTCTCCGCAGGAGGACCGATAATACATCCCCAATCGCAAGTCTTTGTGATAACCCCCATCTGTTCCTTTAAAATCCAGATAAAACCGGTGGTTATTCCCATGGATTTTAAGGTAAGGGTTGAGCTTCCTTCAGCTGATGATGAGGTGCATCTTCTGATAGATGGACATACGAACATCCTTCTAAGTTCTGGAGCAAGAGTTGAGTTTAAAAAAGGAGAAAAAAGGATAAAACTTATAAGGGACCCGAGAAGAGGGTTTTTCCTCTCCCTCAGGGAAAAGTTTGGTTGGTAAGGGCTTATTACTTAAACTTCTTCCTCTTCTTTCTTGAAGAATTTTTCAGCAAGCTCTTCCTTCTTTTCTTTGATGGTTTCCTTAGCCTTCTCAAGGGTTTCAGAAAGTTGAGCTTTCTTTTCGGTGAGAATTTCCTTTGCCTTTGAGCTAATTTCGCCAATCTTTTCTTCGGCGGTTCCCTTTATAGATTCTACTTTCTCCTTAATAACGCCTACTTCTTCTTTAACCTTACCAACCTTCTCCTCTGCCTCCTCTTTAAGCCTTCTTCTTACCTCTTCACCGCTTGCCGGAGCAAAAAGAAGAGCAACCACGCCTCCAACGACTAACCCCGCCAAAAAGGCTGCTAAAATAGACCCCTTGTTTTCTGCCATCGTTTACCACCTCCTTTTTAAATTTTCTTAAAACCAAGGATCTTCTTTAGCCCAGAAAGTAGTTCCGTTAAGCCAGCCGTCAAAGCTGATGCTTCAACATACACCGTCTTAATGCTCTTGTTAAGGTCTGAAAGTATCAGGCTCCCAGTTTCTGCTGTTTCCTTCACATTCTTGATTAAAGGATGAATAGCCTTGTTCAATTCCTCTATGTTGGTCTTGACTTCGCTTGAAACCTTTTTTAGGTCAGAGAGAATTGCTCGAGAATCCTCAAGGGTAAAATGCACATCATCCTTCAAAACCTCTATCTGCCCCTTGAGAAAAACCTCAAATTCCTTTAAGGACTCTCCTACTTCAGCAATAATCTTTGGAAGAATTTTTAACTCTTCCACTAAAGAGTTTAGGTTTTTAATGGAAGCATTAGCGGTTTCTAAAGTTTCGTTAGCCCTCTCAGAGGTGGTTTTGAGGTTCATGATAACACCGGGTAAAAGCTCAAGGTTTTGATTTAGCCTTCTTAAGGTTTTTATGATATTTATAGCTAACCACAAGAAGACGATTAAAAAGATTGCTATAGAAACAATAGCAATGAGCAAGGTTGAGTCAAACTCCATGTCTCACCTCCATCCTTTAAGACTTAGCCAAATAAGGATGCTTTCAAAAAACTCCCTGCTTATTTCAAATTGAAAAAACCCTTGTGTGTATAATATAAGGCTTAAGCTTAATTTTTCTACCCTATCTATACCATTTAATCAGTTCGGGATAACTCCTTCTTATGAGCTCGTTTGCTGGCACAAGGCGAATAGCAATCTTTCGCAATCCATGCCCAACTATGAAATATTTTAAAAAGTATTTGGCTATGCTCCCTTCCATTCCCAGGAATTCAAAGGGAAAAACGGTAAAATCAAGCTCTCGATTTTCATCTGAAGAAGTAGGCCCTTCTTCCTCCAAGCCTCTTATACACACAAGCTCAACTGTTATAAGTTCAGGGGGTATGTTTGCCAAGTCCACCTCAGCAGTAAACTCTACGGTTGTTTCTTCAAACAATTCCTCGCTTACGATGTTATCGTAAACTCTAACGAAGTTAACCTTAGCCCAGTTTTCTTTAAGAAGTCTTGCCTTTTTAGCTAATTCCTTTAGATAGAAAAATTCATTTTTAGATAAAACTTGAAGGTTGTTTAGGGAAGGAACATAGAATTTTTGCAGATACTCAAGTAGGGCTCGGTTTATGCTAAAGTGCTTGCAGGCTGTGTAGATAGCGTATTTCATGCGTTTTATCCATTCCCTCGGGAGCCCCTCTTCATCTCGATGGTAAAAGAGGTCTCTGATTTCTCCCTCGATCAGAGAATAAAGCTGGTTTGCTTCGTAGTAGTTATAAGGAGGGAGCCCTTCCTTGGGCTGAATAGCCCAGCCATTTTTCCCGTTATAACCCTCAATCCACCAGCCATCTAACACGCTAAGATGTAGAACGCCGTTTAAACAGGCTTTCATGCCAGAGGTCCCGCTTGCCTCCATTGGTCTGTAGGGAGTGTTTAGCCAGACATCTGAACCCCAAACCAAATATCTCGCAATATGAAGATCATAGTTCTCGATGAAAAAGAACCTGTCATAAAGCTTGTTAGCATCTCTGAATTGAATGATCTCTTGGATCATCTTCTTTCCTTCAACATCCTTCGGATGAGCTTTCCCAGCCATGGCTAAAATGATAGGTCTATCTGGATCTTTAAGAAGGTTTAGCAACCTTTCCTTGTCAAAGAGTATAAGGGTGTTTCTTTTGTATCCGGTGATCCTCCTTGCACAGCCGATGATCATAGGAAAACGTTTAACCGGGCCATATTCTCCTCCACGAAGTGGCTCCTTTTTAGCTACTTCCTCTTCAAGGATCTTATTAAGAAGGTTTACTAATTTTTGTTTATTCTTTTTATGGGCATCCCAGAGGTCTTCATCTGGTATGTTAAAGATTTCCTCCCAATCTTTATCGTCTGGACCTAAGTATTTAAACTCCTCCCCCAAATGGTCTCTCAAAAGCTCATAGATAGGCTCGCTAAGCCATCTCCAATGGACACCGTTTGTCACATAATCGATAGGGACCTCGTCAAGCAAATAATCTTGAAAAAGGGGAGACCACATCTTCTTTGTGGTCCTTTGATGAAGCTTTGAAACTGCGTTGACATAGTTGGCATGCTTGATGGCAAACACGGGAAGCCAAAAGAACTTAGTATCCCCAAAGATGCATCCACAGCCTATAAATTCTTCAAGATTAAGTCCAAGTGATGTCACCTCAGGCTCTAAATACTTTTTAACCAACTCCACATCAAAATGCTCGTTCCCAGCAATGACTGGAGTATGAGTTGTAAAGACGGTAGTCTCCTTAATAAGCAATCTTGCTTCATCAATCGTTAAGCCTTCTGCTAAAAGGTCCTTTAGTCTTGAAAGAATAACAAAGGCCGAATGCCCCTCGTTCAAATGATATATCTTTGGCTTAAATCCCATCTGCTTTAAGGCTAAATAACCACCCATACCTAAGAGAAGCTCTTGCTTTAGCCTCGTTTCCAGTTCGGCTGGATAAAGTCTATTTAGCAACCCCCTCACTTCGGGAGGATTTTCCATGATGTCGGTGTCAAGTAGTAAGCATACAGTCTTTCCAATTTCTACCTTCCAGACCTTAGCCTTAAAATGCCAGCCATTATGAAGGTGCAAATCTATGATAAGGGGTAAGCCCTCCTCGGTTCGAACCTCACGAATGATGTTTAAAAACTTGTCCAAACGTTCATCCTCTTCATTCTGCATCCCTGAAGCATCAAGAACTTGCTTAAAATAGCCTTTGTTGTATAGAAGCCCAACCCCTACGATGGGTAGGTCAAGGTCTGATGCCCCCATCAAAACATCACCTGCCAACACCCCAAGCCCTCCGGCATAGATGGGCAAGGCTTCATGAATGGCAAATTCCATACAGAAATAGGCAATCGTATCATCCTTTGATATTCCGTGTTCAGTGATCAAAGGATGCCTTTTAGATTTATACTCCTCAAACCTTTCCCAGATGTGTTGAAGCTGAAGCAGAAACCGCTTGTCTTCAATTAACTCTCGTATCTTTTCTTTGGGTAGATGATGAATAAACTTTATAGGATTATGCTTTACCTTCCTAAATAGGTCAGCATCTATCTGATAGAAAAGGTTTAAGGCATCAAAATCCCAAGTAAACCAAAGATTGTAAGAGATGGTAACAAGCTTCTCTATGGGTTCAGGAAACTTTGGGAAGACAAAGAACTTTTTAAATTCCATCTAACTCCTCCAGTTTAATCTTCAAGCTGTTCCTCGAGGTCAGCAATTATATTTAAAAAATATTTATATGCAACCTCAGGCGAAGGATAGGGAGAGAAATACTTGTGCACGTCTCCATCCTGAAAGTATTTTATGCACATGTAATAAAAATGGTCAGAGGTGGTAAGCTTTCTTATCGTTGGAACCAAGTCCCATCTACCTTTCTCTTTGGCTAAACGAAGGAGATCAAAAATGCTCTTCATGGCGTTCCATTGCAAGGGGTTTGAGAGCCAGGCTGAAAGGTCCCGCTCCGTGTCAGCCCAAGAGGTTGGAGTGGGCACAGATAGGGTCTTAGGAGTAAAGTTTAAGGTCTTCAAGGCTTCAGAGGGAAAGAGAAAATCTATCATAGGCTCTTTAAGGAGCGCCCTTATCAAATGTCTCATGAATTCAAATATCCCGCTTTCTGCCCATTGATGCTCCCCAAAGGTCTCATAATCCATAAAGAGACCAAGATAGAGGTTCCTTCCTTGCCCCTCAGCAAGAGTCAGGTCCTTTACCCATCGGACATATTTTGGAATTGTTAAAGGCCACTCTGGCCAGGACCGGTCTGAAAATCTAAAAGCAATATCATCTGAAAGCTTGTAGTGCTTCAAAAGAAGAAGATGGGCATGGTTTGCTGACCAACGAGGATATAGAGGAGATTCCCCCATCAAGATCCTGTCAGCCCCCTCAATAAGAATGGTCTGAAGGTTTGGGAAATTGATAAGAACATCGCTTAGCTTATCAAAATAGATGAGCTCAGTGTTGCGAAAAACCGTTGCCTCATGTCCAAACTCACGCTTCATTAATTTTATGTGCTCATCTACCTGTTCCACAAACTCCTCAAGGTCAAAGATGCTTGCCAAAGAATGATAATAGGTCTCGGAAAGTAGCTCAACCCCACCCGTCTGCCAAAGGTCAACAAAGCTTTGGTAAACATCCGGTCTATAAAGCTTTGCCTGCTCAATAAAAGTCCCAGTTAAACTAAAAGAAATCTTAAACCGTCCCTCGCTCTCTAAGATCAGTTCTTTAAAAAGATTGTTAGCTGGTATATAGCATCTATCCGACACTTTGTTAAAAACTGCCCTGTTTAGGTCTTCGTCAAAGTAGCTTTTGCCTGTTCCGATATCAAAAAAACTATAAGGTGCGATCCGAAAAGGCTGATGGACTTGAAAATAGAAGATAATATAGACTTTCATGAAAGGAGTTCCCGATAAACCTCTAAAACTTCCCTTGCCCTATCTTCCCACCTAAAGGTTTGGACCTCCCTTCTTGCCTCCTCTTGTTTTGCCTTTAAAAGCTCAGGCTTGTTGATAAGCTCAAGGACGATATCGACCATTTTATCAACATCCCAGTAATCAACCACATAAGCGCTTTTAACTATCTCTGAAGCCCCAGATTGTTTGGAGAGGATCAAGGCACAGCCAAAATGCATGGCTTCAAGGGCAACTATACCGAAGGGTTCGGAGGGTGAGGGCATGATAACAATGTCTGCAAGGCTTAGCGCCCTTTCAACCTCTGCCCTTTTTAGAAAGCCGGTAAACATGATATGAGCCCCATAACCGAGCGAGCTTGCCCAGAGCATAAGCTCCCTTTCCATCTCCCCTGCCCCAGCAACCAAAAACCTAACCTTTTTTGTTCGCTCAAGAACCTTTTTAGCAAGCTCTAAAAAGATGGTAGGTCCCTTCTGAGGGGTAAGCCTTCCAAGAAAAAGCACAACCGGTTCTTTGAATTTTTTTATCTTTTGCGAAGACTTAGTTTCCGCATAATAGGCATTGTAAACGACGCGAACCTTTTCCTCGGGCACAAAGTAATGTTCTTTGATGATGTTTGCCGTATAACGCGAAACAGCGATCACTCTATCTGCATAGTTTAAGCCTAAATACTCTATTTCATGAATGATAGGATGTCCAAAACCAAGGGCTCTATCAAACTCTGTGGCATGGATATGGCTAACAAGAGGCTTGTTAAAATACTTTTTTAGCATAAGCCCGGCAGGATAGGTAAGCCAATCATGAGCATGAATAAGGTCAAAGCTTAATCTTTGCGCTATTCTTAAAACTTTCTCCGTGTAGAGCGAAACCTTAGAGATCATGTGGTTTCCTTGGAGAAGAAGGTATTTTAAGCGGCTAATAACCTCATCAGGGACTTGAAGCTTAGGCTCCCTTGAAGGAACACCCAAGCTCTTGCTAACCTCAACGATAAAAGCTTTAAGGCTTGCGTAAGCTCCCTCTTCAGGAATTTCATACATAACCTTAAAAAATTCAAGGGGCTTTTTTTGTTCTTTGGCTTCTTCACCGTTTTCGCTTTTGATCCGTGGATGGTCTGCCTCATCTGAACTTTTAATTTCAAAATATACATCCTCCTTAACAGGAAGGATGAAATCTACGGTGACCCCAAGGCTTGAGAGCCCCCTAAACAATCCATAGCAAGCCATCCCAAGCCCGCCTACGATAAAGGGCGGATACTCCCAAGTGAGCATCAAAATTCGCATAAGCCCCCCTTTATGAAAAAACTTCTCTCGCTAAAAGATACACCGCTGCGGTTGACCAAAACTGGGCTGGTGCCCCTTTAGGATAATAAGGCTGGTCTCCATCGTAAAGCTCAGGTATGCTTGCAAGTTTTCCTGTCTTCAAAAGTTGTATAAAAGGAGAGATGAGTTTTTTTACCTCGGCAAGGTACTCTTCTCTCGGCAAGACCTTTTTCAGAAGAAGGGCATAAGGATATATTAGCCAAACCCAGACCGTTCCGTTGTGATAAGCAAGGTCCCTTTGATGCTGCGAACCAAAGTATTTCCTCTTAAAATGAGGATGCCTTGGGGATAAAGACCTTAATCCATAAGGAGTAAGGAGCTCTCTTCGGACAATTTCAACGGCCTTCAAAAGCTCATACCTTTCAAAGGGCACATAAGGAAGGCTTAAAGCGATAACAAAGTTTGGTCGAACCTCATACACAGGCTCTCCCTTATAAAGCGTATCCGCAAATAGTTCACCATTGTAGTATCTTCTTAAACTTTGAGGAATCTTTTCAACCAAACTGGGTATTCCAAGCTCTTCCACTTCCTTCTGCGGTAATCTATCTTTGGCAAGCATTAGAAGATTATACCAAAGGAATTCAATTTCTATCGGGTTTTCATACCTAGGAGTTATGGGTCTACCATCAAGCATGACATCCATCCAAGTAAAGGCCTTCCCAGAGCTCTCAGGAAGATATATCAGCCCATTTTCCGGGTCAACGAAAAAGGGATGGTCAGCACCCCGGAGATAACCTCTGATTACCTCTTCAGCTAAAGAAAGTAGCTTTGTTCGTTTTTCTTGGGTAAGACTTTCACCGAACCTATCAAGATACTCAAATATCCTTATCCCAAACCAAAGGCTTGCGTCAACAGAATTGTAATTGACGGGAGCTAAATCTCCAATCAGATTGGGGATCAATCCCCCCTGCATGTATTTTCCGTAAGTTTCAAATATTTTATAGCATGTTTCGAGAGCGTTAGCATCATAAAACAGGGCTGGAAGTCCGATGAAGGTATCCCTACCCCAAGCATAAAACCAAGGATAGCCAGCGCAAACATTATCCTTAAGAAGAAAAGCCTTAACCATATGATTAAGAAGAGAAAGTATATCCTTATCTTCAAAGTAGGGCTTTGTAAGACCTATTTTAGGTCTTCCTTCATAACGAGTAATAATCTCCTCTAAGGTTCCATGTAGGTCCTTTAGGGGTTCATCAGAAAAAAGTAGATTTAATTTCTCTCCGGGATTTAGCTCAACCTCAATCTTAAAGGGTGAAAAATGGTCCTCAAAGCCAGGATAGCCCCGCATTTCTTCAAGGGGGTAGTAAACGCCATAGTAAAAGATAGGGTCCTTGGTAAAACCATCTTTGTCTGAGTAGCAGAATAGGGCAAGGTTGTCTTTGGCGATGAAGGCAAAGTTAGAAGAGATTTCCTCCTCAAACCAATCCCAAAAGTTGGCAAAGCTTAAATGATGATGGTCCCTAAAAGTGAGCCTTGGTCTAAGAAGAAGCTTATAAGGATAAGAGCTGATGTTTTCATAGGTTAGAAGAAGAAGGTTTTTTTCCTCGTGGAAACGAAGGCTTTTCTTTAGAAAAACCCCGTTCTCTCTCTTTGGGCAGTAAAAATAAAAAACTGGATAGGGAAGGTAAAAGTATTCTTTAATGTGCTGATAGCCCTGAGGGTAGACTACATCTCTATAGAAGTTTGTGTCAAGCTGATAGGTTAAGCCCGAAGGGAAGGTAGCAACCTCTTCAAGGCAAGCCAAGAGATGGTATCTTTTGCCCTTGCCATCACCCGCGATAAGCAAGCCATGATATTTTCTAACATTAGCCAGAAAAGCCGTCCCAAGGGCATAGCCTCCTTTGCGGTTCGTAAGGAGCCATTCATAGGGGGTAAACCGCTGATAAAGATAGCTTAGCATGCTACTTTTATTATAGTTTTCTTATAGACCTTGACAAGGTGCTTTGTAATCTAACCCTAAATAGTAAATTAAAAATTGCCGAACAAGTCTTAACAACTTAGAAGAAGGAGATGAAAGCTCAAATACCCCCTTTGGGTCCTTTAAAAGAAGATAATTCTTTAGACATTCAACCTCAGCAGAAGAAAGAGGAAGTGTTCGGTCGTCTCGACAGTTAAGACATAGAATACCCCCTTGCTCTACAGAAAAGTAAAAAATTCTCTTAGGTATGTTTCCGCATTTTACGCATTCATCGACCATAGGTGCATAGCCAAGATGCTTAAGTATTTTTAATTCAAGAAGAAAGAGTAGTTTTTCGGAAATAGGATTAGCGTCAGCTACTTTTATAAAAGAGACCCAAAAGCTGAAGCTACCTTCCTCAAGTAGTCCCTTCCCAAGATAACTTAAAAGCTCAGCTAAACAGCTAAAGAATTCAAACTTTTGTCGCTCAAACCAAGGACTTTTTACCTGATAAATAAGGTCTGCAGAATCTATGATGGGGAAGATGGTCCTTGAACTTTTTCTTAAGTTAACCCTTAAGATGTTTATCTCAGAGAAGAGGTTTAAAAAGCGCCTTTTGCTCTTTCTTCCGCCTTTAGCTACCGCTAAGACCCTACCAACAGGTGTCAAAAACTCAACCTTTAAGTCTATTTCAGAGACAGGCTCAACGGAAAGGACTATAGCAGGATAACTTTTAAGCTTCAAAGTAGCAACTTAAACACTTAAAGATAAATTTTCACAAACCTTGTCTCTTTTAATTCCTTTATCCAGCGTTCAAGATATTCTTTAGCCCTTTGATTGAAAAGCTCCTCATAAAGGCTATCTCGCATCTCTTCGAACTTCGGTGGTTCACCAGCAAGCTTTTTCACAAGCTTAACGATATGGTAAACATTCCCCCTCTTGAGAGGAGGTGTGTGGCTTCCTGGGTTCATATCTTTTAAAAATGAAAGAAGCTCCTTGTCTAACTCTTCTTCCTTAAAGGTTTCCTTAACATAATAAATCTTCTCTGGATAGCGGGTGGCAATTTCCCCCAGTCCCTCACCCCTTTTTAACAAGCCTTCAACCTCGGAAAGCAATCCTTCATCCCTAACGATTAAAACTTCAAGCTCATACTTGGGAGATGGGTCAAAGTTTTTAATCTTTTCCTGATAAAGCTTCTTTAAATCCTCTTCAGGGATAGCAATCTTTGAGCCAACCATGATCTGCACAAACTTAATCTTGGTAAGTTGTTCTCTAAGGTTCTTCTTGTACTCTTCTACGGTTTTACCCTCTTTAGCAAGCTCCTCTTTAAGCCTTTCTTCTCCCCCTAACCGCTTAACTTCTGCCTGGTAAAAACGATCAAATTCCTCATCCGAAACGGTAATTTTATGCTTTTTAGCCTCAAGTCCAATAACTGTATCCTCAATCCATCTCTCAAGGAGCTCTTTTCTTATCTGAGATTTAAGCCTTTCCTTTTCTTCTAAAGGTAGGTTTTGGTTTAGGAACTGCTGATAAAGAGGTTGAGCAAGGTTTTCAAGCTCATAAAGGGTTAAAACCTCGCTCCCAACCACGGCAACGATCTTGTTTACCACCTCAGCCTTAGGAGTTTTAGCCCAAAAAAATAGCCAAAAAAATAAAGCTAAAAGTAGCGGTCTTACCCTCATGCCTTACTCAAGAGAAAGGGTTGTGTAAAACCTCCCCCGAGGAGTCCTTATTCCTAAAAGGACCTTTTTCTTCTCTAAGGATGGTTTTAGAGCCTCATAAAAATCAGCCAGATTGTTTACCCTTTTCTTGTTTACCTCATCGATGACCATCCCAGGGGTTAAGCCTGCGTAATCAGCTGGGCTTTCAGGATAAACCTCAATTATTAGCACCCCCTTTACGCTCTCCGGAACCCCAAACCTTCTCCTTAGGTCTGGGCTTAAGTTGGCAACGTTTAGCCCAAGCTCCTCTAAAAAGGCTTGAAGCTCCTGAATTTCAGCCCTGCTTGTGAGCATACCCTTTTTAGGCGCCTCAATCTGAACCTTAACGAGCTTCCTCTCAGAACCTCTCAAGATTTCAAGCTCAACCGTTGTCCCGGGTTTAGCCTGAAGCACCAAGCTTCTAAGCTCTGAGGCATTTTTAACAGGCTTTCCGTTAAAGGAAAGGATAACATCGTTCTCCCTAAGACCTGCCTTCTTCGCTGGGGAATCTTCAACCACTTCGGTGATGAGCACTCCCTCTGTGGCTTTAATCCCCAGTTCTTTTGCAAGCTCAGGAGTCAAGTCTTGGATCACTACACCCAGCCAACCTCTTTCTACCTTGCCCTTGGTCTTTAGCTGTTCCACCACATTCTTTACCAAGTTTATAGGAATAGCAAAGCCAATTCCCATATAACCGCCGGAACGGGTGAAAATAGCCGAATTTACACCGATGACCTCTCCCTTAAGGTTCAAGAGAGGACCACCTGAGTTCCCAGGGTTTATGGCGGCATCCGTCTGGATAAAATCTTCTACATCCGTAATCCCAATGCCTGACCTGCCCTTGGCGCTAACCACCCCTACAGTTACCGTGTGCGTAAGCCCGAAGGGATTACCGATAGCGATCACCCATTCACCAACCCGCAAAAGGTTAGAATCGCCTAAAGGGAGGACGGGAAGGTTCCCACCGAGTATCTTAAGAAGGGCGATATCTGAAAAGGGGTCTTTCCCTACCACCTCAGCCTTAAAGGTCCTACCGTCCGCAAGCTTTACGGTTATCTTCTGAGCTCCTTCGATCACATGATTGTTGGTGACGATGTAGCCTTCCTTGGAGATGATAAAACCAGACCCTGCACCCCTTTCACGGTACTTTGGCGGGGAAAAGAAACGCCTAAAAAACTCATCTCCAAAGAAATCAAAAGGAGCTTGTCCTCGAGATACCACCCTTTCCGTCTCGATGTATACAACTGCTGGAGAGGACCTTTCGGCAATCTCGGAGAAGGCTTGGGATACCTTTTGAGCTAACTGGAGGGCTTCGCTGCTTGCCCGCTTACCATCCTCAGCGATAAGATTAGGAAAGCTTAAAGGGTGAAGCTTTTCCCATACTTCCCGAGCAAAAAGCCCAAGGGCAAACACGAAAAGAATTAAAAAGGCAAGCTTATACCGATGCAACCCTTCCCTCATCTTATAGCCCCTCCTTGCTTTCTTGCTTCATTCTTGATAAAAAGCTATTTTTAGCCTCCTTGAGTATCAACCTACCTACATGCTCCATGATCCTTTTTAAGTTTACAACATCCTCTCGATTGTAAAAGATAAGGGTCCTAAGGGCTGACTTATCTCCGAATTCTTCCCATCTGCGCCAAAGTTTAACAGCATCGTAGCCGTTCATCCCCTCGGTCTTCCGAATTATCCCTAAAGCCTTTTCAATCTTTTTAAGCCCTCCCCTTAAGCCAATAGCTCCGGTTAACTGGAAAAGGTCTATATGGAGATGTGGGGTTGATAACTCTGGGAATTTAGCCTTGATAAAGGGTATATCAAAGTTTTCTCCGTTAAAGGTCACCCAAATGGGGATGCCTGAGAGGAACTCAAAAGCACGATGCAAATTTAAACCTTTGATGAAAGGGCGATAAGCTCCCTGATGATAAATCCCTATTACCGTTATGTCGTTTCTCTCCTTGGAGAGACCCTCAGTTTCTATGTCAAGGAATAAAACCTTATCAGGGTAGGAAAAATAGTAGTAGCAAAGCTTCTCTTTACTTAGATTCTGCACTCCTACCTCCCTCAAGAAAAACCTGAGGTTTGTATTTATTCCTCAACTCTTCGATAAGCTTACTTATTATCTCCCTCTCTTTTTCCTTAATATAATCATTTTGAACCTGGTCTTTAACCTCTTCAAAGGATTTTACCTTGGGTGGGACCCTTTTTTCTACCTTGACGATGTGATAGCCGTAAGGGGACTCGATAGGCTCGCTAATACTTCCCTCTTTTAAAGAAAAGACCTTTTTCTCAAACTCAGGAACAGTCATCCCTTTGCGTAGAACCCCTATATCTCCACCCTTTTCCCTTGAGGCGGTATCGTCTGAATACTTCTTCGCAAGTTCCTCAAACTTTGCCCCCTTCCTTAATTCCTCGCGAATTTTCTTTGCCTTGGCTAAAGCTTTCTCCCTCGTTTGCTTATCTGCCTTTTCTGGCACATAAATAAGTATGTGTTTAAGCTTTAAGCCCTCAGGTTCGGTGTAAAGCTCTTTGTTTTTTTCATAGAATTTCTTAAGCTCCTCTTCGGTTGACTTAAGCGTTGAAAGTTCTTTCTGCAACACCTCCTCAGCGAGCAGATACTTTTCCATCTCAGAAAGCTTCTTCTGAATAAGCGGATCTTTGTCAAGCCCCTTTTCCTTAGCGTAAAGATAAAGAAGCGTTATGTTTAGCCATCTGTCAACAACAAGCCTCTCTATCTGCCCTTTAAGCTCCGGTTTTTGTTTTATCAGCTCTTTTATCTGAGGGTCTGTCTCCATTACCACACGAACATCACTTGCCGATAGAGTATAGTTGCCAACCTTAGCCAGTATCCCCTCATCCGAAGCAAGGCAACCATTTTTCAAACCCCCTACCACTACCAAAGACAACGAAGTAAAACCAAGCGCAAGCATCCTTTTGAAGTTAAACATTAGAGCCTCCCTATTATTTTTTGATTTTGCTTCCCTTTGGAATAAAACCAGGTCCAGCCACAACTCCCGGGAATATAAAAGAATTCTGCCCAACAAGGGTTCCGGGCTGTAAAACAGCATTACATCCCGTTTGCACATTGTCCCCGAGGATGGCTCCAAACTTCTTTAAACCAGTTTTGTATACCCTTCCTTTAATTTCAACAGTTATTTCCCTTTTATGAAATTTGAGATTGGCAAGCTTTGTGCCGGCTCCAAGGTTGACATTCCTACCGAGGATGGAATCGCCTACATACGCAAAATGGGCTGCCTTGGCCTCCCGGAGAAAAATGCTATTCTTTACCTCCGTGGTATGTCCGATGACTGCCCTTGAGGATACATAAACGCTCCCCCTCAAGTAGGCAGCATGTCTAACTTCAGCATAATCTCCAATGTAGACCGGTTCTTTAAGGTAAGCAAAAGGCTCAACTATGGCTGAAGCCCCAAGATAAAATTTCCTCCCTGAAAAATAGGAGGAAGCTTTTATCAATGCGCCTAATACCCTTTCACCTTTAAAGAAATATTCCCCATCAACAACCTCAAGCTCTCTTACTGGGATGACCTCGCCTTCAAGGGTAAGGAGTAGGTCTTCTCGAAGTGGAGTTTCCACTGGGAAATCTTTGGGAAGCTCTGGTAGAGTATCAAAAAGAAAATCTTTCAAAACCTTTAGGGGTTCCCAAGGATAACCTTTTTTGAAAAGCTCAGATATCCTTCCCTCAGGGAGACCAGAGAAAAATTCATCAAAAAGTATATCGTCCATGAGGATGATTATAAACCAATCTTAGGTCTTGTCAAAAATGGGAGTTTGGTTATAATTTTTTAAAAAAGCCCCTGTAGCTCAACAGGATAGAGCAGCGGACTTCTAATCCGCAGGTTGGGGGTTCGAGTCCCTCCGGGGGCGCATGATTTCTTATAGCCAGACCTCCCCCGAAAGGTCTTAATTTTTATCTCCTATAGTGCTTTGACCAAGGTTCCTTTTTAAGGCAAGAAGTATAGAGGTCCGCTTTTCTAATGTGAGGTTCCGTTTCTAAATAGAGGATAGCTTGGAAGGATAGAATAGACCTTTCTAATAGAAGTTTAAAAAGAAGTTAAGGGTTAAACCTTGGTTAAAAAAAATTTGATAAAAAATGGGCCGTGGAGGACTCGAACCTCCAACCTATGGATTAAGAGTCCATTGCTCTACCGTTTGAGCTAACGGCCCAATTTTAAACTAAATTTAATCCAACAATTTCTATCCGTCAAGATATACCCGAGGCTGTACTAAAAATGTTTTTGTGCAAGCCCTCCTGGTGTCGCCCCGAGGTGTCAGCCGAGGGGTCCCTCGTCACTTACGTGCCTCGGGATGACATCCCGAAGCGCTGTCCCAAACGAAGTGAGGGATGCCTCGCTATCGCTCGGCAGGACAAAGTAGGGGGGACTTTTTTGAACAGCCCCAAATATACCCAGGCTAATCAAAGGTCTTTTGCCTCGAGTCCAGGCTTCATTCGATAAAAGGGGGCAACACGCTGGTTGCCCCCAAGGGATACATTTTCAATTCATGCGCGCTTAATCCTTAGCCTTACCTCTCTCAAGAACTAAGCAAGAACCTATAAAGAAGTTGCATTGAAGAGATTTGAGTTTGGTTCTATAATATTAAAATAAGCGGGAGTGGCGGAATGGTAGACGCTCCGGACTTAGGATCCGGTGGGGATTTCCCCGTGAGGGTTCAAGTCCCTCCTCCCGCATTCTCTTAAAAAAATTACTACTCTATGCGGATTAGACGGGTAAAAAAATCAGACCTACCAACCTTTGTTATCGCCTATCTTTACACCTATTCCAGCCTCCCGGATTATCACTATTCCCACCCAAGAGATGTAAAGAACTATTTTAAATGGCTTTTAAAAAGGGACCCTCAAGGGTTTTTCGTTGCTGAGGAGGATGGGGAGGTTTTGGGCTTTGTGGGAAGCGATGCCAGATGGGAAGATTTTTGGGGGCATAAAGTGCTCGAAATCCACGAAATATTTGTCGTCCCCTCCTCTCAGGGTAAAGGAATCGGGACAAAGCTTATGGAAAAAGCCTTAGCTTATGGACGTTCAAAAAAGAGAAAGCTTGCCGAGCTGTGGGTAGGAGAAAAGAACATTCGAGCTCAAAGGTTCTACGAAAAGTTAGGGTTTACAAGGGATGGAAAATGGGGGAAATGGATCAGATACACTAAACCTTTAGAAGAGAAGCTTGAGAAATCTTAAAAGATGGATTAAATTTTAAGGAAAATTATACAAGACCTTAGGGAGGTAGTATGAAAAAGGGTATTCATCCAAATTATTACGAAAATGCAGTTATACGCTGTGCTTGTGGGGCGGAATATAGGATTGGCTCAACGAGACCGGAGATAAGGGTCGAAGTCTGCGCCAAATGTCACCCCTTCTTCACTGGGGAAACGAGGTTTGTTGATACGGAAGGAAAGATCGAGAAGTTTATGAAAAAATACGGGCACATCTACCAAGCTAAAAAAGAAGGAGAATAAAGCCAACGCTTTATGGGTTTAGCTAACCTTTATTTAGAGAAGCTTAGCGCCTTAGAAAAAAGGTATGAGGAGCTTACCTCCCGTCTAACCTTACCTGAAACCTTGGCAGACCCTTCCCTTTATGCAAAGCTTACCAAAGAATTAGCGTCCCTTGAGGATAGCGTTAAGGCCTATCGGGAGTATAAATCCTCCCTCAAACAACTCAAAGAAAACAAAGAGATGCTTGAAGTTGAAGAGGATGACGAGCTAAGACAGCTTATCAAGGAGGAGATAAAGCTCCTTGAAGAGAAGATTGAAAGATTAGAAAAGGAGCTTCCTCTTCTTTTATTGCCCAAGGACCCAAACGACGAGAAAAATGTTATCGTCGAGATCCGAGCTGGTGCTGGTGGCGAGGAGGCAGCCCTCTTTGCCGCAGAGCTTATGCGGATGTATCAAAGGTATGCCGAGAGAAAGGGCTGGAAGGTTGAAGTCTTAGACATCAATGAGACAGGTCTTGGCGGGGTAAAAGAGGTTGTGCTTAGGATTGAGGGGAAGGGTGCTTATAGCAGGTTAAAATATGAAAGCGGGGTGCATAGGGTCCAAAGAGTTCCTGTGACCGAGGCTGGTGGACGGATCCATACCTCAACCGCAACCGTTGCTGTTCTCCCCGAGGTAGACGAGGTAGAGGTAGAAATCCGCCCAGAGGACCTGAAAATTGAGACCATGCGAGCTAGCGGGCACGGTGGTCAGCATGTAAACCGCACAGAAAGCGCAGTGCGGATTACTCACATTCCTACGGGCATCGTAGTTTCTTGCCAGAACGAAAGGAGCCAACATCAAAACAAGGCAACAGCCTTAAGGATACTTAGGGCCAAGCTCTATGAGCTTTACCAAAGGGAGCAACAGGAAAAAATCCAAAAGGAACGCCGTTCTCAGGTTGGCACCGGTGAAAGAAGCGAAAAGATTCGAACATACAACTTTCCTCAAAACAGGGTAACCGACCACAGGATAGGATTAACCGTCTACAACCTGCCTGAGGTGCTTGACGGCGACCTTGATGAGTTCATTGACGCCTTGATCGCTCACTTCCGTGCTGAAGCCTTAAAACAGGAAGAGCAAGCCCTAAGCCTTGCCGCATAATCCCTATGATTGAGCATTATTCCTTTGGAGAGATAACGGTTCAAGGCATCCGCTACACCAAGGACCTGATCATCCTTTGTCAAGGAGGAACTTGCAAAGTCTACCCCAACTGGTGGCGGAAAGAAGGACATTTCTTACAACCAGAAGACCTTGAAGTTATATGGGAAGCAAGACCAGAGTATTTAATCGTGGGCACTGGGGCAAGCGGAGTCATGAGGGTTGACCAAAGGGTTATAGAAAAGGCTAAAGCCTTAGGGATTAAGCTTGAGGTCGCAAGAACTCTTGAGGCGGTAAAACGCTTCAACGAGCTCTTAGGTTCAGCAAGCTCCCTTGCCGGAGCCTTTCATCTAACCTGTTGATTTTAGCCTGCTAACTTAATCCCAGCTCCAGGGATTATCCTTTCCTTTTTTTGGACTTTGCTGAGGTATGCTTTGAGGAATGTTCTGAGGATAGATTGGTTGGGGTTGGGGTTGAGCCTGAGGTGGGGTAGGTTGAGGAGCTTGGGATGGTTGAGCTTGGTAAACTTGGGGTTGAGGCATAGGCTGAGGAATCTTCTCCTTTTCTCCAAAGGGCCAGACTCTTTTCCAAATCTTTTCTGCTAAGGATTCCTCTTGAGGGGCATAGTAATAGTATGGAGGAGGCGAGTAGTTGTAGTAGGGTTGGGGCGGATAATAGGAGTAATAGTTGGGCTGAGACTGTTTAGTCTCTTTCTTTGAGGTATTATTACCCTCGTCCTCCTTTGCAAATCCAATAACTGGCTTTGAACCTGAAAGGTCGATCACTAAGTTTTTAGTTAAGCTTTCATTGGTTGGGTCCTCCCCAAAACGAGGTTTTGCCCTAGTTACCTTTGGTTCCTCTTCTCTTGGGGGTATGGGATAGGGATAAACAGGATAGCCATAGAACCCCCTTTCTGGATGATATCTACCTGGGGCATAGGGTTGCCCGGGATAGCCAGCAAAGAGGTCTTCCCGATAGAAATCCTCTTCCTTTCCTTCAATGTAAAACCTTGACTTTCTTGCAAACCGGCTGATCTGAGGGATTATCTCGGATAGTCCCTTTATCTCTTGGAAGAATTGAGCTGGCTTTTTTTCTTGAGAAAGGTCTACGATTTGGGCATCGATGCTCACCATGTCCCCAAGTTGAGTGATGCTTCCAAAGATCACATAGTCAGCCTGAAAATTCTTTCCAAGCTCGATAGCCACATCCCGAGTTATCCTTTGATATTTTTTTACCTCATCCAAAACTTTCTCCGGGTCTATGGGTTCAACTTTACCTGGGGAGAAAAGCCTGCTTGCGATCATTTGTGGCAGAGATTGTTTGAGATAGGAAAGGTCTTGCTGAGCATAAATATCAAAGGGCAGAATAAGAACCCTCTTAGCCGACGCCCAAAGGTTAGAAGCAAGAACAATAAAAAATATAAAAATTAAAGAAAAGAATTTTTTTCTCATGTTGGTCCCTCTCTGATATAGTTCTTAAAAAAATAATAAACCAGTTATTAGGTTTAACAAGTTCTCTTAAATTTTAAAAGAGAAGCCCCTTTTTGTCCCCTAAGGGGAAGCGTAGAAAGATTTTTAGCTCAATCTCCTCTTTTTTATAAATACCTATTTTGGTTCAAAAGAAATGTGATAATATGATAAAAAACTTATATCTCAGGTTGAAAGATTTTAAAATGATTTTAAATTTAAAAATAAGCTAAGTTTAGGGGGTAAACCTTGAACCGAAGGATAATATTCTTTGACACTACTTTGAGGGATGGGGAGCAATCGCCAGGAGTATCTTTAAACTTGAAGCAAAAGGTTGAGATCGGGAAAATGCTCGTTGAGCTTGGGATAGATGTGATCGAGGCTGGATTCCCGGTTACTTCTCCTGGCGACTTCCAGGCTGTGCAAACCATCGCCAAAGAGGTAAAGGGGGCAACCATTGCCGCCCTTGCCAGGGCTAACCAAAAGGATATTGAGGTTGCCTGGGAGGCTCTGCGGGATGCCAAAAATCCTCGTATCCATACCTTCATCGCCACTTCGGACATTCATCTCCAGTATAAGCTTAAAAAGAGTAGAGAGGAAGTTTTAAGACTAGCCAGAGAAGCTGTATCCTTTGCCAAAAGTTTATGTCCAGATGTTGAATTTTCAGCAGAGGATGCGACCCGTTCGGACTGGGAGTTCTTGGCTCAGGTTGTCTTAGAAGTAGTTAAAGCTGGGGCAACGACGGTAAACATTCCTGACACTGTAGGCTATACCGTTCCGCAAGAGTATTATGCCCTCATAAACTTTCTAATTAATAAGCTTAAGGAACATGGTTATGAAGAGGATTTAAAGAGCGGAAGGCTTAGGATATCCGTTCATTGCCATAACGACCTTGGGCTTGCAGTGGCAAACTCCCTTTCTGCCATCTTAGCAGGAGCAACTCAGGTTGAAGGGACGATAAACGGTATAGGGGAGCGGGCTGGGAACGCTGCCCTGGAAGAGATCATCATGACCCTTAAAACAAGGAAGGACTTCTTTGCTAAAACCCTCGGTTATGAGCCAGAACTACGGGTAAACACAAGGATGATCGTTCCTTTAAGCCAGCTTGTTTCCAAGTACACTGGGATGCCCGTTCAGCCAAACAAGGCGATAGTTGGGGCAAATGCTTTTGCCCATGAGTCAGGCATTCATCAGCATGGAGTCCTCTGCGAGAGAAGCACCTATGAGATCATCAATCCGGAAGATGTTGGCTGGTCAGGGTCGGCCATCGTTCTTGGCAAGCATTCAGGACGGCATGCCATTTCCTTCAAGCTCAAGAGCCTTGGCTGGGAACTTGATAGCGAATCTTTAAACAAGGTGTTTGAACGCTACCGAGCTGAGGTTAAGGATATCCTTAGGGTTGTTGACGATTCCTACCTTGAGGGTATCGTTCTCGATGTCTTCCTTGAAGATACTTATCGGTATAGGCTCTCTTCTTCGCAGGTAATAAGTGTCTACAGCGGTTCTCTTAAGCCCTTTGCTCAGGTTGAGGTTGAGGATACAAGGGAAGGTAAAAAGGTTTCTATAGGGCTTGGGGTTGGTCCCATCGATGCCGCTTACAAGGCAGTTGCCTCTGCTCTCGGCTTTAGCTTTGAACCCTCTTCTGATAAGGAGTGGCTTAGGCTCGTTGACTTCCATATAGATGCCTTAAACGGCGGAACCTCAGCCGAGGGAGTGTGTGGGGTTATCCTTGAGGATAGGGATGGGGTGAGGACTGCAGGTCTTGGCAAGGACGGAGACATCGTCATCGCAAGCCTTAAAGCCCTTATTAAAGCTTTAAACAGACTTATTGCCTACAAAGAAAAGGGAAAGGAGCTAAAAGAAAGTTTGATGAAAGTTCAAAAAGCTTAAGGTTTTTGAGTTTTTAGCCTTTCTAAAAAGAAGACCTTTTCTCTGGCAAGGCTACTCCAAGGGGAATCTGGTCTAATTTGAATTAAGGATTCCCAGAGCTCTTTTGCCAAGTCAAACTTTCCTTGTTGAAAAAAAACTTCCCCTAAGTAGTAGCGGGCTTCGCTTGATGTTCGGTCGAGCTTTAAGGCTTGTTTGAGATAAAACTCTGCTGCCTGAAGGTCCCTCTCGTTAAGGTAGATTTTACCAAGCTCGATGAGGGCTTGAGCATAGTCAGCCCTCTCTTTAAGAAGAGAGGTTAAAATCTCGAGCGCCTTATTTTTCTCACCAAGGAGATAGTAGGCTTGAGCCATGTTGGTTTTAGCTGAGTGGGCGTTTGCATAAAGGGGATTGGCTAAAGCTTTCTCAAAATAAAATATGGCTTGCTGATACCTTCCTTGAAGAAGTTTGAGTAGCCCCAGATTGTTGTAAGCTTCAGAAAAGTTGGGGTCAAGCTTTAAAGCTTCGTTAAAGGATTCTTCTGCTTTAGCATAGTCTTTAAGGTTTAGATACACTACGCCCAGGAGGTTGTAAGTTTCTGCGTCGCATTTATCCGTTGAAATACCAAGGGTGAGCTCTCTTAAGGCATCTTGATAACGACCATCGGCAATGTAGATCTTTGCTATTTCCTTGTGAGATTGCAATTTTTCTTGTGTGTATTCCTTTTTAGGCACACAGGAGATCAAGGCAAAACCTGCTAAGAGAGATATCATCAACTTTTTCATGCTCTATCCCTCGATAAATTTTAGAAAAACCTTTCTATTCCTTGGTCCATCGTATTCGGCAAAGAAGACCTTTTGCCAGGTGCCAAGGAGAAGCTTTCCTTTTTCAACGATAAGAATAAGGGTAGGTCCTGTAAGGGCAGACTTTACATGACCGGGGGAATTACCTTCAAGGTGCTTGTAGGGGAATTTTTCAGGAGCAAGTTGAGAGAATATGGCTAAAATATCCTCTTTAACTGAGGGGTCAGCCCCTTCATTGACAATAAGACCTGCTGTTGTATGGGGATTAAAAAGGATACAAATGCCATCTTTGTTAGGCAAAAGTTTTTCTATCTCATGAGTTATGTCTATTAATTCTGTCTTTCTTGTTGTTTTTACATTTATTACCTCGAGCATACAATTTTTATAATGGATTTTTTTTTAAAGTCAAGATGAATTTTTATACCAAACAATCAACCTAAAGCCTAAGCATAAGAAAACCCCATTCCCGTAAAAACTGAGATTTCACCTTCTTGAACCCAAGTTGAAAATAATGTCTAAAAATATCCTCAGCATCCTCTTTAAAGAAACCAGAGAGCATGAGATAGGTGTCTCCAGGCTTGCTTAGCTCCTTAAAAAGAGGGGAGAGGGCTTTTAGTTCTTTTTGCCCGATGTTGGCAAGGATGAGGTCGAACTTTTTATCCCTTTCTTCCTCCGGAACTTCTTTGGCAATTTTCACCTGACTTAAGACCTTATTTCTTTCGGCGTTCTCATAGGTTGCAGAAAGGGCAAGTTCATCTATATCTACCGCAAGGATGCTTGCCTTTGGGCAAAGCTTTGCCACCGCAATGGCTAAAATCCCGCTCCCGCAACCCATGTCAAGAACTCTTAGAGGTTTGTCCTCTTTCCCCTCTAAAAATTCATCAAGATTTTCAAGCATAAGTTGTGTTGTGGCATGATGCCCTGTTCCAAAGGCTTGCCCTGGATAGATGATAACCTTGATCCTTCCCTCCTCTTCCTCCCCTTCCTCCCAAGGTGGAAGCACTAAAAACCTCTTTCCTACCTTAAGGGGCGGGAAGTTATACTTCCAAATCTCCTCCCACTTCTCCTTAGGCTGAAGGGAAAGCTCAATCCTTGCCACATCGTATTTTTGGCTCAGAGAATGTAGATGTTCGAGGAGGTCTGAGTCCTTTTTTTCCAAGTTTAAAGGGAAGTAGAACTTAAAAATCACCTCTAAATCCCTTTCCTCGTATTCCCAGCCTGACCTTGCTATGCTATAAAGCTCCTCCTCGATGAGAGGTGCTACATCTTTGCTTACTGCAAGAATAAAAACTAAATACATGCTCTTACCCCCTATGCCTCTTGAATAAAGTTACTCTTGTTAAAGGCTTAAAAAAGATGCCAAAAAGCCTATCGAGCATGAGATAAGCCTCCCTTGGTCCAAAAAGCTTAACGATAGCATGGTAAACTCCTGCCCCTCCCGGCACAGCAAGAAGAATTAGCCATACCTTATGTAGCTTAGCTTGCTCAAAAAAATAAAACTTTAGCCCATAAACAAGAAGGCTCATCATAGCCGTTCCCAAAAGGATAGTTCCAAGGGCTCGGAAAAGCACCCTAAAGCTTAGCCCTCTTAAATACAAAACAGATACAAGGCTTAAGAATAAACACTGAGAGATTAGGGATGCTGTCGTCCCAAGGGCTACCGCTTTTATCCCTAATTTTTTTATACTAAGTAGTATAACGGCAAGATTTACAAGCAGCGCTACCCCACTTGCCAGGGCTGGGATGTAAGTCTTTCCAAGGGAATAAAAAAGAGGGATTATAGTCTTTGATGCGCTGTAAAAAGGAAGAGCCAATGATAGTATGGCTAAGAGCGCGCCCGTCATCTCCGTGTCAAGGCTTGTAAACCTCCCCCGTTCAAAAAGGACGGAGATTATCTCCTGAGCGAGAAGATATAGACCGGCTGATGAGGGAAGAGATAAGCTTAAACACAGAGCAAGCGAACGGGTAAATAAGTCCCTTGCCTGAGGGAGCTCTGCTTGCCTTTCTTTTTTACTTAGTATCCTTGTCAACTCTGGGAGGAGGGCTTGAGTTATTCCAACTCCGAACAAGCCAAGGGGCACATACATAACCCGAAAGGCATAGGAATACCAAGAGACAGCCCCTTCACCGCAGGAGGTAGCAAAGTAGGTGTTAACAAAGATGTTTATCTGCATGATGGAAAGCCCAAAGATGGTTGGACCTATGAGCCTTAAGACCTCCTTGAAAGCAGGATGAGAAAAATCGGGTTTAAGAGCGAAGGAAAAACATTCTTTCAAAAGAAGGGGAACCTGCATTAAAGCTTGAAGACAACCGCCAAGGGTTACCCCAACCGCCATGGCATAGATAGGCTCAATCCCAAGGGAAACTAAAAGGAAATAGCCAAAAACCCCGATCAAGATAGAAGAAAGGTTAAAAAGACCGGAAGAGAGGGCAGGTAGAAAAAAGTACCCAAGGCTGTTTAGCAAGCCGGCAAAGAGAGAGGCTAAGCTTATGAAAAAGAGGAAGGGTATAGTTATGTAGGTTAGGTTTACGGCCAGGGAAAACTTTGAGGGTGTTTCTTTAAAGGCTGGGGCAAGAAGCTCAACGAGGCTTGGAGCAAAAAGGAGCATAAGGAGAACCACCGAGCCTGAAACCAAGATAAAATTTGCAAGAAGCGTCTTTGCTACCGTTAAAGCCCTTTCTTTTCCCTCACGCTCTAAGGTTGAGCTAAAGACCTTGACGAAGGCTGCTTGGCTTGCCCCCTCGGCAAAGAGGTCCCTCAAGAGGTTTGGGATGCGGTAGGCTACGACGAAGGCATCCATGCTTTTTCCAGCTCCAAAAAAGTAGGCAAGGACTTGTTCTCTGACAAGCCCAAGGATCCTACTTATGAAAACTGCTATGGTGACTGAGCTTGCCCCTCTAGCTACCTTTTCGAGGCGCTCTTCTTTGGCTTGAGAAGAAGGGCTTTCTGAATGGGTTTGCCTCAATGTATCCCCAAAGTTTTTGGATGTTTGGCTTCAAATTAAAGATTTTAAAACACTTTTAACAAATTAGAAACCATCTAAAGGATTATATCGAGTTATCCTCCATGCCCTCTGAGGCTGTATTAAGAATGTTTTTTATGCAAGCCCTCCTGCTGTCGCCCCGAGCCTACTTTTTGTCGCCCCGA
>WYEG01000055.1 GCA_009903935.1 Caldimicrobium sp. | reverse complement strand
GGAAAAGGTGTTAAATGAAACAAGATGTAGGAAGTGTAGTCAAACCTTTAACTGTGGTGCACTGGAAGCTTAAGGAGCCGAAAGACTTAATTGAGAAGCTCTTTTCTCAAGAAACGGAGTTAAAGCCTATTGAAGACCCGAATGAGGTCATCCCCCTTTTGTATAGGTATAAAATTTCTAACATAGTCATAGGAGCGCAAAGCTCAGAAGATTTTAAGAAGGAGTGGTTACCCGTCTTACAGAAGGTTCCGCTTAATCAGAGGAGGGAGATTTTTGTGCTCCTTGTTTTGCCATCTGCAAAGAGCTTTGACCCTTGGCAAACCTTTCTGCATTCCGTTAACCTTCTTGTGAGCGTTGAGGAGCTTAAAGACCTCCCTTTTCATCTTGAACGGGCAAAGCAGTATTTTTACGAGCTTTACGAGCCCTATTTTAGGGCTATGAGAAAGTTTGCGGAGGAGCTGAGATGATCCGCAAAGCCCTTTTGCCGGTTGCCGGTCTTGGCACAAGGATGCTTCCCATAACCAAGGTCGTCCCCAAGGAGCTACTCCCCATCCTTAATCGTCCAGCCATTGAATACATAGTCCAGGAGATAATCCAATCAGGTTTAGACACGATAATTTTTGTAATATCTTCCGGAAAAGAGGGTATCGTTGATTATTTTGACATCAACCTTGGTCTTAGGAAGTTTCTTGAGGAGAGAAACAAGGTTGAGCTTCTTCGGCTTGTGGACAGAATTGAAAGCCAGGTTGAAAATCTTGTTGCGGTAAGGCAAAAGAAGCCTGAGGGGCTTGGTCATGCCGTCTTGATGGGGGAAAGCATCGTCGGAAACGAGCCCTTTGCTGTAATCCTTGGGGATGACCTTGTAGCAAGCGATGTGCCTTGCCTTAAACAAATGCTTTCCGTTTATCTTGAGCTTTCCGCAAAGTATGAGGATCTTTCCGTCATAGCCTTAGAGGAAGTTCCAAGGGAGGATGTGTCTAAGTATGGCATCGTTGATGGGGATAGGGTTTCAGAAAATATAATCAGGATGCGAAGGGTTATTGAAAAGCCCTCCCTTAATGATGCGCCCACAAATTATGCCATCATCGGTCGCTACATCTTTACTCCAAAGATTTTTGAGCACTTGAAGAGGATCCCGAAAAGGGGAGGCGAATATCAGCTTACCGATGCCATTCAAGGTTTGATCGACGATGGCTATCCAGTGTTTGGCTTTTTCTTCCAGGGTATGCGCCTTGATACCGGGAACTTGAAAGGCTATCTCAAAGCGATACTTTATTATGCTCTTCAGGACCCGGAGCTAAGAGAAGTGGTTTTAGAAATGATTTCTAAATGAGCTCTCATGAATATCTTGTTGAGGTCCTCTATCCTCAGCCAGTAGCCAAAGCCTACCACTATTTAAGCAAAAGTCCATTACAACCAGGGCAAAGGGTCCTTGTTAGGATACGAGGCTCTTTTACCGTAGGGCTTGTCTACAAGTGCGGAGTCCTCACTCTTGATAAGCTTTCTCCAAACATCAAATACAAGGAGATAGAGGAAGTCCTTGAGGACTATCCCATATATCCAGAAAGTCTTTTTCCATTCCTTGAAAGCGTAGCAAGCTACTACTTAACGCCCCTTTCTTTGGTGTTAAAAGCAGCCCTTCCTTCAGGTCTTTTTAAGGTTCCGACAAAAAGGTTAAGCCTAACACCCTACGGAAGAAGCATTGTCCTTCAAAGGGAGGACCTTGCAAGCTTAAGGGTTCTTTTAGATAAAGAGATAAGCCTTAGAGAATTTTTAAAAAGAGCAAGCCTTTCAAGGAATGAGATAAAAAAGCTTGAGGCTCAAGGCATCTTAAACATTAAGACGAAGCTTTCTGCTTCAAGGTTTAGCAAAGAAAGGATTGTGAGGGTTCGAAAAAGAGAAGAGCTTCCGCCCGAGCTAAAAGAGCTCTTTGAAGAAACGGATGAGCTCCCCTACAGCCTTTTAGTTAAAAAATTAAACTCAAGAAAGATTAAAAATTTAATTAAGGAAGGCTATTTAGAGATTTATGAGATACCAAAGCTTAGAAAAATAAACTTGATTGCCGAGGACATAGTTAGCCATGCCTTAACGCCTCTTCAGGAGAGGGTAGCAGAAGGCATCTGGGAGAAGGTCCAAAGCTTCACTTTTCATCCTATTCTTCTTTACGGCATAACCGGGTCTGGGAAGACCTTGGTCTATCTTGAGCTAATTAAAAGGGTTTTAGCGGAGGGTAAGAATGTTCTTGTCCTTCTTCCGGAGATAGTCCTTACTTCCTACATGGAAAGACAGATTTTGAGGAGGTTTGAGGGTGAGGTTGCTGTGCTTCATAGCGCCCTTCCCCCCTCTCAAAGGCTTGCAGAGTGGATGAGGATCCTCCGAGGGGAGGCCAGGGTCGTCATCGGCACAAGGTCAGCTGTTTTTGCTCCCGTGGAAAACCTTGGGCTTATCATCGTTGACGAAGAGCATGACCCCTCTTACAAGGAGGAAAACTTTGCCCCAAGATACCAAGCAAGGGATGTAGCTTTAATGAGAGGGTCTTTGTATGGTATACCCGTTCTTCTTGGCTCTGGCACACCAAGCATTAAGTCTTTTTACTTTGCTAAAAAAGGCAAATACCATTACTTTGAGCTTTTAGAAAGACCGAAGACCTTACCCCCTGAGGTAAAGCTTGTCGAGAATAGGAGCTTTTCTCTTTTTACGAAAGAAGCGCTTGCCGAGATAGAAAAAACGCTTGAAGCCTCAAAATCGGTGTTTGTTTTTCTAAACCGCAGGGGATATGCCCCTTTGGTGAGGTGCGAAGATTGTCATTATGTTTTCACCTGCCCAAACTGCGAGCTTCCTCTTACTTACCATCTTGATGATAAGGCTTTGAAATGCCATCACTGTTTTTTTGAGATAAGCTCAAGAATACTTTGTCCACACTGTGGGTCAGGTTATATCAAGTATCTTCGGGCAGGCACAGAGCGGGTTGAAGAGGAGCTAAAAAGGCATTTCCCCACTTTTGACATCGTCCGGTTTGATAGAGATACCGCAGGAAGCGAAAAGAGGCTAAACGAGCTTATTGAAAGGCTATACAGTCCTCATCCCAAGATTATAGTATCAACCCAGATGGGGGTTCACGGGCATAACTTTCCTCGGGTGTCTTTGGTTGTGGTATTAAGGGCAGAGGAGGGTCTTTTAATTCCTACCTACAAATCCGCAGAGAGGGCTTTTCAGCTTATCATGCAAGCCCTCGGTAGAGCAGGAAGAAAGGATGAGAGGGGCACGGTCATTTTGCAGACTGCTTTTCCGGAACACTATGTGATAAAGTATGCCTTGGCTCAGGATTATAAGGGATTTTTTGAAGAGGAGATAAGAAGGAGAAAGGACTTTGTTTATCCTCCCTTTGTTAGGCTTGCAGTGCTTAGGCTTTCAGGGGTGAAAGAAGAGAAGGTGGTAGAGGTTGGGGAGGTTCTTTGGAGAGAGCTTGAAAAGGTGAGAAAGGAGAGGGGCTTAAACTGTGTGGTTTATCCACCAGCTCCAGCTCCTTTAAGGAAGCTTCGCGGTCTTTACAGATGGCACATTCTCATAAAAAGTTCAAGGCATGAGTATTTGAGAGAGCTCTTATCCTCTTCCTTCGAATTGTCACCCCTTCCCTCCGATTTGTCACCCCGAGCATTAGCGAGGGGTCTCCCCTTTAAAATCCACGGGATAAAAGTTGAACTTGACCTTGACCCTGAAGACCTTATGTAGTAATGTTTATTTTAAAAAAAATTAAACTAATAGAAGACCCATGCCAGCCCCAAACCGCTACCGAATTCAAAAGGTAACTCTAACTCAAGGGACAAACTTTCTTTATGATTTTGATTTAAAGCCAGCAGACCTTGAAGCCTATCTTGATGAGTATGTAGTCGGGCAGGCTGAGGCTAAAGGGATAATCGCAACTAAGGTCTGCACCCATTTCCACAAGGCTAAGGCAATGCTCCTGAGAGAGGGGCGGGGAGATAATGTCGGTTTTATCAAGAACAACATCATCCTCATTGGTCCAACGGGCGTTGGTAAAACTTACATGATAAAACTAATTGCTAAAAAGCTTGGGGTCCCCTTTGTCAAGGGCGATGCCACCAAGTTTAGCGAGACAGGCTATGTCGGGGGAGATGTTGAGGACTTAGTGAGGGACCTATACTGGGAAGCAGATGGAGACTTAGAAAAGGCTCGTTTTGGTATCATCTACCTTGATGAGATAGATAAGATAGCCTCAAGCGGGGATATCATCGGTCCTGATGTTTCAAGGACAGGTGTGCAAAGGGCTTTGCTTAAGCCCCTTGAGGAAACGGAGGTTGAGATTAAGGTTCAGCCAGAAAATGTTTTCCCCTTTGACTCTGAAGAAAAGAAGAAGAAAAGGAAGATAACCATCAACACCAAGTATGTTCTTTTCGTGGTAAGCGGAGCTTTTCATGGTCTTGAGGAGATAATCAAAAAAAGGCTTAAAAAATCAAGCCTTGGTTTTCTTTCGGAGGTTGAGGGGCGCTCCGATGTTAAGGTCAACTACTTAAAGTTTACCACTCCTGAAGATTTAGTAGCCTATGGGTTTGAGAGGGAGTTTGTAGGGAGGCTTCCGGTTATTGCTGTCTGCGATCCCCTCACCGAAGAGGACCTCTTTGAGATCCTTGCCAATCCAAACAGTGCGATCGTTTTGAACAAGAAGAGGGATTTTAAGGTTTACGGCATAGATTTAGCTTTTACCGATTCTGCTTTAAGGCTTTGTGCAAAGCTTGCTTACAAAGAAGGAACAGGGGCAAGGGCACTTCTTCGCGTTTTGGAGAAGGCTTTGATTCCTTTTGAGAAGACTTTGCCCTCCTTAAATGTTGAACATCTTGGGGTTACAGAGGAGCTAATTTGCGACCCGCAGGGTTATTTAGCAACCTTTCTTAACAATCCAAGGGACAGCAAATGGGAGGAGGTGTATCTTCAGGCTTTAAAGGAAGAGAAAGAAAGGTTTCTTAGGTATTTGGAGCTTAGAAAGCATAGATATTTGAGAACGGATGTGATGGAGCTTACCCCTCAAAGGCTCAATCTTCTTTTTGAGCTCTACAAGTTTGAGGATGTAGAGCTAAGCGTGGTGTTAGAGGAAATGCTAAACCTTTATCGCCAGATTAAAGGATATGAAGCCACCTTCTCAAGGAGGAACCAGATACAAGCGGTGTTTACCGATGAAGCTATCGACTACATCATAAACGAAGTCCTTCGCAACGACCGAGGAGTTTTTTCTTTCTGCGAGAAGGCTTTGTCTCGCATAGAGTATGCCTTACTAAACATAAGGGACATTCAGGGAAGAAAGAAGTTTTACATTACCCCTTTAGCCTTTACTAACCCTGAAAAGTACATTGAGGATTTGATATCCTTTAGAGCATGATTTTTCTTGCCCTATCTTCAGCCATTCTGGAAAAGGTTTCAGCCCTTTTAGAAAAGTTTAAGCTAAAATACCAGGTAGTTGAAACAGGAGAAGACCTCCTTGAAAAGGCTAAAAAGCAAAAGCCCCAGCTTATCATCTTAGAGAAGGACTTGCCTTTACTTGATGGTTTTTCTGCGACCCTACTTCTTAAGGCAAACGAAAAAACAAAGGATATACCCGTGATCACTATTTGCAAGTGTGATTTCCCAGAGGAGGAGAAGAAGGCTCGAGACTGTGGGGCAGATTGCCTTTTGCATTATCCCTTTAAAGAAGAAGAATTTATCCAAGTTTTAAGCAAGCTTTTAAAGAAGGATTTGAAATACAAAGACTAAGGGGGTGTAATTTAAATGATCGGAATTTCAAAGCTTTACTGCGGAACTGTAGAGGCTTCGGACCCTTTGAGATATGGAAGAAGGGCTAAAGACCTTCCTTCTCATCTTCTTCAGTTTTCTGCAGACAAAAAACCCGTTGTTGTTTGGAATGTTACCAAGGCTTGCAATCTTAGGTGTATCCATTGCTATGCCAGCGCAGACAACAGACCTTCCGAAAATGAGCTCACAACCGAAGAGGGCTTCAAGCTCCTTGAAGATTTAGCCCAGTTTGGCTGTCCGGTTGTCCTTTTTTCAGGTGGGGAGCCTTTAGTGAGACCGGATATCTTTGACCTCATCGCTTATGCTGTCCGGCTTGGTCTCAGGGCTGTTCTTTCCACAAACGGGACCTTGATCGACCATGTCCTTGCCAAAGAGCTTAAAAAGTTTGGTTTGTCCTATGTTGGGATAAGCCTTGATGGAATAGGGGAGGTGCATGATAGGTTCCGCGGGTCTAAAGGTTGTTTTGAAAAGGTTGTCCAAGCCATTGAAAACTGTCAGAGAGAGGGCTTAAAGGTAGGGCTTAGGTTTACTATAAACAAGTTTAACGCCGAAGAGATCCCCAAGGTCTTTGACTTTGTGGAAGAGATGAAGATCCCTCGTATCTGCTTTTATCATTTAGTCTATGCTGGCCGGGGAACAAAGCTAATGGAATATGACCTTTCCCACGAAGAGACAAGGAAATGGGTGGACTACATCATCGACCGCACAAAGGAGCTTCACGATAAAGGGCACAAAGTTGAAGTTTTGACGGTTGACAACCATGCCGACGGACCTTATCTCTACCTTCGGATGAAGAGGGAGGGCAATCCAAGGGCAGAGGAGGTCTATCAACTCCTTCTTATGAACGGAGGAAATAACAGCGGGGTAGGGATTGGATGCGTCTCCTGGGATGGGGAGGTTCATGCCGACCAGTTCTGGAGGCACTACTCCTTTGGCAATGTCCGGAAAAGACCATTTAGCGAAATCTGGATGGATACCTCTGACCCACTAATGGCTAAGCTTAAAGAAAAGAAAAAGCATGTGAAAGGAAGATGTGCAAAATGCCGGTTTCTTGAAGTTTGCGGTGGGAACTTTAGGGTTAGGGCTGAGGCGGCAACGGGCGATACCTGGGCTCCTGACCCAGCTTGCTATTTAACGGATGAGGAAATTGGAATTGCTTAGCTCAGCGTTTACTTCGAGCGAAGCAAGGGGCTCCATGCTAAAGAGGTGCGTGATGAAAAAAGATTTTATTTTAATGTGTTTAATGTTGATAACCCTTTTCTTGTTCCCTTTCAAAGTCTTTGGAAAAGAAGACAGATTATTAAAAATAGAACAGAAGATAGAAAGATTAGACCAGAGATTGAGTAACATCGAAATGAGATTGACAAGGCTTGAAGCAAATGTAGAAGATATAGATAAACGATTTGAAGAATTAAACAGAAGGCTTGAGTTTATTCAAAAGTTACCTATAGGTATGCTTGCTGTGTTTGGGGGATTATGCGGAGTGTTCGTAGGGCTTTTACTTTGGGATAGAAAGACCTTTAATGATAGAGCAAAGGAAGAAGCTTTAAGAGAGCTTGAGGACAAGTATAGAATATCTGATTGGATAAACGCTTTGAAGGAATATTCTAAGTTTGATGAAAGGTTAGCAGAAATTTTAAAACATCTGAAACTCTTATGAAATATTAGCTGTGGAGGTTGGCTATGGGTAGGATTGAGCGGGCTTTGATAAGTGTTACGGACAAATCTGGGATTGTAGATTTTGCTAAGGAGCTTGAAGCGTTGGGCATTGAAATCGTCTCAACCGGTGGGACTGCTCGCACCTTAAGAGAAGGTGGAGTAAAGGTTGTTGATGTATCTGAGCTAACGGGCTTTCCTGAGATCCTTGGCGGGAGGGTTAAGACCCTTCACCCTAAGATTCATGGGGGCATCCTTTTCAAAAGAGATGATGAGGAGCATGTTAAGACAATCAAGGAACAGGGAATAAAGCCCATTGACCTTGTGGTAGTGAACCTTTATGCCTTTGACAAGGTAGTAAAAGAAAAGGGGGACCTTGATACCGCCATTGAAAACATTGACATAGGTGGTCCAACCCTTCTTCGGGCAAGTGCAAAGAACTTCAAGTATGTGACGGTTGTTGTTGACCCTGCCGATTATCCTTTAGTGCTCTCTGAGATTAAGTCTCAAGGAAACACAACGCTTAAGACGAGGTTTTACCTTGCCAAAAAGGTTTTTAAGCTTACCAGCGAATACGATAGGATGATATTTGATTATCTCTCAACCTTTGAACTTTAAAGAAGCTATATTTGATGTTTTGCCTTTCTGTCGGGGAAAAGACCTGGAGTAAAACTTTAGAGGTAGTTAAAAAGAACGCCCATCCCTCACTCCATTCGGGACAGCGTCTTACCCATCTTTTTGAAATTAGGCTTGATTACTTAGAGGATGATCTCTCGCCTGAGAGTATTTCTTTTTTCATTTTGTCATGCCGAGCGAATAGCCTTCCCCCCACTCTGTCATGCCCTCCCTCTACTTTGTCATGCCGAGCGGAGCGAGGCATCCCTCACTCCGTTCGGGACGGCGCCCCTTCTCTTAAGTTTATCTTCACCTGTAGGCTTCCTGAGGAAGGGGGAAAAAGGCATGTTCCTGAGGAAGAAAGGCTAAAAATCCTAAAGCATTGTCTTGAGATGGGGGCTTACCTTGTTGACCTTGAATGGAAGGCTTTGCAAAGGTTTATAAAAAAGCACGGCAATCCTCCTTTCCCTTTGGATAGGACGCTTGTTTCCTTTCATGATTTTCATGGGACACCTAATGATAGGGCTCTTAAGGGGCTAATGAAGAGCCTGAGCCAAGCCTCCGTAAAATTAGCCAAGGTTGTTTGTTTTTCCGAAAAGCCTGAGGACGGTTTGCGTCTCTTAAGTCTTATCCCTTATGGGAGAAGGCTGGGTATTGAGGTTGTAGCCTTTGGTATGGGAGAGAAGCTTTCCTGGACAAGGATAGTAAGCTTAATCCTTGGCGCACCCTTTACTTATGTTAGTGCAAGTAAAGATGCGGGGACTGCACCTGGTCAACTTGACATCATATCAGCAAAAAGCCTCTATGAGGGTTTAACTTCATGTTTAAGGTCTACGGAATAATCGGCTATCCTGTTTCCCATTCTTTATCTCCGGTCATGCACAACCTTGCCTTTCGAGAGCTTGGGGTTAAAGCGGTTTATGGTGCCTTTTCTGTTAAGCCTGAGGATTTAAGCCACGCTATAAGAGGAGTTAAAGCCCTTGGCATTTCTGGGCTTTCAGTAACTATTCCGCATAAGGTAGAGGTGATGAAGTATCTTGATGAGATTGATAGGAAAGCTAAAGAAATTGGGGCTGTAAACACGATAATAAACCGCGAGGGGAGCCTTTTTGGGACAAACACCGATTGGATAGGTGCCTTGAAAGCCTTTGAGGAGGTCGGAGTTTCTCCTTCCGGGAAGAGGGTTGTTATTCTTGGGGCAGGTGGGGCAAGCTTAGCCATCATCTACGCTATGATCCATGCTGGCGCAAAGGAGATAGTTGTTTACAATCGCACTTTCGAGAAGGCAAAGGAGGTAGCAGAAAGGTTTTCCGTTTTAGCCTATCCCTGGGAGGATGTATTCGAAGCTTATGGAGACATCCTTATCAACGCCACAAGCGTTGGACTAAAAAGCTTTGATTCTCCAGTAGCTAAAGAGGTTGTCTCGCGCTTCTCTGTCGTTATGGATTCTGTCTATATGCCTTTAAAGACAAAGCTTCTTGCCATGGCCAAGGAAGAGAACAAAATTGCCATAGATGGTTTGAAGATGCTTCTTTATCAGGGGGTTGAGCAGTTTAAGCTTTGGACTGGACTTATGCCCCCTGTTGACAAGATGAGGGAAGCCCTCTATCGAGAAGTCTTAACGCTTTATTGTCACCCCGTCCATCACCCTACTGTCACCCCGACCGAAGGGAGGGGTCTCCCTGAAAATCCCTCTACCAAGAAATCCTAAGCATGGAGGTTGACTTTGCTCCCAGAAAAGGAGATAAAACCGCTTAGAGATTTCAAAAGGGCAAGGCTTAGGGTTCCAAGCTCGAAGAGCTTAACCCAAAGGGCTCTTATTTGCTCAGCCTTAGCCGCTGGAAAAAGCCGAATTATAAACCCCCTTTTAAGCGAAGACCCAAGGCTTCTCCTTTCAGCCTTAGAAGCAACTGGAGTTAAAGCAACTTTTTCTGAGAACAACCTCATTATAGAAGGCGTAGCTGGGAGACCAAACCTTTCTGAAAAAAAGGTTTACCTTGGCAACAACGGAACGGGCACAAGGTTTTTTATCGCCTATGCCAGCCTTGGGCGGGGAAGATTTGTTGAAGTTTTTGGCAAAGAAAGGCTTCACGAAAGACCCGTTGCCCCTCTGATTTCTGCCTTAAGAACCTTATCAGCAAACATCGAATGCTTAGAAAGAGAGGGCTATCTACCTTTAAGGATATATGAGGGAAAGCTTAAAGGGGGAAAAGTTAGGCTTCCCGGGAATGTAAGCAGTCAGTTTATCTCAGCCCTTCTGCTAATCGGTCCTTACCTTAGCGGTGGGCTCACTGTGGAGGTTGAGGGTGAGCTCTTGTCTGCAGGATATGTAGAGATGACCATCGAGGTGATGAAACACTTTGGCGTGGATGTGGAAAGGGTTATCGGTGGTTTTAGGGTTAAGGAGGGCTTTTATAAGGCAACAGAGTATGAAGTCCCTGCCGATGCCTCAAGCAGCTCCTACTTTTTGAGCATCCCCCTTATCTTAGGAAAAGGAGAGGTCTACATTGAAAACTATTTAGCAACTTCATCCCAGCCTGATGTTGCCCATCTCACTTTCTTAAAGGAGATGGGGGCTAAGATTGAAGTCCTGCCTCTTGGGGTTAAGGTAGCCTTTGAGGGGAGACCAAAGGCTTGCGAGTTTAACATTGGTGATTGTCCGGACCTTTTCCCAACTCTTTGCGTTCTTTTAGCCTGCGCGCAAGGTAAGGGCGTAATCCGTGGTGCACCCCATCTTCGCTACAAAGAAACGGACCGAATAAGGGCTATGGCAACGGAGCTTAAAAAGCTTGGCGTTGAAGTTGAAGAGCTACCGGATGGTATTGTGGTCGAGGGAAGGGAAGATTTTAAGCCTGCAAGGATAAACACCTACGATGACCACCGGATAGCCATGTCCTTTGCCATCCTTGGTCTAAGATCCGTTGGTCTTATCATCGAGAACCCAGCCTGCGTTGAAAAGTCCTATCCAGAGTTTTGGGAGCACTTGGAAAGCGTCTACGCTCAAAATTTATGAAAAAGACCTGGGATAAGATAATTTTAATCGGGTTTCGAGGGGCAGGGAAAACAACCCTTGGCAAGCTCTTAGCGGAAAGACTAAACCTTCCATTCCTTGACCTTGACGATGAGGTTCAAAGAAGGGTTGGTCTATCCATAAAGGAAATGGTTGAAAGGTATGGTTGGAGCTACTTTAGGGAGAGGGAAAGGGAGGTGCTTGAGGACCTTATAGAAAAAAAGGGATGCGTTCTTGCCCTTGGCGGGGGAAGCGTTTTGCATGAAGACCTTATGGAAAAGCTACGGAATAGGGCGTTCATCATCTATCTTAAAATTTCGCCCGCTACGGCTATTAAAAGGATAAGCAAGGATTCTAAAAGTGAGCAAACCCGCCCCTCCCTTTCAGACCTTTCTTTGGTCGAGGAGGTTGAAAGGGTAATAAAGGAAAGAGCTCCACTTTACGAGAAGTATGCGGACATTATAATAGAGGCTGATAGAGGGGATATAGATACGCTTTTTAAGGAAATTTTAAAACATTTGGAGGACGTGCCATGGCGCTAACCATACCGGATGCGATCCAAGCCTCGGTTTCTGAAGTCTTAGGGACCTATCTTGGTAAACAGCCAAACCTTAAAGCAACTGAGGTGAGAAAGGAAAACACCGCCCTTGGTGAGATTTCTGCCATCATCGGTTTAACCGGGGAAAAGGTGCAAGGTGCATTTGTGGTGTCAGTGGAAAGGGAGCTTCTTTTTGAGATCATGAAGGTTTTGCTGGGTGAGGCTCCAGCTGAAATAAACGAGGAGGCTTTAGACATGGCGGGTGAGCTTGCCAACATGATCTGTGGCTCCTTTCGTAAGCGTTTTGAACAGATTGGGACGACGCTCAAAGCCTCCGTTCCAAGCATGATCACCGGGAAAGATTATCAAATCCATGCCCTCTGC